>CAVJLN010000016.1:19071-52357 GCA_963650485.1 Bacteroidaceae bacterium
CGGTTACCTGTGCAATCAGTCCTCTTGCTACCAGTTCTTCATAAATTCCCATTTCTTTTCTCCTTTATAAAATAATAAAACTCGTCCTATTTCCATAGGACGAGTTCATACCCGTGTTACCACCTAACTTCACAGATTACTCACATAACCTGTCTCACTAAGTACAATTCAAACTCCATTTCTTCAAAAAATCCATCTGGAATTTCAATGATACTCTCCTGCGATAACGTGCATTCCTCCGTCATGTCCTACTAGGTAATTCTGCCATTCTGACATGAAGCTCCGGGATGTATTCCGAATAAACTTCCTGTGCGCCTCTCATCTGCCGGCTGCTTTCTGTCCCTTCCATTTATTCCTACTTGTTCCCTTCAACGCCTTTACTGCTTTCTAGTCTTGACTATATACGAAATTCAATGCTTTGTCAACCGTGAAATTTTAGCAAAGCGAATCTGTGAAATTTGGAAATTTTAGCAAAGCGAATCTGGTAAAAAGTGAACCGCAGTACCCTTACCAAGGAAGCTTCACACTGTTCTGTGCCAGTTCTCTTAAGTCCACATTTTCAATCTTACGGTCACGCAGCATCAGATCCTTAACAGCTGCATCGGCCGATGCGCCTTCAAACAATACCCGGTTCACCTGCTCAATAATCGGCATGGACACGTTGTATTTTTTTGCAAGTGCAAGTCCTGCCTTTGCAGAATAAACACCCTCAACAACCATCTTTACTTCTGCCATGGCCTCATTCATTGTCGCGCCCTTACCAATCAGGATTCCGGCACGACGGTTACGGGAATGCATGGACGCACAGGTCACGATCAGATCTCCGATTCCAGTCAGTCCATAGAATGTTTCAAGACGTCCACCCATATGGATTCCAAGTCTTGCGATCTCGGCAATTCCTCTGGTAATTAAGGCTGCCTTGGTATTGTCTCCATAGCCAAGTCCATCGGCAACTCCGGCGGCAAGCGCTACCACGTTCTTAAGCGCCGCTCCTAATTCAATACCAAGCACATCAGCACTGATGTATACGCGGAATACCTCGCTCATGAAAATGGACTGTAAATATTCCGCAGTCTTCTTATCCTTTGAACCAACCACGATTGTTGTCGGAATTCCCTTTCCAACCTCTTCTGCATGGGACGGTCCCGACAATACCGCAACATTGGCCTGCGGAATTTCCTGCTCAATAATTTCAGACAGCGTCATTAAGGTTTCTTCTTCAATTCCCTTTGCGACATTTACAATGATCTGTCCCTGTTTCGTAAACGGAGTCATCTGTTTCGCGGTGCTTCTGGTAAACGGAGAAGGTACAGCTAAGACCAGTACATCCTTATCCTTCATCGCTGCATTGAGATCGGTTGTAAAGATCATATCCTCCGGTAAAATCACGCCCGGAAGCTTCTCCTTCTGCTCATGACATTCCTTCAGCATCGAAATCTCCGATTCCAATGCCGACCAGACCGTAATCCGATGTCCGTTATTATGTAATAATACGGATAATGCTGTTCCCCAGCTTCCTGCTCCAATAATTGCAATATCTGCCATATCGAAATCCTTTCCTTCCTTTATTTACTTTCTGCTTTGAACTTATTCTTCTTAAGTAAATAGGTCTTGCGCTCATTTCCATGAAGGAGACGCTTGATATTTTCTTTATGTTTATAAAAAGCAAGTACCGTCAGAAATGCCGTCACGGCATACATTTCATTTAAAACAGGCTGTGTCACTCCAAAGAGTCCTGTCTGTCCACAGATCACCATTTCGGTCATCAGTCCAACATAAATGAGGAGCGATCCTAAGGATACATAATGGGTGGTCAGGAATGCACCAAAGAACAGAACGAATCCGACCGGAATGAAATACGGATGAAATGCCAGAATCAGTCCAGCGGTTGCTGCGATTCCTTTTCCCCCTTTAAACTTAAGATAGAAAGGATAATTATGTCCGAGAATGGCACCTGCCGCCGTATAAAGCTTTAACAGATAAATCTCCTCCGGATGGCTTCCCTTAAAAATCAGTGTAGTAATCCCGACTGCAATCATGCATTTCAAAACATCCCCGGCAAATACAATAAGTCCCGCCTTCGTTCCTAAGACACGTAAGGTATTGGTCGTTCCGGCGTTGCCGCTTCCATGCTCACGGATGTCAATTCCATGCATTTTACCGTAGAAGAATGCTGTCTGAAACATGCCAAATACATAACCGATAATAATACTAATAATCCGTTCCACGTTACTTGTTTTCCTTTCTTTCACGAATAATAAACCGCAATGGCGTTCCTTTAAATCCAAATGCCTCACGGATTTTATTTTCAATATATCTGGTGTAAGAAAAATGCATCAATTCCTTATCATTTACAAAGATAACGAATGTCGGCGGCTTCACGCCAACCTGGGTAATATAGTAAAGACGCAGACGCTTTCCTTTGTCGGACGGGGGCTGCTGCAGGGCAACCGCTTCACTCATAATTTCATTAAGAACACCGGTCTGAATCCGGAGTGCATGATTCTCTGCCACAGTATCAATCAGGTCATAGAGCTTCGGAAGACGCTGTCCGGTCAGTGCAGAAATAAAGGTAATCTCGGCATACGGCATAAAGGAAAGAATGTTTCTCACCTTATCGGTATATTCGTTTACCGTCTTATTATTCTTCTCCACGGCATCCCACTTATTCACGGCGATAATAACCGCCTTGCCACGTTCATGTGCAATTCCGGCGATCTTCGCATCCTGCTCGGTTACACCCTCGACCGCATCAATGACCAGAATCACAATATCTGCACGCTCTACCGCACTTACCGTACGCACGATCATATAACGCTCGAGCTCTTCCTTAATCTTATTTTTGCGGCGAAGCCCTGCCGTATCAATCAGGACATATTCCTTACCATTATGCTTCACAAGCGTATCCACCGCATCTCTTGTTGTCCCGGCAACATCAGATACAATCAGACGGTTCTCACCGATCAGACGGTTAATCAGGGAAGACTTTCCGACATTCGGCTTTCCGACAATGGCAACCCGTGTCTTATTATCTTCTTCCTCCTCGCCCTGTCCTTCTTCAAAATATCCGGTAACAACATCGAGCATATCACCGATGCCTAGCTGATTCGCTGCGGAAATGGCATGCGGATCTCCGATTCCAAGATTATAGAATTCGTAGACATCCGCCATATATTTATCATAATTATCCACCTTGTTAACGACAAGCACGACCGGCTTCTGCGCACGGCGAAGCATGTCTGCCACCTTGGAATCCGCATCCACAAGTCCCTGATGCACGTCTACCATAAAAATAATGACATCTGCGGTATCAATGGCAATCTGTGCCTGTTCCCTCATCTGGGAAAGAATCACATCCTTGCTGTCCGGCTCAATACCACCGGTATCAATTAAGGTAAAGCTCTTGTTCAGCCATGTGACATCCGCATAAATACGGTCTCTGGTAATTCCCGGTGTATCCTTGACAATGGAAATCTTGGATCCTGCCAGTGTATTAAATAAAGTGGATTTTCCTACGTTCGGTCTTCCGACTACCGCTACAATAGGTTTACTTCTCTTACTCATGTATCTTCCTTCCCAAAATCTGATTGATCAAGTCGCGTCCGCTTGATTTTACAATATCTACCGGTACTTGTAAAGTTTTTTCAACCTCACTGACTGTTATATCGTCAAGGAATACGTTTTCTTCCACACGTACCATATTCTCCGGAATGAGCAGTACCTCGCCCAGTTTCTTATCCTTTAGCTGGTTCATCAGATCGATTCCTGTAATAAGTCCCGATACCGTAATTCGTTCTCCGAAAAAGTCGTTCCGGATCTCGTATACATTTGCCGTAAGCCCCGGCATATAGGCTTCAGCCTCCTTCGCAATCTGCCGGATGTACGGATACGCCAGCTTGCCGGTTGCAAGGGAAACCGTTCTTGCTTTCTTCTTCCAGTCGTGATGACATTTCAGCACGTTAAAGAGCTTATGCTTATAAAGCTCGTCCATCGTCTCCTTCGCCTCGTTTAACAGAAGCCGGATCATGCCGACTCCATTTTCCAGCTGCAGATAGCCATCGTAACATTCCTCCTCCGGAACTGGTTCCTCTGCCAGAAGATACCACTCGTCACTCGCATGAATGAAGTGCATGCCATACATTTCCATGCATTGCTGCTGATAACCACGGATCATGCCGATGACTTCTCTGGCGTCCTCCCGGGTAAACGGCTCTAAGGGATACAGACCCTCTCGAAATCTGGTTAATCCGACCGGTACTACGGACACGCTCTCAATGACCGGAAGATATTCCATCAGCTTACGGATGCTGTAATCCAACTCCTTCCCATCATTCACACCCTTGCACAGTACAATCTGTCCGTTCATGGTGATGCCTGCCTCATAAAGACGATCCGCCTTTTTCAGCGCTTCCCCGGCAAACCGGTTATGCAGCATCATACAGCGCAGCTCCGGGTTCATCGTCTGGAACGATACGTTAATCGGCGCCAGATGATACTTAATGATCCGGTCCACATCGTGATCGGACATATTCGTCAGTGACACGTAGTTTCCCTGCAAAAAGGATAAGCGGCTGTCATCATCCTTAAAATACAGATTTTCTCTCATTCCCTTCGGCATCTGGTCAATAAAGCAGAAGATACATTTATTATGACACGAGCGATACTGATCCATGAGTCCGTTTTCAAAAATAATCCCAAGATCCTCATCCTCATCCTTATCAATGCTCTTCGTAACCGCTTCGCCGTCCTCCGTCAGAAGAACGAGCTCCAGGTGGTCATTCTGTACCTGATACTGATAATCAAAAATATCCTCCATCACAATTCCGTTGATGGATAAAAGGCTGTCGCCTGCACAGATTCCTTCCCGCTGTGCAATGCTTCCCTGTTCAATTTGTTTAATTTTGTGTCCTTTGTCTGTTCTCATAAAGAACATTGTACTAGAATTTTCTTGACGTGTCACTAGCAGAATGATATAAAATAATTGGTCAAAAAAAATTTTTCAAACGTCTCATACTTTCGGAGGATATTATGCCTAATTTATCAAAACTGGAAGCAGCGATTCCTGTTGCTCCATTAAAGCTCATCGTTATGGATTCTGCCCGGAATCTTGGGAACAGTGTCAATCACTATCTTGTCAATTTCCGTAAAGATGTCAAGAATATTGCCAAGAACGATCCTGCTTTTCAAGGATATGTTTCGGACAATTTCATCGTGGATGCCGCATGCCATCGTTTTGGTTCCGGTGAAGGCAAAGCCACAATTGATGAATCTATCCGTGGAAAAGATATTTTCATCCTGGTCGATGTATGCAACCACCACATCACCTATAAAATGAATGGTTTTATTAACTACAAGTCTCCCGATGACCACTATCAGGATTTGAAGCGTGTGATCTCTGCCATCAACGGCAAAGCACATCGTATTAATGTGATTATGCCCTTCCTTTATGAAGGAAGACAGCATAAGAGAAACGGCCGTGAATCCTTAGACTGTGCTTATGCGATTGAAGAGCTGAGCAATATGGGCGTCAGCAACTTCATCACCTTTGATGCCCACGATCCCCGGGTACAGAATGCAGAACCTTTATGCGGCTTTGATAACTTTACACCGCCTTATCAGTTCATCCGCGCCCTGCTCGGTGCTGAACAGAATCTGATTATCGACAAGGATCACCTGATTGTCATCAGCCCGGATGAAGGAGCCCTTGACCGTGCCGTATATTTTGCAAATGTTTTAGGCGTAGATACCGGTATGTTCTATAAGCGCCGCGACTACTCTACGATTGTCAACGGAAAGAACCCGATTGTTGCCCATGAGTTCTTAGGGGACAACATTGATGGTAAGGATGTCATCATCATTGATGATATGATTTCTTCCGGCGGAAGTATGTTAGATACAGCGAAGCAGTTAAAGTCCATGAACGCCAAGCGTGTTTATATCTGCTGTACCTTTGGATTATTTACCGATGGCCTGGAGCGTTTTGATGAAGCTTATGAGAAATGCTACTTTGACAAGGTGGTTACCACAAACCTCACCTACCAGCTGCCGGAATTAAAGTCAAAGCCTTATTATCTGGAAGCCGATATGAGTAAGTTTCTTGCTTCCATCATTGACTTTATGAATCATGATTCTTCCATGATGAATGTTTATACACCGACCGAGAAGATTCAGGAGATTCTTGCCAAATACAATAACCGTGAAAATATGTTTATTACCGAATAACTCAAAATGATCCGCTGGATCATTTTCTCATATGCATGGCTACAGAACCCCCGGAGTAAAAGCTCCGAGGGCATTTTTCTTTACTCTTCTATTTCTTTCTTTACATCACCCATCCTCGGAAATACAATCACTACCTTGAATAAATCACCGTCAATGGAAATCTCGAACATACCGTTCATGGCTTCGGTCAGGTTCTTTGCAATCGAAAGCCCCAGTCCGCTTCCTTCTGTCGTTCTCGATTCATCTCCCCGGATAAAGCGTTCGGTCAGCTCCTCCGGTGCCACATTCAGCTCCATTGCCGAAATATTCTTCAAAGAAAGGTAAACCCCTTCCTGGCTTCCGTTTCCGTCCGCACTCTTCCATTCCGTGAATCCCAGATCAATGTAAATTCTGGTTCCTTCTAACGCATACTTAAAGATGTTGTTAAAGAGATTTTCCATGACACGATAGCTTCTGCGGCTGTCTGCCAATACATAGACGGCCTGCGAAGGTGCATTCACAACCGGGATAAGTCCCTTCTGTTCAAACTTCTCGGAGAACTCTCCCATCGTCTGATTAAGCAGCTCCACCAGATTAATCCGTTCCATATGAAGCACAATATTTCCGGAAGAAATCTTGGAGGCTTCGAGCAGGTCTTCGGTTAACTGCTTTAACCGCTGTGACTTCGTATCCAGCACTTCAATATATTCCTGTACCTTCGGATTATCGACCTGTTCTCTCTTAATGAGATCCACATAATTAATAATCGAGGTTAACGGTGTTTTCAGGTCATGGGAAACATTGGTAATCAAATCTGTCTTTAACCGTTCATCCTTCATGCTGGTTTCCACGGCATCCCGTACGCTGTCTCCAATCCGGTTCACCGCCTTTGCCAGCACCAGATTATCTCCGTTCAGGCTGTCCTCATCCACCTTGGCATTCAGATCTCCCTTACAGATCCGGTTAATCACCTGTAAAATATGCTGTCTGGCAACTGCATTCCGGAAGCACACCACACCAACCAGTGCATTAAACAACACAATTCCGATAAATACAACAAGAGGCATCCTCATCTGACCCGCAAGAATCACGGCAAGCAGATTCACTCCGGCAAATCCAAGGAACGGAACCCACACCCGCACTGCTATGGATTTATGGTTCCGCATATAATGAACCGCTTTTTCAAATCGGATGATTCCCCTTCTCAGAAGGCTTCCCTTCCAGATCCGGTGTGCCCTGATCCTGCGCACCAGACTGTAATAGAAGAAGGAACAAACGAGACTCCCAAGCAGTGTGATTCCAGCCATAAACAATATGACGCCATTCCGCTGATATAAGGTATAAAGGTCCGAAATCCACCTTCCACCTAAGAAAAGTTCTACACACGCACCAATCAGAACTCCCATTGCAATGGCAAACAATACGAGGAAAATTTCTGTCGGGATCTTATCTTCCGCATGCAGGACAAAGGTTTTCTCTCCGGTTTCTTTATCCCTGACAACACCCTCTTTGACCGTAAGAAGGATTACCATTGCCAGGAAAATAAACAGCCAGATCACGGCAATAATGACGTTCTGTGTAAAGTCCGGAACCGCCTTCTGATAAGCCGCGTCGGCAGTCACAAAGCAGTCCTTCACCGCACGATCCTTATTCACTCCGATCATGATCTGTAAGTTTTCCGGATAGGCATAACCATAATCACTGATATACTGACGGAGTTCTGCTTCCGTAACCTTGGTATTCGTCTCATACCGCAGATCCTGTGCATCATAAAGAATATACCGGTCGCACGTCTCTTTCAGCGTCATCTCCAGAGAAGTGAGATCCGTCCATTCCGTATCCATATTGGTATAAACTTCCGTCTTATTTCCGATCGTTTTACGGATCAGATATACCACATTGGATTTCGCATCACTTCCAGTTTCATCATAATAGTCATAGTACTTCTCACAGAGTGCATAATCCTCTGCCAGATCCTGGATCGTCGTTGCAAGGGAATCCCTCAGGGTGTCATATGCATCCCAGTCGGAGACATAATCCTCAATGTTTTTACCATCGACCGTCTGATAACGGTTCACGATAAGATAATGCTGTGATATCTCTGTATTGTCTGTATTGTCTCCATTTTCTACTGTCATATCCGGATCATATCCGTCTCCTTCATAGGTCCCCTCATAAAGTGTCGGGGATAACGAGTTTCCGGAGACATCGATCTTTTCCACGGAATGACTTAAATCGGTATTATACGGGCTGATATTGCCATGATAGCTTCCGTATCCTGCATTGGAAATGACCGTATACTCTGTGATTCCGTTTAAGAAATCCTCGGCTGAAGTTTCCGTCATCACATATTCAATGCCATATTTGCCCCAGCGGATCAGATCCTCTAAATAATAATCTGCCGTCACATACCGGCTCGGCACACCTGTAAACCGGTTGGCATATGCCGTAACATCAATAACCTTATTGGCATCGTATACTCCGTCGGTTTCAAGCTGCCCGCGTATTGCACCATACCGGACAATCGCCAGTGCCTGCTCCTTCATCAACTGGTTAAAAATCTTCGAATCTTCAAAGTCCTTCTGCTGTCCTTCGTTATTTAAGAACGTGGACTGCACACCGTTTACCGTCTCATACCGCACATACGAACTAAGCAATGCCGTTGTAAGCAGTACGACTCCTACAACGAGTGCAACATGCTGTACCACATGACAGATAACCTTCTGCACCTTGTTCATCCTCTCTCTACCTTTCCTATTGTTTTTCTACTTTGTAGCCTACACCCCAGACTACTTTCAAATAACGAGGTTCCTTGGGATTGATTTCGATTTTTTCACGAATATGACGAATATGTACTGCTACGGTATTATCTGCACCGATAGCCTCCTCATTCCAGATATTTTCATAAATCTGGTCGATAGAAAAGACTTTGCCCTGGTTTTTCACCAGAAGAAACAGAATATTGTACTCAATCGGGGTAAGCTTTACCGGTTCACCGTCCACGGTCACTTCCTTGGTATCATCGTTCATACACAGCCCACCCACCTGATACAATGCATTATTTTCAACATTCAGGCTTCCAAGCTGGGTATAACGCCGCAGGTTGGACTTTACCCTTGCAACTAGTTCAAGCGGATTAAACGGCTTCGTAATGTAATCATCCGCTCCCATGTTTAATCCGAGAATCTTGTCCGTATCCTCCGATTTGGCAGACAGAAAGATAATCGGGACACTGCTGAATTCCCGGATCTTCAAGGTAGCATGAATGCCATCCAGTCTCGGCATCATAATGTCAATAATCAGAAGCTGGATATTCGTCTCCTTAAGCACTTTAATCGCCTGCTCCCCATCGTAAGCCTTATAGATCTGATAACCCTCCTGCTGCAGATAAATCTCGATAGCATCTACAATTTCTTTGTCATCATCACATACCAGTATATTCGTCATTGTTCTCCCTCACCTTTCTCATTTGACCCTTTTATTAAAACATAGGAATTTTAAATACATGGTAGGAATTTTATTAAGGTTTTATTAATGTTTCCCTGTCAGTTCCAGAAATGCGCACAAATTGCCCCTCTGTCCATGGCTTGCCCGGTGCGAAAACAAAAGCTCCTGGTTACAGCAGGTACAAAGATCCGTAATTTCTAGGTGCTCCTCCCGGACTCCGGCATCCAGCAGGAGCTGTCCATTGGCCTTCCATAAATCAAGCTGATACTTGCCCTCCTGCTTTCCCTTCTGCAATACCTCCGTATCGGGGAAAACCTTTTGGAACTCTCCGGCAACATCCTCTCCCACTTCGTAGCAGTCCACACAGATCGACGGACCGACTGCCACAAGCAGATCCTCCGGGTTACTTCCAAACTGACGGTTCATCTCCTCAATCATCCTTGCTCCCATACGGTTCACAGTACCGCGCCAGCCGGAATGGGCAAGTCCGATTGCCCCCTTCACAGGATCCACAAAATAAAGCGGTACGCAGTCCGCAAAGGAGGTACAAAGGATCAGTTCCGGCTCATTGGTAACCAGTCCGTCGATATCTTCATAATCCGGCTCTTTCGTTACTCCCTTTCCGGCATCTTCCTTCGTTACTCTGCGGATATTCGTGGTATGTGTCTGCTTCGCACAGACGATTTTGTCCGGGGTACTGTCAAAAAGCGCCGCAATCCGCCGGAAGTTTTCAAGGACATTTTCTGCATCGTCCCCACGTTGAAAGCTGAGATTCATGCTCTCATAAATTCCCCTGCTCACGCCGCCTTTTCTGGTAGAAAATAAATGTCTGACATTCTCTGCTCCATCCAGAACAGGAAATGTCAGATAAGTAAGACCATCTATTGTTTCATGTGCTGCCATATGGCAGCGATTTTCTTTTCGTTTCCATTCCGTCACAGCTTCTGACTCCTTTCCTTTAAAACGCATTTCTGATATGTTCAATCCGATCTCCGCAGATTCCGACCACATCAAAGCGCACCGGGCAGTCCGGCTGTTTTATGCCAAGCAGATAATACTGTGCCACCTTCCGGATCGTGATCTGCTTGCGTACGTTCACAGCTTCCAACGGCGACCCGTAACGATTACCGGTCCGGTACTTCACCTCCACAAAAACAAGGCAGTCTCCCTCCCGTGCAATCAGGTCAATCTCGCCCATGCGGCACCGGAAATTTCTTTGAAGGATCTTCATTCCCTGACTTTCCAGATAGTGCATGGCCTGCAGTTCCTTCCGCGTTCCTAATTCCCTCTTATTCAACGATGTCCTCCTGCTTCGTATCTTTTCTTTTACTTCTTATGTGCATCCATCTTGGCTTTGATCTTATCCATCGCATCAACAAACACCAGAATCTCTGCCACAACCTCATAAAGCTCCGGCGGGATCATTTCTCCGATTTCCAGTCTGGATAAGGTATCCGCCAGCTTGTCATCCCGGTGTACGGCAACGTTTGCTTCCTTCGCCTTTTCAATGATTCGTTCTGCCAGTGCTCCCCGCCCGCTTGCAATGATCTTGGGGGCATCTTCTTCCGGATCATAGGAAAGAGCAACCGCCTGTTTCACCTTTTCTCTTTTCTGCTTCGTTTCTTCCATATACGATCCTTTACTGCTTTCCTGTTCCATTCTGTCTGCATTAAAATTCTTGTGTCATATTCCGTTAAGCCCTCACATCAAAGGAGGTTCCTGACAATACGGAGATATTTTTACTCTGATTCAGAATCTCACCAAGCACATTCGCCCCCGTATCCCGGTTGATAAATTCTGCATTCATCGAATAGCCTCGCTTATTCAGCCGGTCATTCAACAGATCAATATGCTGTGCAATGAGATCCAGCGAGGCATCATCCTGCAGGTAAAACTTCGTTGCCACCTTCTGTCCCTGACTTAAGGTAACATGCACATCCACGCTTCCCAGATATTCCATATCCAGATGCAGCAGCGCACTTACATTGCCGTCCTTCTTTGCCAGACTCTTCTTGTTTGTATAGACAAACAGCTCGCCGCTTGTTTCTTTGTTATACATCTTAAGCGGAATCTGAATATAGGAAAAGTTCTGGTTCATTGCATTCATAAAATTTATATTCTGATTCAGATTCGTCACCGTTTTCGCAAGTGCCGTATCGCCTCTTGCCGGATCAGATAGCAGTGCGTTCAGACTCTTCATCTGCTGGTTCAGCTTTTCATAGAGTTGATCTACCTTGCCCTCTTTGGCCACCTCGGCAGGCTCTAAAAGCAGTTGTTTGTTTAGTGTCTCCTTAAATAATTGCTTAAATTCTTTTCCGTCTAAAAATCTTCCCAGCTTTTCATTGAAATCGGGAGCGCTGACCTCTCCCTTCAGGTTCCGGTCAATCATCTGAAGCACCTCTTTGAGTACCTGTTGTCCGTTCCCCTTATTGGAAACCAGATTGGACAGCTGTTCAGACGATGCACCAAGTTCCTTAAGCTCCTTATATAGTGCACTTTCCATAAAGTCCTTCTGTAATCCATCTGCCGACCCGTCTGGCTGATTCTGTACCGCCTCCAGATTCTGGGTAACGTCCCCTTCCGGGATTCCCTCTTCACTCACAAACTGACCTAACACATCCTGCACGAAAGACAGCCCTTCCTGCACGCCCTGTTCCCCGGATAACTGTAAGAAGCTCTCCGTAAAAGCATCTGTAAGATCCGAAAGACTTCCGGTAATCTGATGCTCATAATTCTGATAATTCTGAAACTGCCGGATCATATCCGCTTCCAATGGAATGCCAAGACGCTGCATCTGCGCAAGCGTTGCAGTTGATACTCCCTGATTCAGATTCATGGCACGGTTCATCTGATGCAGGGACTGCCGGTCGATTGGAAGCCCCTCCTGCATCAGATCCTTTACCATCTGGATCATCTGATCCGTCAGAGGCAGTCCAGCCGCCTTCAGTGCCGTGGAAATACTGGAGTTCTGATTTAAGTTTTCAAAAAGCGGTGTCAGGGAAATTTTATTTCCCGTGGTATTCTGGATCTGAAAGGTCATAAGCTGTCCCATTTTGGGCGTTGCTCCACCCTCCAGCCTCGCCTGCAAAAGCTGGTTATCTCCCAGGGATAACAAAATCTCATTTCCGTTCATCTGCAGAACCTCTCCCGTTACCGATTGTCCGGATCCCTTCGCCAGAATTGCTTCCAATCCGTTCCGGATGCTCTCCTCCAACGCAGACGGAGAAAGATTTCCTGTATTCCCATTCGCAGCATCTGTAATTGTCTGTGTAATCCGATTTACAAAGGATGAAATATTCAATCTGATTTCTCCCATTATTATGTTTTGGCAGCTATTCAGAGCATTGGCTGCCGAGACCGTAAGAGCATGATTCAGTAATGCAAAATCCCATAGGCGAAGCCGATTTGGAATGGATTTTGCATCGTAACTATGAAGGTACTGAACAGTTACCCTACGTTTTTAATAAACGACCTCCGATGGATCGGCGTCGGACCTAAGGTGCGGATTGCTTCCATATGATCCGGTGCCCCGTATCCCTTATTTCTGGCAAACCCGTATCCTGGAAAAATCTCATCATACTGTACCATCAGATGATCCCTGTATACCTTGGCTATGATGCTGGCTGCGGCAATGGAAATGCTCTTGGCATCCCCTTTAATAATCGGCACCTGTGGGATCTCAACCTTGGGAATGGTTACTGCATCGTTAAGCAGCAACTCCGGCTTTACGGAAAGCTTGCTGATCGCCTGACGCATTGCCTCATAGGTTGCCTGCAAAATATTGATTTCGTCAATCCGTTCCGGTGATACGACACCAATTCCGGTTGCCAATGCCTTTTCCAGAATAATTTCATTCAGCTCTTCTCTTTTCTTTTCGGAGAGTTGCTTGGAATCATTTAGATACAAAATATCACAATCTTTAGGAAGGATCACAGCACCTGCCACAACCGGGCCTGCAAGCGGGCCTCTCCCGACTTCATCAATTCCGCAGATATAGGCGTACTCTCCGTATTTCTTTTCATATTCCTTCATCTTTTCGGTACGCAGCAGTTCCTTCTCATAATCGTCGATCTGCTTATGTGCTTTTTTTACAAGCACAGCGACTCCACTCCGTTCATCCGCTTCATATTTACTTATAAAGAGAGGCAGCTCTTTATAAGATGCTGCCTGTAGTTCTTCTTTGATCACACTGATCTTTGTTTCCATTATGTACTCCTGTTTTCAAAAAACGATCTCTTGTTTCCAATCCTTATTATTACTGAAATGGTGATCCCTTACTGATGTTTGATAATGCACATCTGGTCAAATGGATAAATCCGCATCCATGCTTTCCCAATCAATTCATCCCGGTGAATGTTGCCCACAACGGGATCTCTGCTGTCCGAACTGTTGTTACGGTTATCACCCAGCACGAAATATTCATCCGCTCCAAGCGTAATCGGCTCATAGGCCCTTCCCGGATCCTGAATCACTTCCTTGCCGAAGTCCTCATTCAGAACCTCTCCGTCAATGTAAATGGTTCCTTCCTCATCAATATACACCGTTTCTCCCGGAAGTCCGATAATCCGCTTGATATAATAGGTCTTCTCTGCATACCGGAATGGAAATACCACAATGTCAAACCGCTCCGGATCATGGAATCGATAAGAAATCTTATCAACAATCAGATTATCGCCATCGGTAAGTGTGGGTGACATGGAGCTTCCGATCACCTTCGTTCTCTGTCCCACATAGGTCACGACCAGAAAGGTTACAACCAGTACAATTAATAAATACAAGCTTGTGCTCAGAATATCCTTTAACTTCTTATTCACTTCCATTCCTCCGGACGCTCTAATGTAATCCTTCCAAGCTTTCCTGAACGAAAATCCTCAAGTAGCATGGAAGATGCCCGATCCACATCAGGTAATTCCCCTTTTTGCAGGCACTTACGCGCAATGGCAATCTTCTTCAACGTATCATATGCATCTTCATCTATTGTAATATCATATCGCTTTTCTAACAAGTCCAAATATGAATTTTTTAAATTCCGTATCAGTGCCACCGCAAGCTCATCCACATGTAGAATTTCATCATTAATGGACCCAATGAGTGCCAGATGCTCTCCTATTTTCTGATCCTCGAACTTCGGCCACAAAATACCCGGTGTGTCTAACAGCTCCAGATTTTTGTTCAAGCGGATCCACTGTTTTCCCTTCGTAACACCCGGCTTGTTTCCGGTCTTAGCGCATGCCTTTCCGGCAAAAGAATTGATAAACGTAGACTTTCCGACATTGGGAATGCCTACCACCATGGCACGAACCGGACGATTGATGATGCCACGCTTTCTGTCACGTTCGATCTTCTCCTTACAGGATTCCAGTACGAGAGCCTGAATGTTCTTGATTCCGGCTCCGTTTTTTGCATTAAGCGGCTGTACGAAATATCCTTTTTCTTTAAAAAAGCTCTCCCATTCCTGATTCAGCCTTGCATCCGCAAGATCTGATTTATTAAGCAGAATGATTCTGGCCTTTCCCTTTCCCAGCTCATCAATATCCGGATTCCGGCTGCTCATGGGAATTCTCGCATCTACAAGCTCGATAATCAGATCAATCAGCTTGATGTTCTCCTGCATCATTCGCTTTGCTTTGGTCATATGTCCGGGATACCATTGATAATTCATTCTCAACTCCTATCTTACAAATCCCCATCCATCCCCATCACCGGATAAATGGAACCATGCTTTTCCAATAATATTACTTCTCTTCACAGGTCCGATGTTACCCGATCGGCTGTCCTCACTGTTATTACGGTTATCTCCCAACACAAAGAATTCATCGGAACCAAGCGTAATCTCAATGTCTGCAATACCGGGATCCGCGATCTTATCCAGTGTCTCATCTTCATCGAGCATCACGCCGTTCACATAAACGTAACCACCAATAATCTGCACCTTTTCTCCCGGAAGCGCAACTACCCGCTTCAAATAATCATGGGAATTGGTATTGCCGTTTGGCAGAAAAACAATTACATCCCCCCGCTTCGGAGACAGTAGCTTATAGATGAACCGGTCAATGAAAACGGTCTGCCCGTTCGATAATGCAGGTTCCATCGAAACACCGATCACACTGGTTTTCAGTCCAAAAGAAATCACGATGACAAATGCGAGCAGAATCGCCGCAAAACAGAAAAAAATCATGGAAAAAATTTCCCGCACCATTCCTTTACTTATTTTCTTTTTCTTCTCATAAAAAGAAAGTCCTTTGTGTTTTGCCATATTTCATCCTTTATAACAGAACAGGACAACCGATAACTCGGTTGTCCTGTAAATCCTACCGATTGTCGGCAGATTATTGTACTGTTTACTCGTACCTCGTTCCAGCAGTGATTATTTCACTACTTCCTTAACCTTGGCAGCCTTACCTACACGGTCTCTTAAGTAATTCAGTTTTGCTCTGCGGACTTTACCCTTACGAACCACTTCAACCTTCTCAACGTTCGGGGAGTATAAAGGCCAAGTCTTCTCAACGCCAACACCGTTAGATGACTTACGCACGGTAAAGGTCTGACGAGCACCGGTTCCCTGCTTCTTTAATACAACACCTTCAAAAACCTGAATTCTTTCACGGTTTCCTTCCTTGATCTTACCGTAAACCTTAACAGTATCACCAATGCCGAATTCAGAAACCTCTTTTAATGCTTCGTTTTCAATGTTCTTGATAATTTCGTTCATTTCTATATCCTCTCTTATTCTGTATTTGGAAAATAGACGTTCTTAATATCATCATACCAGCGGACCATCACAATTCCACAACATATGGAATGATATCATACATTTCATGGATTTGCAAGTACTTTCTTACACCTGCGTTCCTCCCTCTGTTTCTTCCGTGCTTCCCGCTTACGCAGCCGTTCAAAATAATCCTGATTTTCAGCTGCCCATTTTTCATACAGATCGGGACGCAGCTCCTTCGTCCTCTCCAATGACTGTGTAAGACGCCATTCCTCCACTTTTTCATGGTTGCCGGACAGAAGAATCTCCGGAACCTTCTGTCCGTTCCATTCCTCCGGTCTTGAATACTGCGGATATTCCAGCAGATAATTGGAAAAGCTCTCGGTCTCTCCCGAATCCTCGTTGCCAAGCACCCCCGGCACCATACGGGAAACCGCATCGATCATCACCATGGCAGGCAGCTCCCCGCCGGTCAGCACGTAATCTCCAATCGATACATAATCCGTAACGATCGTATCCAATACTCTCTGATCAATTCCTTCATAATGTCCGCAAAGAATGATCAGATCCTCTTCACAAGCCAGCTCTCTTGCCATCTGCTGCTGAAACGTCCGTCCCTGCGGTGCCATATAAATTACCCTTGGGCGCATTCTGCTTTTTAAGTTCTTCGTAACACTTAAGAATGCATCGTATACCGGCTGTGCCTGCATCAGCATACCGGCTCCTCCGCCATACGGGTAATCGTCCACCTTTTTATGCTTGTCCTTCGTATAATCCCGGATATTCACAAGATCCAGTGAAATGACTCCCTTTTCCATGGCGCGTCCGGTAATACTGGTACGGACTCCCTGATCAATCATTTCAGGAAATAAAGTCAATACATGAAAATTCATCTTTAAAGAAGTCCCTCCATCAAATGAAAGGTAAGCTGTTCTCCTTCTACATCGACCTTAAGGATACACTCCTTAATCGCCGGAAGCAGAAGCTCTCTTCCATCCTCTAATGCGATGACATATACATCATTGGCCCCGGTTTCAATCACATCGGTAAGAGTTCCCTTTAATGCCTCATCATCATCCGAAACTGCACTCATGCCAATCAGGTCCGCAATAAAATATTCATCCTTTTGAAGCTTCACTGCATTCTCCCTCGTGACATAAAGGCTCTTTCCTTTATATTTCTCTATATCATTGATGTTATCATAATGTTCAAATTTTAAGATTGCAAACTGTTTGAAAAACTTCACACTTTCAATCTTCAATACCTTCTGTTCGCTTCCGGTATCCAGAATGACTTCCTTTAACTTTTTAAAACGCTGTACCTGATCGGTCGTCGGAAATACCTTGACCTCTCCACGTACTCCATGCGTGGAAGAAATAACTCCCACCTGTAAGAGTTTTTCCATAATAACCCCCATCGTAATCCTGTCAAATATAGCTGTAACTATTCAGAACCCCATTCGTAAAACCGTTGCTAACGCAACTCGAGTTTATCTCATGTGGTTACTTCGCCATATAAAATTGCTGTTCTGCTTGAATGCAAGCATTCGCAGAAAGCAATTTTGCATGGCTCTGAATAGTTACATATAGCTTAAATAAAGACGTTTCTCACCTGCCTATAGTAACTAAGAGGGCGCTCCGAAGAACTCCCTCTTATCTTAAACGGGTTTCACACCCACATTAGACGATTTCTACGTCTACCTTCTTGTTATCTTTCGATGATGCAGCCTTTACCACAGCACGGATTGCTTTTGCAATTCTACCCTGCTTACCGATCACCTTTCCCATATCAGATGCTGCCACATGAAGTTCAACCGTAACATGTTTTCCTTCTTCTTTTTCTGTAACAACGACTTCCTCAGGATGATCAACAAGGTTTTTAGCAATTACTTCTACTAATTCTTTCATTGTTCACCTCCAAAAGGGCCAGACAACATACAATTATTTCTCAATTCCTGCCTGCTTAAAAATCTTGCTGACAACTTCTGTAGGCTGAGCTCCGTTTGCTAACCACTTCTTAGCAAGCTCCTCATTTACCTTAAAAGTGCTGGGATCTGTGTTCGGGTCATAAGTACCGATCTCTTCGATACATCTTCCGTCTCTGGGAGAACGTGAATCTGCAACTACGATTCTATAGAAAGGAGCTTTCTTCTGACCCATTCTTCTTAATCTGATTTTAACTGCCATTTTGTTTCACCTCCATAGTGTAATTAAATAATCATTTCTGTTTATATAAAACTTCCTAAAATGGAAACTTCATACCACCAAACATTCCTCTGCCGCGCTTGCCCCCCATTAATCCGGGCATCTGCTTCATCATCTTCTGGGACTGTTCAAATTGCTTGATAAAACGGTTGACTACGGCAATATCCACGCCTGCCCCCTTCGCAATTCTGCCCTTACGGCTTAAATTCATCAGCTTCGGATTCTTTCTTTCTTCCGGAGTCATGCTTAAGATGATCGCTTCGGTTCTGGCAAGCTGCTTTTCATCAATCATGGATTCCACATCACCGAGCTTGCTTCCCATACCGGGCATCATGGAAAGAATACTGCTTAAGCCTCCCATGTTCCGCATCTGCTTCATGCTCTCTAAGTAATCATCAAAATCGAACTTGCCCTTTTTCATCCGGGCAGCCATTTCCTTTTCCTTGTTCTCATCAATGGAAATGTTTTCCTGTGCCTTTTCAATGAGGGAAAGCACATCTCCCATTCCTAAAATCCGGTTCGCCATACGATCCGGATAAAACTGTTCCAGGTCACTTAGCTTCTCGCCCATGCCGACATAAAGAATCGGCTTGCCGGTAACCGCTTTAACAGAAAGGGCTGCACCACCTCGGGTATCACCATCCATCTTGGAAAGCACCACACCGTCAATTCCGATGCGGTCATTGAACTGACTCGCTACGGTTACGGCATCCTGACCGGTCATGGCATCCACAACGAGGAGGGTCTGATGCACTTCCACATTTCGTTTGATCTCTTCAAGCTCGACCATCATATTTTCATCGACATGTAACCGGCCTGCGGTATCGATAATTACAACGTTTAAATCCTTCTTACGTGCGTGTTCCACAGCAGCTTTCGCAATGTCCACAGGATTCTGATTATCTCCCATGGTAAAAACCTCTACCTGCTGTTTCTCACCATTGATCTGCAGCTGTTTAATTGCTGCCGGACGATATACGTCACAGGCAACGAGCAGTGGACGTTTTCCTTTCAGCTTCAGCTTTCCGGCAATCTTGGCTGCTGCGGTTGTTTTACCGGCACCCTGAAGACCACACATCATAATCGTGGTAATTGCCTTACCCGGCTGGAACTGCAGCTCGGTTGTTTCCGATCCCATCAGGGCAATCATTTCTTCATTAACGATCTTGATTACCATCTGTCCCGGATTCAGTCCATTCATGACATCGGAACCGATGGCACGCTCTTCCACAGACTTGACAAACTGCTTAACGACCTTGAAATTGACGTCGGCCTCTAACAATGCCATCTTGACTTCTTTCAGTGCAACCTTAACATCTTCCTCTGTAAGACGTCCTTTGCTTTTCAGTTTTTTAAATACATTTTGAAGTTTATCTGTCAGACTCTCAAAAGCCATTCCTTAACCTCGTTCCTGCACCAATGTCTGTAACTCTTAGTAACTGTTGGTCATATTCTTACGTTCTCAGCAGTAAATGCTTCGACCTGTACGGAATAGTTATAACTCATTCATAATCCTGTTGGAAATCTCGTTCATCTTACAAACCAGCTCTTCCCTCGAAAGCTGTGGATTCTCTGCCAGCTTCTGGATGCTTCCCACTTCTTCCCGGATCTTCACGAAACGCTCTATTAAATGAAGCTTGTTCTCATATTCCTGTAAAATCCTGTTGCACCGCCTGATCAGGTCATGTACTCCCTGACGGCTGATTCCGTTCTCTTCGGCAATCTCGGATAATGAGAAGTCATTGTATACGACATCCTCATAGATCTTCTTCTGATGCTCTGTCAGCAATTCTCCATAAAAATCATAAAGCATTGCCTGCTTAGCTATTCGTTCCATTGCACTCACCTTGAACAATATACATGATACGCAAAAGGATGTCAAGCATTTTTACTTGACATCCTTTGAAAATTTTTCTAAAGAATATGGTGCCTTAAATCTTATTACATAGTTTCCATACTGAAATACTGTGAATCCATCTTTATTGCTAAGAAATGCATAACAACTATTCATATTATCTCTCTTTCCTCATTATCTGCATATATTCGTGTTGTTAATATGCAGATATTCACCATGTTATGTGCAGATTGCAGGCATCGAATACCAAGCTGTCTGCTTAATACTCTTTCATGCACACATTCAGATCCACATCACCCTTGATTCCGTCCACCTTGCCGGTACTGCTGTACTGCCAGATAGTGAATTCATATGGGAAGTAAACCGGGATCTGATAGTAGGCAAACCACTTGTCGTACTTTTCAATCCGGCTCATATCGAGCATGATAAAGAAGGTCTTTAAGTTTCCATAAATCATCGGCTGATAGCCAGCATTCTCTACGGTATTCAAAAATTCAATAGCCGCATCGGTAAAATCTTCCTGTGTCAAATCATCGGTACGGCTCTTTCCGCTCACTTCCTCGAGATCAAGGACTACCGGGTAGGTAATATCATACGGCTCTAACAGCTCCAGCAGAAACTGTGCTTCTTCCTTTGCTTCTTCCGTGGTTACTGCCTGCGTATAGAAATAAACACCAACCTCGATATGATTCTCTAACGCACCCTCAATGTTATCAATAAAATATTCATCTTCTACAAGCTTCCCTTCCGAGCTTCCCCGGAAACCGCCACGGATAAACGCAAAGTCAATCCCATCGGCAGCCACCTTTTTCCAGTCGATCTCTCCCTGATGCTTGGAAACATCAATACCGATCCTGGAGCACACCTCCCCGACATCATCCGTATAGGTGATTCTAGAAGTTGCTTCATCTAAAACAAAATTATCCAGCACATAATTATTCCGCTTGTATTCATCCGTAATCGGGAAGAAGTTATACTTACTATCGGCATAAACCACCACATCCTCCGGATACAGCTCCCGTAAAACGCCAGCCGTACTGTCTCCGCTTTCCATACGCTCCTTAATATCAGCCAGGAGTTTTTTAGCCTCTGTGGTCTGTGCATTTAAGACAGCCTCTTCCACGAAAGAATTTACATCCGACTGGGTGTAAATGTAGTCCTTCGTATCTTCCTTAATCTGCTCCACCTGTGCCAGTGCCTCGGTTGTCTCAAAATTCAACTGATAGTTCTTCAAAAGCAGAAAAATACATACCGTCAGTGAAGCAAGAGCCACAAGACACAGAATAATATTGATCAGATAATTCATCTGTCTTTTTCTTTTCTTATTCATTCGTTCATTCCTCATATTCTATTTCACAGTTCTTCGAAACTTCATTTGCAAAATTAATACTTTACAACTTTCCATATGTTCATGCAGTTACCAAGTTCAGTATAGTATGAATATGTGATTTTTACAATCTACAATTTTTCCATAAAATAACTCTTATATCCTTCTCCATAAATCTCCGATGCACTTGACACGATCATAAAGGCATTCTCATCCTCCATGCGGACGATGTCCTCCATTTTCTGCATACTCTGTTTCCGGATGACGCACAGAATCACCTTCTTGTCTGTGTTCTGGTAGGCGCCCTTTCCTTCCAGATAAGTGACACCGGAATCAATCTCTGTGAGAATCCGCTCTGCAATCTGTTCGGAATGATCACTGATGATATAAAGAAGCTTCGCGCCGTCTGTTCCATAAAGGATCAGGTCGAGAACCCTCGAAGTCACTACTTCCGCCAGGACACTGTAAAAAATCGCATTTAAGTTTTGGAATACAATACCACCAAAACCAATGACAATGGCATCTGCAAGCAGGAAAATCGTTCCCGTCTTAAGATAGGGGAATTTCTGCTTGATCACCTTTACAATAATATCCATCCCACCGGTTGTTGCCCTGCATTTAAAGGCTATGCCCATTCCGACCGCTATCAGGGTTCCGCCAAACAACGCTCCCAGGATCGGATCGGCCGTTGCCGCACCCCTTGTTGAAAACCAGTTGGAAAAACCGGAGATCAGAACAATCTCATACAGAGTGGAGGCAATAAATTTCCAGCCGAACTTCCAGAGTCCCAGAATCAGAATCGGTATATTTAACAGGAAAAATAACGTACCAATTTCAAGCGGGATCAGCCGGTTTAAGGAAATACATAATCCCGATACGCCACCGGGTGCAAAGTTATTCGCATCAATAAACGAAGAAACTCCACAGCTATAAATAATGGACGCCACCGTAAGACTCAAATATTTCCAAACTAATTTTTTCATATCAACCCTCTTATACTTTCCATATACCATATATTCAAAACAAACCACATACCTATTGTATGTGGTTCGCTTCATTTTACTCATAGAGGTCTGTCTCCACGAAATTATATATGCGAAGCAATGAGCCAGAATTCGAGCTTGCTCGAGTTTTTGGTGAATAGTACAATGACTTTTAAATATTCGCACGTACAAGCTTCGGCTGGTATCCATTCTGTTTCAAGGCTTCCATAATCTGCTTCTTATGTTCAGTACCGAATGCTTCAAGCGTAATTCGGAGTTCTACCGCTGCACTGCGGTTAATGGATACGAACTGGTTATGTTCAAGCTTAATGACATTACCGTTCTGTCTGGCAATGACATCTGCTACATGACTCAATTCGCCCGGCTTATCCGGAAGAAGTACCGATACCGTAAAGATACGGTCTCTCATAATCAGTCCCTGCTGAACAACGGAAGACATCGTAATGACATCCATGTTGCCACCGCTTAAGATGGATACAATCTTCTTACCCTTTACATCGAGATGCTTTAACGCTGCTACGGTGAGAAGTCCGGAATTTTCTACAACCATCTTATGATTTTCTACCATATCAAGGAAAGCAACCACCAGTTCTTCATCCGGAACGGCAATGATGTCATCCAGATTTTTCTGTAAGTAAGGAAAAATCTTGGATCCCGGTGTCTTCACTGCAGTACCATCTGCGATAGTGTTAACATGATCGAGGGTCAGCACCTTACCCGCCTTTACGGATTCCTGTAAGCAGTTTGCACCCTCCGGCTCCACGCCGATCACCTTGATCTTCGGATTTAAAAGCTTAGCCAAGGTGGAAACACCCGTTGCCAGACCGCCGCCGCCAACCGGTACTAAAATATAGTCAACCACCGGAAGCTCTTTGATGATTTCCATGGCAATCGTTCCCTGCCCGGTTGCAACCGCCGGATCATCAAACGGATGGATGAAGGTATATCCGTTTTCCTTTGCCAGCTCATAAGCCTTCTCACAGGCCTCATCATAAACATCGCCATACAGAACCACCTCTGCCCCATATCCCTTGGTACGGTTTACCTTGATCAACGGTGTTGTCGTCGGCATCACAATGACTGCCTTTACACCAAAGCACTTCGCTGCATAAGCAACACCCTGTGCATGGTTTCCAGCCGATGCGGTAATCAGCCCCTTCTCACGTTCTTCATCAGAAAGCGTGCTGATCTTATAATAAGCACCTCTTAATTTGTAGGCTCCGGTCAACTGCATGTTTTCCGGCTTAAAATAAACCTTGTTTCCGGTCTGTGCACTGTAGAAATCGCTATAAACCAGCTTGGTTTCCTGTGTCACTTTTCTTACAATGTCAGAAGCCTCTTCAAATCGTTCAAGTGTCAGCATTTTCGTATCCATTTTCGTATCCATCTTCATCGCCTTTCATCTCCAGAAGTCCGTCCACATACTCCTGTACATCAAACTTCCGTAAATCCTCTAGTTTTTCTCCAACGCCAATATATTTCACCGGAATGTCCAGCTCTGCATGAATTGCAACCGCAATTCCTCCCTTGGCCGTTCCGTCCATCTTGGTTAAAATAATACCGGTAAGATCTGCGGTTTCACCGAATTCTCTTGCCTGAACCAGCGCATTCTGTCCGGTTGTTCCATCGAGCACCACCAGATTTTCACGATGTGCATCTGGGAACTCCCTGTCAATGATCCGGTTCATCTTCTTTAATTCTTCCATCAGGTTCTTCTTATTATGGAGTCTTCCCGCAGTATCACAAAGCAGGATATCCACATTTCGCGCTTTCGCTGCACTGACCGCATCGAAGATTACACTGGAAGGATCCGCTCCCTGTGCACCGCTGATGATTTCCACACCGGCGCGCTTCGCCCATTCATCGAGCTGTTCTCCGGCTGCGGCACGGAAGGTATCCGCAGCAGCAATTAATACACGCTTCCCCTGCTTTTTATAAATGGCTGCCAGCTTACCAACAGACGTGGTCTTTCCGACACCGTTCACACCGATCACCATAATCACGGACTGTTGATTCTCGAAGTCGTATGCGTCCTTTGGAACCTGCATCTGCTCTTTAATGCTTTCCTTTAAGAGTTCCTTACAGTCCTCAGTTTCCTTTACATGGCGTTCCTTCACCTGACGGCGAAGCCCGTCCATGACCTCTTCAGTCGCTGTGATTCCCATATCTCCCATGATGAGCGTTTCTTCGAGTTCTTCGTAAAAATCCTCATCAATTTCAGAATGTCCACTGAATATACTTTTTAATCTGCTAAAAAATCCGGCCATTACTCACTCAGCTCCTTATCAATCAAATTGACGCTTACCAGCGTAGAAACACCCTTTTCCTGCATGGTAATACCATATAAGCGATCCGCCTTTTCCATGGTACCACGCCGGTGTGTAATGACAATGAACTGGGTATTCTTCGTAAGCTTATGTAAATACTTTGCGAAACGGGTAACGTTGTTTTCATCAAGAGCCGCTTCAATCTCGTCAAGCAGACAGAATGGGGAGGGCTTCAGGTTCTGGATGGCAAACAGCAGGGCAATTGCTGTAAGTGCCTTTTCTCCACCGGATAACTGCATCATGTTCTGCAGCTTCTTTCCGGGCGGCTGTGCAATGATCCGGATACCTGCTTCGAGGATATCTTCATCCTCCATGAGCTCCAGTGTACCCTTTCCACCGCCAAATAATTCCTTGAATACCTTATCAAATTCCCGGCTGATCTCGGCAAATTTCTCTTCAAACTGCTTACGCATCGCCGTATCCAGTTCCACAATAATCCCTTCCAGCGTTTTCTCTGCCTCCACAAGATCGTCATGCTGTGTCTTTAAGAAGGTATAACGCTCCATAAGGTTCTTATAATCCTCAATCGCATTAACATTGACATCGCCTAGCTTTTTAATCTGATCCTTTAAGGAACCGGTTTCCTTCTTCATGGCAGACAGATCGGTCATCGCCTCATCCCTCATAGAGGATGCATCGGATAATGTGATCTCATATTCATCCCACATGTAATTGATCTGGCTCTCGATATTCTCCTGAATCCGTTCCTTCTGGGAATTCAGACGGTATACTTCCTTGTCAAGACCCGTCATCTTCTCTGCCAGGGATTCGCGGTCTGTAAAGAAGTTCTTCTGTTTTGCGGACAGTTCTTCTTTATGGGCAATATCATCCTTTAACTTCGTTTCTGTATCGGATTTCGTTGTGTGGGAGGCTTCAATTGTCCTTTCGATTTCGGTAATACTGTTCCGTTTCAGTTCAACTGCCTCGCTGCTTTCCTTAAGGCTGTCCAAAACCTCCTGCAGTTCTGAGGATAACCGTTCGATTTCACCATCAATACGATCCACATTCTGCTGATGGAAGCTCTGCTGCTGCAGCATCTTCTCCACTTCCACATCCCACTCGGATACATGTACGGACTGCTCGGACTCTTCTTTACGCTTCTCGTCAAGTGCTGCGGTAAAGCCCTTGATCTGCTGTTCCACATTCTTTTCAAGCTGCTCGGAATCCTGTAATTCCTGCTGGATTTCCTGCTTGCTCCGGTTGATCTCCTGAATCTGGTTCTCGATCTCGCGCTCTTCGTTCTTTAATTCTACCGATCCTTCAGAAGCTTCATTCTTACGTTCTTCTGCCTTAATGACATTCAGTCTCGCAGTATTCTGTTCGATAAACTTCTTCTGTAACGCCGCCTTGTCTTCTTCGAGGCTTAACCGTATCTGATTACGCTCCTGTTTCGTCTTCTCGATGTCCTCTAACAGTTCATCTACCTGTTTTAAATATTTCTTTACCTTCTCGTTCAGTTCTTCGATTTCCCGCCGCCGTCCGAGAAGATTGCTGTTATTCTTAAATGCACCACCGCTGATGGCACCGCCCGGTACTAAGAGCTCTCCTTCCAGCGTAACCATCCGGATGCCGTAATCATATTTCCTTGCGATCTTTACCGCATTGTCAACGTTATCCACAACGACAATTCTTCCTAACATGGCTTTCGCTACGTTCTTATATTTCGCATCGATGTGAACCAGCTCGTCCGCCATGCCGATCACACCCTTTTCCTTAAGGGATTCCGGATTCTTAAACTCCTGCGGCTTCGTAATACTCGTTAAGGGTAAAAAGGTTGCACGTCCTGATCTCGTATCCTTCAAGAAACGGATCATGCGTTTTGCCGTCTCTTCATCATCGGTTACAATATTCTGGATGTTACCGCCCAATGCCGTTTCAATCGCGGTCTCATACTTCTTATCTACTTTAATGATGTCTGCAACCACACCGATGATTCCCTTTTCCTGCTCCTTACGTTCCATGACCTTCTTGACACTTCCGCCATATCCTTCATAGCGCTCAGTCAGGTTTTTCAATGCCTCGAGCTTGGACTTCTCCTGATGGTAATTCACCTGGGTATCCCTGAGAAGCTGATCCTTCTTTGAAAGCTCCTCACGAATCAGGGCAAGCTTTTCTTCCTTACTCTGCTGGGAATCGTTCAAGGCACGGATCTGTTCATTAATTTTCTCAAACTCTTCCTCGAGAGACTTAATCACGGCTTCCTGCTGGATCTCATCCGACTTCACACGTAAGATCCGTGAGGTCAGCTCGGACTTTCGGATATTGATCTGCTCGGTCATACTGTCGTATCGTCCAAGCTTTGACTTAATCGTTGCCCTCGCATTCAGCGCATCAATGATTGTATTCTTACCACTCTCAATTTCATTATTTAATTCTTCAATGGCTTTCTGTACCGTAAGCAGCTTTTCTTTTGCTTTATTACGGTTCTTCTCGATTTCGGCAACCTGTTCATCAATCACCGATTTCTCTTTTAGAATCCCTTCCTTATCCAGCTTCCGGTCATCAATTTCCTTCTGAATGGCCTGTTGCCGTGACAGGAAATGTTCTTCGTTGCTCTTCGCAGACTTGATCTGTTCCTTTAAGACATTGATCTCACCTTCCAGCCTGCCGCGCATCACACTGGTATCGGTAATGGTATTCCGTTCCTGTTCAATGGTGGCATCAAGCTGTTCGATTTCTGCCTGAACCTTTTCGTATTCTTCCCTGATCTGCTCGTAACGCTTCGAGGTTTCCGCCAAGTCATCACTGGCTATCTGGTACTTCTCGGTTGCTCCACTTAGCTGCTCCTGTAACTGCAGGTTTTCCAGAAGAAACAGGTTCACATCCAGCGTTTTTAATTCTTCCTTCTTTTTCAGGTAGATCTTTGCCTTTTCCGATTGCTTTTCTAACGGACCTACCTGCTTTTCCAGCTCGGAAAGAATATCATTCACGCGGACTAAATTCTGCTTTTCATCCTCTAATTTCTTCTGCGCTGTTACCTTACGCTTCTTAAACTTCACAATACCGGCTGCTTCATCAAAAAGTTCACGACGCTCTTCCGGTTTACCACTTAAAATCTTATCAATCTGCCCCTGCCCGATGATGGAATAGCCTTCCTTACCGATACCGGTATCATAAAAGAGTTCATTCACATCCTTCAGACGGCACGGCGTTCCGTTCAACAGATATTCACTTTCTCCGGAACGGTAGATTCGTCTGGCAACGGTAACTTCATCGTAATCAATTGCCATCTGATGATCCGAATTATCAAAGGTAATTGCCACATAGGCATAGCCCATTGGCTTACGAAGTTCTGTTCCCGAGAAAATGACATCCTGCATAGAGGCTCCGCGCAGCTGCTTAATACGCTGTTCCCCCAATACCCAGCGAACCGCATCGGCAACATTGCTCTTACCGCTTCCGTTGGGACCTACAATTCCGGTAATGCCATTGTGAAACTGAAGCACGATTTTATTTGCAAAGGACTTAAATCCGTGAATTTCTATACTTTTTAAATACATTCCAATAATAACCTATTCTGTAAATTTTCTTATAGGGATTTCTTTAGCACTCCGTAAGCTGCCTGCTGTTCCGCCGACTTCTTGCTTTTACCGGCGCCGCTTCCCACGCATTTCCCATCAATCAGTGCTTCGATCACAAAAACCTTATCATGATCCGGTCCGGACTCCGAAACCAGACGGTAGGTCAGCTCCTTCCCGGCCTTCTGTGTCCTCTCCTGTAAAATGGATTTACTGTCATAAAAGAGCTGCTTCGTCTCTAGATCGGACAAAATCCACTGGTGAACGTACCTTTTTGCCTCTTCAAAACCGCCATCCAGATAAATGGCACCAAGTACTGCCTCCATGACATCAGAAACAATGGAATCCCTCTCTCTTCCTCCGGTTGCCTCTTCTCCCCTGCCAAGAAGAATATACTTCTGCAGGGAAATATCTCTTGCACAGTAGGCAAGCGCAGGCTCGCAGACCATGGAAGAACGGACTCTGGTAAGCTGTCCTTCCTTCCACTCTGGGTAATGTTCAAAAAAGAACTGGCTTGAAATCAGCTCTAATACCGCATCACCCAGAAATTCCAACCGCTCATAATTCGGATACTTATTAATTTTCTGTTCGTTTGAAAAAGAGCTATGGGTCAAGGCCTGCAGTAATAACTTTTTGTCCCGAAACTCATAGCCGATTTTCTTTTCTAAACCACTAAAATCTTCATTTGACAACATAACATTCTCCATTCAAAAATGATCCACCGAATCATTTTCTCATATGCATGGCAACATCGGAAAAAGCCCTATAAGGGCTTTTTCATCTGTAATATATGCAAAAACCGGATCATCTTTAGTTGGTTGCAGCCTTGATCAGGTTTACTGCTTCTTCCACTGTTGTAATCTTTTCAGCTTCTTCTGCAGGAACTTCTATATCAAACTCCTCTTCAATTCCCATAATAATCTGAAAAACATCCAAAGAATCAGCTCCCAGATCGTCAAGGAACGTAGTATCCATCGTAATTTCATCGGGATCAACGTTTAATACGTCTGCAATAATTTTTTTTAATTTTTCAAATTCCATAGTGATAATCCTTTCTAGTTCTCTTCCATAGTGATTTTTTCTTTTATTTTTTGATTAATATTCTGTTCTGAAAATGTGATACATTGCAGAATAGAATTCTTAATTTCCACAGCTTTGGAGCTTCCATGCGTCTTCACCACAAGCCCCTTAAGCCCTAGTAACGGTGCCCCTCCATACTGCTCTAAGTCGAACGTCTTAAGCGTTTCCTTCAGTGCAGGCTTCACAAGAAGCGCACCGATTTTACTGCGCAGGGAAGACATCATGCCTTCCTTTACCTTATGGAGCAGGGATCTGCCGACTCCCTCGTACATCTTGAGAATGACATTACCGACAAATGCCTCACAGACAATGACATCGGCGGCGCCTGCCGGAATATCTCTCGCTTCCACACTTCCGATAAAATGAATATCCGGACAGTTCTTTAAAAGCGGATAGGTTTCCTTCACCAGCGCATTCCCCTTTTCTTCCTCTGCACCGATATTTACAATGCCGACACGGGGATTTTTAATGCCCATAACACTTTCCATATATACGGATCCCATCTTGGCAAACTGCACGAGATGAGAAGGTCTCGCATCGACATTCGCGCCACAGTCAATCAGCAGCGCACATCCCTTCTCTGTCGGAATCAACGGAGCAAGCGGAGAACGTTCCACACCTTTGATTCTTCCGACAATTAGTTGACCGCCAACCAGTGTTGCACCGGTGCTTCCTGCGGACACAAACGCATCGCACGTGCCATCCTTCACCAAATTCAGTGCTTTAACAATGGAAGAATCCTTCTTACGACGGATTGCCATAACCGGAGGCTCTGCGGTTTCAATAACCTCCGTTGCATTCACTACCTCAATCTGTTCTTCCGGGTAGGGATATTTCTCAAGCTCCTTACGGACAATCTCTTCCTGTCCGGTCAAGTATACCTTGACATGATCGTTTGCATGAACTGCATCGACAACGCCCTTTACAATTTCTACAGGGGCATTATCACCGCCCATAGCGTCTACTGCAACATTGATAAAATCCGCCATTTGGAAACCTCCGTCCATATCTTTCTTAAATATACTAGACCGTTTCGTAAAAATCAACCCTACATTATGATTTCACCCGTACGGAATCGTTACTTCACTACAATATTAATAATACGTCCCGGCACATAAATTTCTTTCACAATGGTTCCGGTCAGCTTATCTGCAACCACTTCCTTACCCCTAGAAATTGCGGTGTCCTTATCGACATCTGCAGGGAGCATTACGGTTGCCTTCACCTTACCGTTAATCTGGATACCGATTTCTACGGTGTCTTCCTTTACCGCAGCTTCGTCATATTCCGGCCACTTCTCGAAAGCAATCGTCTCGGTATGTCCGAGCTTCTCCCAAAGTTCCTCACCGGTATGAGGACAGATACAGGAAAACATCTTAATAAAGCCTTCTGCATATTCACGGGGACATTTGCCCTTCGTTGCGGCATTCATAAAGATCATCATCTGTGCAATTGCGGTATTAAAGCCTAAGGTTTCAAAATCGGAGGTAACCTTCTTAACCGTCTGATGATATACCTTCTTTAAGGATTCATCATTTTCTTCGGTAATATTCTCCGGCTCGGTAAAATACTTAAATACTCTTCCGATAAATCTTCTGGCACCTTCTACTCCCTGCTGGCTCCATGGCTTGGATACCTCTAAGGGACCCATGAACATTTCATAAAGACGAAGGGTATCAGCACCGAAGTCACGAACAATATCACTCGGGTTTACGACATATTCCGGGAAACGTTTTCCCATCTTGATTCCGTTTTCACCTAAAATCATTCCCTGATGAACAAGCTTCTTAAACGGCTCCTTAACAGGAGAAAGACCCTTGTCATATAGGAAACGATTCCAGATTCTCGAATACATCAGGTGTCCGACTGCATGCTCCGGTCCCCCGACATAAAGGTCAACCGGCATCCAGTGCTTTAACAGTTCCTGATTAGCGAATTCTTCTTCATTGTTCGGATCAATATAACGTAAATAATACCAGGAAGAGCCTGCGGATCCGGGCATGGTAGAGGTCTCTCTCTTACCCTTAATTCCGTTATGGTCGTACTGCTTCCATTCGGTTGCATTTTCAAGCGGAGCCTGTCCGTTACGTCCCTTGTAATCTTCCAGTTCCGGAAGAACTAACGGAAGTTCGTCATCGTCCAGTACATGAATTTGGCCGTCCTCAGTATAAACCACTGGCACAGGTTCGCCCCAGTAACGCTGACGTGCAAAGATCCATTCACGGAAATGATAGTTGATGGTCTTCCTAGCTACACCCATGGAAACCAGTTTATTGGTAATGGCTTCCTTTGCTTCCTCTACCGTAAGGCCGGTAAATTCTTCGGAATGAATCAGCTTGCAGCCCTTGCCAAGATAATCCTGCTTTTCAAACGCATGCTCAGATACATCTGCTCCATCAATAACCTGAATACGGGGAATGTTGTGTACGATGGAATATTCAAAGTCTCTCTGATCGTGGGAAGGAACGGCCATAACAGCACCGGTTCCGTAATTTGCCAGTACGAAGTCACCGATGTAAAGCGGAACCTCCTTGCCGTTTACCGGATTGATGCAGGTAACACCCTTTAATTCGCATCCGGACTTTGTTTTATTTAATTCGGTACGATCCATATCGTTCTTCTTGATGGTTTCATCGATATAGGCCTGTACTTCTTCTTTATTCTGGATTCTTGGCATTAAATCCTTCACGATCTGTCCATCGGGAGCCAGTACCATAAAGGTAATACCATAAATGGTTTCGATACAGGTTGTGTAAATGGAGAACTCTCCACCGCCTACGATCTGGAATTTCACCTCAACACCTTCGGAACGTCCGATCCAGTGTCTCTGGATATCCTTCGTGGATTCCGGCCAGTCAATTTCATTTAAGCCTTCCAGAAGCTTATCTGCAAAAGCTACCTGATCGATGACCCATTGCTTCATATTCTTACGAATAACAGGATAACCGCCACGCTCGGACTTGCCATCAATGACCTCATCATTGGAAAGAACGGTTCCCAGTTCCTCACACCAGTTTACCGGCATGTCAACAAGCTTTGCATAACCGTCCAGATATAACTGCTTGAAAATCCACTGAGTCCATTTATAGAACTTTGGATCGGAGGTTGCGATCATCTTTGACCAGTCATAGTCAAAGCCAAGCTCCTTTAACTGATTGGTAAAGGTCTCGATATTCTTCTCGGTAAAGCCTGCCGGATGATGACCGGTCGTTACGGCATACTGTTCTGCCGGAAGGCCAAAAGAATCATAGCCCATGGGATGAAGCACGTTGTAGCCCTGCATTCTCTTCATTCTGGACATGATATCGGTTGCGGTATAGCCTTCTGGATGTCCGGCATGCAGGCCAACTCCGGAAGGATACGGGAACATATCTAATGCATAATACTTGGGTTTGGAGAAATCCCAGACATCGGTCTTGAATGTCTGATGCTCTTCCCAGTACTTCTGCCATTTACTTTCAATTTCTCTGTGATTATAAGGGATTGCCATAGCGATTACCCAGCCTTTCTTTCATCGAACTCTTTCCTTCTATAAAAACCAATCTAAATTGTACCTATTCTGCCAGCAAATGTCAAGAAAAGGGGGATACCTTTTCGATATCCCCCGTAAA
>CAVJLN010000017.1:0-47987 GCA_963650485.1 Bacteroidaceae bacterium
AAATACGGGCTTTTTTTAACTTTTCTTTTCGTTAGGGCTATTCAGTTTTGGAAATTAAGGTTCTTACTCAAACTCAATCGTACCAGGTGGCTTACTGGTCAGATCGTAAAGTACTCGATTGACCCCCTTTACCTCGTTAATAATCCGGTTCATCACCTTCTGCAGAACTTCAAATGGAATCTCTGCACAATCAGCAGTCATAAAGTCCGTAGTATTTACGGCGCGGAGTGCCACTGCATAATCATACGTTCTGAAGTCGCCCATAACGCCAACGCTACGCATATTGGTAAGTGCTGCGAAGTACTGCCCCAGTCCTTTATCACATCCTGCCTTAGCAAGCTCTTCCCGGTAAATGTAGTCTGCATCCTGAACGATACGCACCTTTTCCTCGGTAACTTCTCCAACAATACGAACACCAAGTCCAGGGCCAGGAAACGGCTGACGGAACACCAGATAATCCGGAATACCAAGCTCCAAACCTGCCCGGCGGACCTCGTCCTTAAACAGCATTCGTAACGGCTCCACGATTTCCTTGAAATCTACACAGTCCGGAAGGCCTCCAACATTATGATGGGACTTAATCGTTGCGCTCTTATCAAGACCGGATTCTACCACGTCAGGATAAATCGTTCCCTGCACCAGATAGTCTACAGCACCAATTTTCTTTGCTTCTTCTTCAAATACACGGATGAACTCTTCACCGATGATCTTACGCTTTCTCTCCGGATCGGTCACGCCTGCCAGTTTATCATAAAAGCGCTGCTGTACATTTACACGGATAAAATTCAGGTCATACGATCCTTTCGGTCCAAATACTGCTTCTACCTCGTCACCTTCGTTTTTACGAAGAAGACCATGATCAACGAATACACAGGTAAGCTGCTTTCCAACAGCTTTCGACAATAGCACTGCTGCCACAGAGGAATCTACTCCACCAGACAGGGCACAAAGTACTTTACCGTTTCCAATCTTTTCACGAAGCTGTTGAATGCTTGTCTCCACGAAGGAGTCCATTCTCCAGTCACCCTTGCAGCCACAGATTTTGCGCACAAAGTTGAACAGCATCTTCTGTCCGTCCTTGGTGTGTACAACTTCCGGATGGAACTGGGTAGCATAAAGCTTGCGAGACCGATCTTCCATGGCTGCTACCGGACATACAGGAGTATGTGCCGTCACACAAAATCCCACCGGCGCTTCTGCGATATAGTCGGTATGACTCATCCAACAGCTTGTACTTGCAGGAACCTCTGCAAAAAGCTCGCTGTCAGCAGTATCAATAGTAACTTCGGTATGACCATATTCGGATACCGGCGCAGTTGCGACCTTTCCTCCGCACATATGTGCCATAAGCTGAGATCCATAACAAATGCCAAGGATCGGAACCCCCATTGTAAAAAGCTCCTTGTCACAAAGCAGTGCATCTTCTGCATAAACACTGTTCGGACCGCCGGTAATAATAATTCCCTTGGGTGATAATTTCTTAATTTCTTCAATGGGACTGTTATAAGGCTTTACCTCACAATAAACATTACATTCGCGGACTCTTCGGGCAATCAACTGATTATACTGTCCGCCGTAGTCCAACACGATGACCATTTCTTTTTCCATAATTATTCTCCGTGGTTCTTAATAGTTACATAAAGTACTACTTCATTATAATAATACGCCTATGCCTTGTCAAAATAATTTTACTTGTCCCGCTCACTAGCAATCATTAGACCCATTCCCTACAACGTCGCAAAAAATACGGCACAAACTGTACCGTATCTTGATCTTATTTATTCATTTCTTCATGCTGATGCGCATATTTTTCTTTGGTAGCCAAACCTCCCCGCAAATGGCGCTCCGCCTTATTCACATCAAGCACCTTACGTACCTCCTTCGCAAGTGCCAGATTGATATGCTGCAATCGCTCTGCCACATCCTTATGTACCGTGCTCTTCGAAATGCCAAATGCCTTGGCGGTCTGTCTTACAGTTGCGTTGTTTTCGATGATATAATTCGCTATATGGACTACTCGTTCCTCAATATAATCCTTCAAAGGAACCCCCTCTGAACGCTTTTTTACATTCTATGAAATATTCCAAGGGGTTATGACCTAATTATATTTTCAGGTTTAGCCATATATGAGCTCTAATCAATTTGTAGTTCTGTCAGGGTATTATACTTTATTTTCTAACTTTTTGTAACTATTCAGAGCCATGCAAATTATGGCAACATGGGCGTCGAATGCTTGCATTCGTAAGGACATTTGACATAATTTATATGGCGAAGTAACCACATGAGATAAACTACGTTGCGTTAGCAACGGTTTTACGAATGGGGCTCTGAATAGTTACAACTTTTTATTTTATACGTTCTCATTATGAACTGCTCTTCTCGAGACCCGTTATAATGAACTCGTAAAATCATGTATACATGCCTGAATCTCTAGCATATTAGCCTTGGTTTATGTTATACTAGGATAAGTGATTTACACTACTATATGAATTTATCCCCTAAAGGCAGCGTCATGATTAAACGAAAATATATCAGCGTCAGACTGTTGACTTCCGGTATGGTCATTGACCAGTCCATCATTGATGGAACCGGCCGTGTCCTAATCCACCGGAAAACACCGCTTGACGAATACATGATTAATTCCCTTCGCAAAATGCGTATTGGTGGTGTCTACATCCGCGAAGGGGAAGAAAGCAACGAGGAAATCACCTATAACATCTCTCCGGAGGTCATGGAGAAGATCGAGAAGGTGAAGGTTCCCGACCGTGCGAAAATTGAACTGAATGAAAGTGTGAAGAAGAGAGTTGCGGAAGGAATCCAGTTTCTTTACAGTAATCCGGACTCTCCCAGCTTCATGGACGCAACGAATAATGTTTCCAGTGAACTCATGAAGGCACTGGAAGAAAACGATGCCTTGGCAGTCGATGTCAGTGCTTTAAAAGTCAGCGATGAATACACCTTCAAGCACAGTGTGGATGTCGCTTCCATGGGAATGATTATTGCGAAGAACCGGGGACTTTCCCCAACGGAAGTGCAGCAGATCGGTATTTCAGGACTCCTGCACGATCTTGGTAAGTCCAGGATTCCAAATGAGATTTTAAATAAACCCGGACGGCTGACCGATGCCGAATTTGAAGTCATGAAGACGCATTCCGTTCTTGGTTATAACATGATCAAGGACAAGCCGGAACTTTCTGTTGCAACAAAGCTTGGTGTGTTGCAGCATCATGAAAAGATGAATGGGAACGGCTATCCATTGAAATTACAGGATGACCAGATTATTCCTTTTGCAAGGATTCTTTCGGTTGCCGATATTTATGACGCTCTTGTCACAGATCGTCCTTATAAAGATGCGTTTTCTCCGCGTGATGCCGTGGAAATGATCATGGCAATGACCGGGGATCTCGATATTCACATGATCCAGAGCTTCTTAAACAGTGTGATTCTTTATCCTGTTGATTCCATCGTAAAATTAAGTACCGGAGAGTTTGCCAAAATTGTGCAAAACATCCCCGGTTACCCTACACGTCCTACCGTAATCACTTTAAATCACGGTCAGACCTATGCGCTTGCCTCTGATCTCAAGTGCGCAAGCATCATTATCATCTGACAACTATTCAGAGCCATATAAATTATGTCAAATGTCCTTACGAGTGCGAGAATTCGACGTCCATTTTGTCATAATTTGCATGGTTCTGAATAGTTACACAGATTTTATATACGCGAAGCAATGCGCCGGAATTCGAGCTTGCTCGAGTTTTTGGCGAATAGTTACAATTAAATAATTGGTAATTTAGTTACAGCTTAAACAATGTATTCATGATTCCTCTTCCAAGGGATGCTCCTATGTTTCCGCCCAGCCGCTTTCCAAAGGAACCTCCTACCGACTTACCAAGGGAATTTCCGATTTCACGCCCTACGGTTCCCGCAGCGGAACGCGCTACACTTCCGGCAACCTTGTTTGCCTTCTTTTTCTTTGCTTCCTCCTCCTTTTCCTTTGCTTTCTGAACCCGGAGCGCCTCTTTTTCCTGTTCCTTCTGAAGTCTCAGCTGTTCCTTTTCCTGAGCTTTTAACTGTGCAGCTTCCTGCTTTTCCTGCTCCTTTTGAAGAGCAGCCTCTTCCTTCTGTGCTGCTTCCTGTGCCGCTTTCTCCTCTTCCTTCTTCTGTGCCTCGAGATTCATTCTCTGCAAAAATTCATACGCCGAATCCCGGTCAAAATAATCATGATATCTGCTGTAAAGCAGGCTTCCCTTGATCTGCTGGTCTCTCGCCAAATCATCCAACGTCCCCAGATTACTCTGCGGCGGCAACATGGTACATTTCTTCACAACAGTCGGAATACCATCTTCATCAAGCACTGAGACCAGTGCCTCCCCGATGGCAAGCTCCTGTAAGACTTCATAGGTATTGAATTCCGGATTTTCACGGAAAGCCTGTGCCGCTGCCTTAGCCCCCTTCTGCTCACTCGGTGTGTACGCACGTAAAGCATGCTGGATTTTATTTCCAAGCTGGGAAAGAACTCCATCCGGAATATCTTTCGGATTCTGTGTAATAAAGTAAATACCAACACCCTTTGAGCGGATCAGCTTTACCACCTGTTCAATCTTTTCAAGCAGGGCACGATTTGCTGTATCAAACAACATATGTGCCTCATCGAAGAAAAAGACCATCTTGGGCTTCGGAAGATCCCCTGCCTCCGGTAAGGTTTCATATAATTCGGACATCAGCCATAAAAGGAAAGTGGAATACATTTTCGGACTCTGCATAAGTCTCTGACAGTCCAGAATCTGGATCTTGCCCTTGCCGTCGCAGTCCGTTCCGATCCAGTCACTGATATTGAGTGCCGGTTCCCCGAAGAACTGCTCACCGCCTGCCTCCTCCAGTGTAATCACAGCACGGATAATGGCCGTCAGACTCTGCTTGGCAATATTTCCATAGGTAAGACTTAATTCCTTGGCATTCTCAGATACATACTGCAGCATGGCGCGCAGATCCTTCGTATCAATTAGAAGAAGTCCCTCATCATCTGCAATTTTAAAGATAATCGTCAGGATATCACTCTGTGTATCGTTGAGGTTCAGGATCCGGCTAAGCAGCAGCGGCCCCATCTCACTGATGGTTGTCCGAAGCGGCAGACCCTTTTCTCCAAATACATCCCAGAAGGTTACCGGATAAGCATGATAGGTAAATCCGTCCTTTTCAAGGCCCAGATTTTCCACACGTGCTCCGACACTTCCTTCACCGGTTCCTTTAAGACTCATGGAAGCCAGATCCCCTTTGGCATCCGCAAGAAATACCGAAACGCCGCAATCACTGAAGGACTCTGCCAGCACACGCAGGCTCACGGTTTTACCGGTACCGGTTGCACCCGCAATCAGTCCGTGGCGGTTTGCCATCTTCGGATAGATATAGACCTTTTCCTCTCCTGATTTTCCAATATAAAGCTTTTGTTCCTGATACATTCCGCATTCTCCTTTCTGTTAATTCTCGTTTCGTATATACGTGATGAACCGGTTTCCGTTCTCCTGAAACCAAGTCTTGGAATCATTCATTCCCATCTTATAGATCGTTCCGGTCTGCGGATTCATAATCACCGTGTTCATTTCATTAAATCCGATGAGCAGCACGGCATTTCCATCCTGTAACATCACAAGCACCGGAATATCCTGATCCACATAATAAAGTACCGCATCCAAGGAACACCCGGTCAAATCCAACACCTGACATTCGCTTAAAACACTTTCCATAATGGAATAAATGTTCTCCCCGCTTTGCAGCATATAAGCAGAATTTCTCATGACACCTTCATAGGACAGCATCGTATCCAGTGCAACGGCAAGCGAACCCTTCTCCTCCGTAACCGTATCCGGCTGAATTGCCATAATCTGATTCCTAGTACTTCGTATGGTCTTTTTCCACACATAGTTTCCGGCACTGTTAATCACCACACCAGCCTGACTTTCTGCTGCATCAACTGCTTGGTCCGCATTACCATAAATGCCACTCACACCGTACTTACCATATACATAGAACTGCTCCTGCATCTCATCGCTGTTTCGCAGATAAACACTTCGTTCTCCTTCGAAAAGCACTTCCTTTGGCGTAAGCTGCTTCATCGCACTCACATCGATTTCCTTACGCAATGCAATCTGCCTGATCTTCTCGTAGTTCTGCGTGGCAACAACTTCTACCGTATTTCTGCCTGTGCTCGTGCTCTCCGCATTCACAATCTGGTCATCTGCAATATCGGAATAAGTACCGTCTTCTGCCTTTGATACACGCTGTAACGTGATCTGATTCTGATTCACACTGCCGGACAGGACATAGACATTTTCCTGTTCATACGTCATCAGAACACCTTCATTTTCATTCTCAATCTTCACACAATACATCGGCAGAACCGCTTCTCTTGCATAGTCCATAACGATGTCATTTTTGTTCACGATACCATAGATCAGATCCTCTCCGATAAACCCGATCGGAACTATTGTTTCGGAAGCCTTCGCTTCAATCCGCTTCTGTACACCGGTGTTCAGGTTCATCAGTACCACCGTCTGGCTGTTTTCCAGACTCTCGCCCTCCTGCCATGCGATCATACGGTTACTGTCTGAAATCACATAGCCATTATAATGCAGATTGTCTGCCACCACCTCATAGGTTCTCTGCATGAAGTTTACGCCATAAATATGCAGATTATCCATCAGATACAGGATTCCGTCACGGTTAATATAGGAAAGCTGGTTCACCTTTTCCATGATTACATCCTGCGGATCCTCGCTCGGAATATATACCAGTTCCTCAATGGTATTGACCGTACTATCATAATAAAAGGCAGAGATTCCAACTTCCCCCTCATGCTTGCCACGATTCATATAGCCATATACCAGAAAGGTAACATTGCCACCCTCGCTCACATCCAGAATTTTGATCCGGTGCATATTGTAAAAGGTACGTGCATCCCTGTTATCTTGATCATAAAAGCCAAACAGATAGGCCATCTTGTTATCTACCGTATTATAACTGAACAGCCGGTTGCCGGATACAAATGCCAGAATGTTTCCGTCATCACTTTCTTCCATCTGGATGTCTTCTGCCGTAATGCCGAGCATGATCTTATTGTTTGCATATGCATTTCCATCCTCCTGAAAAACCTGATCCATGGTACGTTCATAATCCAGCAGATAAATCCGGTCTGAGGTGTACCGAAGGCGGTAATATTCCTGCACATGATACAGATTTTCTTCTTCTTCATCGGAGGTTGTTACATAAAAGTCCGTCACAAAGCTGCCTGTCTGTTCATCAATTTCCTTGATCGTAATCTGTGGATCCGTTTTCGCGGTGACCGGCAGGCTCGCATAGGTGATCTGATCAAAGCTGCTGTGAATCGTTACCTTTCCCAGATTGGTATTATCTCCGGAAGAATTGGACTCCAGATACTTGGTAAGGCTTTTGGCTGCTTCCTTATCAAAGGTCTTTGTTGTAAAATCCTTCACAAATTCCAGCTTATCCGTCACATGATAATCTTCCTGACTGATGATCCTTGTATAATACCGGATGGTATCACCGGAAGCTGGCGTAATGAGCACTATCAGCTCATATTCCTGATTCATGTCGATCAAATCTTTCAGCTCCAGCGTTACAAGGAGTGTTCCATCATCCTGCTCTTCCCATTCCGGGACCGACGTATTCTCAATCAGACGCTCTCCATCCACACTCCGAACTTCGAATGCAATGCTGTCAATTTCTGTCCCGAAGCGGTCAATCTGAAGGGCCACCTTCCGTCCTGGCATCAGCGGAGTGATGGATTCCCTCATCAGGTTTGTTTTCATTTCCTTGCGGTATCCGTGCATCGGATTCATTTTAATTCCATTGAACCATACCGTTACAACCGGAAAGGTCGCCTGCCCCATTTCCATTGTCATATTGGTCGTTCCCTGATTAATGATACTGCCCGCAACAAACAATGCTATGAAAAATACCGCAATCACGATTGCAATATTAATGATCAGTTTCTTCATTCCTTTTACCCATATTACGAATTACAATTTCCTGTTCCATAAGCTTCTGCAGCGTGGTGTGAATGTGAAGCTCCTGCGTCATCCGGGAAAGCTCCGTCTTAATTTGTGATCTTCTCTCTGTTGCTTCGTTCTGCTGCATATTGGATGTCTGCTTCGACAGATTTCTCTTCACTGCACGGATCAGCAGGTTCTTCGGCGTATGCTCCATATCAATAAATTCCAGAATCTGTGTGTCATACCCTGCTGTCTCAAGCACTTCTGCCCGGACTGCATCGGTAAGGATCGCTGCCATACGCTCTTTTAATATACCATATTTCAATGCCGGCTCCAATATGTCATTCTGAATCTGCCGGTTTACCTCATGCTGACAACACGGCACGGAAAAGATGACCTTCGCATTCCATTTCATTGCCTTTTGCAGCGCATAATCCGTTGCTGTATCACAGGCATGCAGGGTCACCACCATATCCACTTCATCGCAGCCTTCATATTTTGCAATATCCCCATGAAGAAACTGCAGCCTTTCATATCCATAGCGCCGGGCGAGTTCGTTGCAATGCCGGATCACATCCTGTTTGAGATCCAAGCCGGTGATCGCCACATCCTGTCCCTTAAGTTCATGCAGATAATAATACAGGGCAAAGGTGAGGTAGGATTTTCCACAGCCAAAGTCAATGATATGCACGATTCCCTTCTTTTGCAGTGTAGGCAGAATATCCTCTACAAATTCAAGATATCGGTTAATCTGTTTGAATTTGTCATACCGGGCATGTATAATTTTCCCCTCCGGGGTCTGCACTCCTAAATCAATCAGAAACGGAACCGGAATTCCTTCCTTTAAAATATAGCGTTTCTCACGGTTGTGCTCCATGACCGGTTTCAGGGTTTTCTCTCCGGATTTGGAGGGTTGGAATTTAATGGTTGTCCTTCCCTTTTTACTCACAAGCACATGGAGTCTGCCCTCCATGTGCTCAGCTTCTAACTGTCGGAATTCTTCTTCCATGTAACGTTCCACAAGAGATACCATATCCCCTGCCGTGTAATTCTTATGAAAAACCTGTGTTCCCTGAAAACGGGTCTCCTGAAAACTAAGCTCCTGCTTTACCATCACGGGACGAATCTTAATTTTGGAAATTCCATCCCTTTCCCGCGGGTTGCTCAGGATCATCTGATAGAGTCTGTCATTGCATAATTCAGATAAATAAGTGTGTAAATCGTTCATCCTTGTGTCTTCTCTTATAAATTTCATAAAACAGAAGAATCTGTATGAGATCCCCGATTCTCTGCCATTTTTCAGGGGAATCCGCATCCGGTGCAGGTTCTTCGCTGCGGTTTTCTTCTCTTTTTACCCGATCCAGAATATCCATAGCGAGCCGGTATAACTGTACCCGATCCGGATATTCGTCATAGATCATACTTCCTTCATAGTCCATTTTGTCTAAAATTCCGGCGATCCGCTTCTGATAGCGCTTTGCCTCCTTCGGGTACATCTGCTGCATATATTCCAGATCACGCATCACCGTGTTTTCCTGCTGCCCGAACATCGGCATGGGATACGTCATATAAAACGGCATAATTCTGTGTTCATACATTATCATAACGTCCTTGTTTCTTTACTGTTATGATATGCATTCCCTCTATAGTCGTGAAAATAGAGTCAAAAGTCCATCCCCGCCAAAGGAATGGACTTTTCAACCATCTAATGGATCACTTCTTATGATTTTAATACATGAATACGTGCAAGAGATCTCTGCAAAGCGGTTTCTGCACGAAGAAGATCGGTCTCCGGAGTCTTGCTGCGAAGTCTTTCTTCCGCACGTTCTCTTGCGTGCTCAGCACGATCCAGATCAATTTCTTCCGGCCACTCGATGATCTCTGCCATGATTACAAGCTGATCCTGCAGAATCTCCGCAAAACCTGCATGCAATGCAGCTTCCTTCGTTCCTTCTGCTTCTGTAATGGTAAGAATTCCGGGACTTACGATTACGGTCAACGGGATATGTCCCTTTAATACACCGATTTCGCCCTCGGTGGTGTTGAATTCCACCATGGAAGCTTCACCCTCATAGAAGACACGATCCGGAGTAATAATTTTTAAGGTAAATAAATTACTGTCTGCCATCTGACCACCTCCCGTTATTTCACGCGGGCAAGTACGTCATCAATGCTTCCGGCATTCAGGAAGTAGCTTTCCGGTATATCATCATGTTTACCTTCCAGAATTTCCTTGAAGCCACGGATTGTCTCGTTAATCGGTACATACTTTCCGTCAATTCCCAGGAACTTGCTTGCTACGAAGAACGGCTGGGATAAGAATCTCTGTACCTTTCTTGCACGGTTTACAACGAGCTTATCGCTTTCGGATAATTCGTCCATACCAAGGATGGCAATGATATCCTGTAATTCCTTATACTTCTGAAGAATTTCCTGTACACCACGGGCAACGGCATAATGCTCTTCACCGACAATTCTGGGATCCAGAATTCTGGATGTGGACTCAAGCGGATCTACCGCAGGATAAATACCTAATTCTACGATAGAACGGCTAAGTACGGTTGTTGCATCCAGATGTGCGAAGGTGGTTGCCGGAGCAGGATCGGTTAAGTCATCGGCCGGTACATATACTGCCTGAACGGAAGTAATGGATCCGTTCTTGGTTGATGTGATACGCTCCTGAAGTGCACCCATTTCTGTCTGCAGGGTAGGCTGATAACCTACTGCGGAAGGCATACGTCCAAGAAGTGCGGACACCTCGGAACCTGCCTGTGTGAAACGGAAAATATTATCAATGAAAAGAAGCACGTCCTTTCCACCTTTGTCACGGAAATACTCTGCCATCGTAAGACCGGTAAGACCAACTCTCATTCTGGCTCCGGGGGGCTCATTCATCTGACCAAACACCATGGTTGTCTTATCAATAACGCCGGACTCGGTCATTTCATGATATAAGTCATTTCCCTCTCTTGTTCTTTCACCAACACCGGTAAATACGGAATATCCACCGTGCTCGGTTGCGATGTTACGGATCAGCTCCTGGATCAGTACGGTCTTACCTACACCGGCACCACCGAACAGACCGATCTTACCACCCTTCTGGTAAGGGCAAAGAAGGTCAACGACCTTAATACCGGTTTCCAGAAGCTCCTGCCGGGTAGACTGCTCTACGAACTGAGGTGCAGCTCTGTGGATCGGTTCATAGGAAACTCCTTCCGGAGCTGGTTTATTATCAATGGGATTACCCAGTACGTTAAAGATACGTCCTAAGGTATTCTCGCCAACAGGTACGGAAATCGGCTTTCCGGTAGCGATTGCTTCCATTCCGCGGACAAGTCCGTCTGTGGTTCCCATGGCAATACATCTGACAGTATCGTCACCAAGATGCTGGGCAACTTCCACAACAAGCTCTCCTCCATCCTGCAGAGGAACCTTGATTGCTTCGTTGATTTCCGGCAGTCTGTTACCGGCAAACTTCACATCCAGAACGGCACCGATAACCTGAGTGATTTTTCCTGAATCTGCCATTTCTTTCATCCTTTCTTAATTTATGTTTGTTCTATGAGATCGCGTTTGCGCCCGCGATAATTTCGGTCAGTTCCTGTGTAATGGAGCCCTGACGAGCACGATTGTAAAGAAGCGTCAGATCTTCGATCATTTCTTCTGCGTTGCTTGTTGCAGCGTCCATGGCCTGCATTCTGGCTCCATTTTCACTGGCAATCGCTTCAATCATACCACCATAAATCAGGCTGGTAATATATTTCGGGATCAGCAAATTCAAAGCCTCTTCATCCTCCGGCTCGAAGTTCATCATGACATGATCATCCTCCTTGGCGGTTTCTTCTTCCTCGGAAACCTCTACCGGAAGAAGCTTTAACAGGGTCGGAATGTGAACAACGGTATTCTTAAATCCGGTATAGGCCAGATAAATCTCACTGATTTCACCATTTTCAAAGGCGGTGAGAACTTCTTTACTGATCTTCATGGCTTCTGCATAAACAGGATCTTCAATTACATCTGAGTAATCAGCTCTAATCTCATAGTTCTTTGCAAGAGCATCTTTTCCCTTCTTACCAATCGCATAAATTGCCAGATCTTCATTTGCAAGCTCTCCCTGTGTAATCAGCCTGATGACATTGGAGTTGTAGCCGCCTGCAAGTCCACGGTTTGAAGTAATCACGATGACTGCTTTCTTGCCGCTTTCACCGGACTTTAAATATTTATGCTCCAGATTCTGCGTTCTTCGAAGAATCGAATGTACGGTATTGTACATGCAGTGGAAATAGGTCTGGGACTTCTCGGCATTCTGCTTGGCTCTCTGCAGCTTTACAGTAGAAACAAGCTTCATGGCCTTGGTAATCTGCTGGGTACTCTGGATACTGCCCTTACGCCGTTTTATGTCTCTCATTGAGGCCATAATATCACCTGTTCCCTTCCGAATTATTTAAGAAATTCTGTTTTGAATTCTTCAATTGCTTTCTTTAACTTCTCCTCGGTTGTATCAGAAATTACCTTCTCCTTGGCAATGCCTGACGGAATTTCCGGATACTTTGTCTTAATAAAGGCAAAGAATTCTGACTCAAAACGGGTAATCTCCTCGGTAGGAACATCTAGCAGATACTTGTTGGTAACTGCATAAATGATGATAATCTGGTATTCAACCGGCATCGGATTGTACTGAGGCTGCTTTAACACCTCTTTGATTCTTTCACCCTGTGCCAGCTTTTCCTTGGTATCGGCATCAAGCTCGGAACCAAACTGTGCAAAGGAAGCAAGTTCTCTGTACTGTGCCAGCTCCACACGAATCGGAGAAGCAATCTTCTTCATTGCCTTGATCTGTGCGTCACCACCAACACGGGATACCGAAAGTCCTGCGTTAACAGCCGGACGGAATCCGGAATTGAACATTTCGGTTTCCAGATAAATCTGTCCATCGGTAATGGAAATAACATTGGTCGGAATGTAAGCAGATACGTCACCTGCCTGTGTTTCGATAATCGGTAATGCCGTTAAGGATCCTCCGCCGTACTCATCACTCATTCTTGCTGCACGCTCTAACAGTCTGGAATGCAGATAGAATACGTCACCGGGATATGCCTCACGTCCGGGTGGACGCTTAAGAAGCAAAGAGAGTGTACGGTATGCAGCCGCATGCTTGGTTAAGTCATCGTATACTACCAGCACATCCTCTCCATTCTCCATCCATTCCTCTCCGATTGCACATCCGGAATACGGAGCAATATACTGTAACGGAGCAAGCTCACTGGCGGTTGCTGCAACAATCGTTGTATAAGCCATAGCACCTGCTTCTTCTAATGTCTTAACAAGGGATGCAACGGTAGAAGCCTTCTGTCCGATTGCAACATAAATACACTTCACACCCTGTCCCTTCTGATTAATAATGGTATCAATGGCGATTGCCGTCTTACCGGTCTGTCTGTCGCCGATGATCAACTCACGCTGTCCTCTTCCGATGGGCACCATGGAGTCAATTGCTTTAATACCTGTCTGTAACGGTGTATCTACGGATTTACGTGTGATAACACCGGATGCTACTCTTTCAATCTTTCGATATTTGTCTGTCTGAATCGGACCTTTGCCATCGATCGGCTGTCCCAACGCATTTACAACACGTCCTAACATGTTGTCACCTACGGGAACCTCAACTACACGGCCGGTTGTCTTAACCTGATCGCCTTCACTGATGTTTCTGTGGCTTCCGAGAAGTACTGCACCTACGTTATCCTCTTCCAGGTTTAAGACCATGCCGTAAACCTCTCCGGGGAATTCCAGAAGCTCACCCTGCATTGCGTTATTCAGACCATGCACACGGGCAATACCGTCGGCTACCTGGATAACGGTACCAACGTCTGACACTTCAAGATCAGAAGCATATCGTTTAATCTGCTCTTTGATTACGGAGCTGATTTCTTCCGGTTTTAAATTCATTGGTCATACGCACCTTTCTTTATTATTCCTGTTGCCATGACTTACACAGCCACAGCTTATAACTGTACCTTGAGTAACTGACGCTGCAGCTCGTACAGTTTCGTTTTCACACTGCTGTCTACAACACGGTCTCCGATCCGGATCACCATGCCGCCGATCAGGTCCTCTTCTACCTGATAATGCATCTCCATCTTCTTAAAATGAGTGGTTGCAAGCAGTCGTTCTTCAATTTCTTTCTTTTTGGCCTCGTCAATACCACATGCTGTGGATACATACGCAACTCCGATGCCCTTTTCCTTCTTCACTTCATCAATGAAATAATCGAGGATAGCATCGATTTCCGAATAACGATCCTTCGCCACAACTAAATGCAAGAATCCGAGTAATTCCGTGGAAATATGTCCCTTGAATACCTCTTCTACGACCTTAAGCTTTTCTTCCTTAAGGATCTTGGGATGGTTCATGAGTTTTCCGAAATCCGGATTGGCATCAAGAATTTCTTTTAAGGCTTTGATCTCCTGTAAGAATTCCTCTTCCTTTCCTTCTTCCACAGCCAGTTCGAACAAAGCCTCTCCATATGTTTTCGAAACTAGCTTTGCCATGTACTCTCACCTATTTCCTTCAAAGTATCATTAATCAGGCTCTCCTGTACAGTTGTATCAATCGACGCCTTCACTACCTTACCTGCCATCATGGATGCAAGTACTACCATTTCGCGCTTCATGTCATCGGCTGCCTTCTGTTTCTCAAGTGCAGCTTCTGTCCTAGCTCTCTCGATAATCGCTGCCGCTTCTTCTTTCGCATCCGCTACGATCTTATTCTCATTCTCAAGAGCACGCTTTCTGGCATCGCTTAAAATCTTTTCTGCCTCTTTGTCGATATCTTTCAGCTTGCTTTCATATTCTTCCTTAAGAGCTGCCGCATCTGCCTGATTCTTTGCTGCATCATCGAGTTCCCCCTTAATCTTGTCGGTTCGCTTCTTCATCATATCCCGAACCGGATTAAACAGGAAATAAGATGCGACGAGGAACAATGCAAATACCGCAATGATCATCAACGCAGAATCCGCAAGGAGCTGAAAGTCAAGGTCGAACAATCTTGGTTCCATATTGAGCCTCCTTTCTGTTTTGTTTTATTTAAGGCTCGTAATTATTTAATCAGCGGTTTAACAAACAGCAGAATGATACCAATCAGCAAACCATAAAGACCGGTTGTTTCGGCAACGGCCTGTCCTAAAAGCATGGTAGAGGTAATGTCAGATTTTGCACCCGGGTTTCTGCCTACGGCTGCTGCTGCATGCCCTGCTGCAATACCCTGACCAACACCGGGTCCGATACCTGCGATAAGCGCAAGTCCGGCACCAATTGCTGAGCATCCTAAGATAAAATTCTCGTTAAATTCCATTGTAATGTCCTCCTTAATAAAAACATTGTAATAAATAAAATAGATGATTAATTATTGTAACTATTCAGAATAGTTACTAATTATTATGGTTCAGATGAACCACATGCATCTGCAATATATGTCATGGTCAACATGCAGAATACATACGTCTGAATTGCTCCTGAGAACAAATCAAAGTACACATGCAGCGCTGCTGGCCATACATAAGCGATCTTGCTGAGCAGTGCATAAATCAGTGCCATAATGGCTGTTCCTGAAAGAATATTGGCAAACAGACGTAACGATAATGAAATCGGAACTGCAAGATTACCAATAATATTAATCGGTGCCCAGATCGGCCATGGATCACACAGTCCTTTTAATACGCCCGAGAGCTTTTGATACTTCAATTCATTGTACCGGATCAATGTAAATGAAATAATCGCCAGACCAAAGGTTACTCCATAGTCTGCGGTCGGCGGCCGTAAGCCGAACAATCCGGAAAAATTACTGAACAGTATAAAAATAAAAATCGTTCCGATATAGTTCCGGTATCTCACTGCATGCTTGCCCATAACACCGGCTGTCATATGATCCAGCTTTTCCACAATCAGTTCCACAACATTCTGGAAGCCCTCAGGAACCTCCTTGGCATGCTTTACCATATGGCCTGCGGCGATGCAGAATGCTGTTATAATCAGAAAAACAATCAGCACACATACATGGGTTGTCGTAATCCAGAGCGTCTGACCGAACAATTCATAGGAAAACACTCCATGAATCATGAAATCGACGTCAGCTCCTCCCGACAACAAAATTCCTTGTTCCATCCTATATCACCTCCTTACATCTCTTCTTCCGGTATTTCTACCAACTCAGGTAAAATTTCTTCACCGTAAATCCATGTACTCACTTTTTTAGCAAAGAAATTAAGATAAGCTCCTATCTTAAGCCCCATGACTCCCGCAAAAGTAATCAATGGGTTTAAGGTATCCGTCAGTGCTATGGTCACAAGCACTGTGGCAATCCCCATATAACGGATCATATAATGAATCATCAGCTTCTTCGTTGCCCCCCGCTGTCCCAGATTAAGTCCCCGGTCAAGTGCCCACCACATATCAATGGCACACACCATCGCTGTGGCAATTCCGATCCACCAGGCTGCGGAATAAAGTCCTCTTCCCGGGAAAAACAGAAGTACAAGCTGTCCAACAATTCCAAAGATCAGAATTCCTGTCCCGAGTTCAAACAGACTGCGGTTAATTCTTGTGATTCTTTCTTTCATCCGGCTTCTTCTTACGCTTCCTTCCACCATGCAGATAGGCAGACTCTTCGCTTCTTCTCCGGTAAATCTGCCGTGAAAACCGGTATACATTGTAACCGCCCGCAACAGCCCCTATGAAAAACAAAAGAATCATAAAGAAATCCGTTCCGAGCTTCCGGTCCAGCAAATTACCCAGAAAGGCACAAATAAAAATAGGGACGATCATGTTAATTCCAAATTGTCCTATCATAGTAAAAGCCTCATATACACTACGATTGAACTTCACATTCTGCCCCTTTCCGCCTTCTGTTTTATTATATTCCAACCTTCGTCAGATCAGCATCATTACATTCAAAATACGTATCTATTCAGAACTCCATTCGTAAAACCACTGTTTCACAGCCTTCTTCTGGCAGCCATACGGAACAGCTCCTGCGTCTGAATATATCAATTATACCTATTTTTCTCTTTTCTGTCTAGGAAAATTCATTGACTTTGCACAGATTTAATAGTATTTTTAGATTATTAATTTTTCTCTTCCAAAGAATACGAGGTGTTGTATGAAAATTCCCATCCTGTACCGCCGCAGAATTATCCCTGAGGAATGTATTTTATTAAAAGATGACTGCATTTTGTCCTGTGATGAAACGCATATTGTGACTGCCTGGAACACCCTTCATCCCAAGAAAGACCTGCATCACGGCTGGTCCTGCTATTTTCTGAGGGAGGGCTTCAAGGTCAGCCGCTTCTGCCGTGAGGATGGCTCGCTTCTTTACTGGTATTGTGATATAGTGGATTTTGATTATAAAGAAGACACCAACGAACTGATTGTGATTGATCTGCTCGCTGATGTCCTTATTTATCCCGATGGTTTTGTGAAGGTTGTGGATCTTGATGAACTGGTACAGGCCTCCGATGAAGGCCACCTGTCTACTGAGGTCTTGAAATCAAGCCTGCTAAAGCTGAATAAACTCCTTACGATTATCTATGCAGGCGAATTCCCGAAGCTGCAAAATTACATTGAAGAATTGCATTAAAAGATTGGCATCCCTGCAGAGCTTTTAATAATGTCCATAACTATTCTGAATACTTACTTATGTTCTAATAGAAAATGTGCCCGCCGATCTGCTGTCCCGTCAGCCCTTCAATCGGGGTTCGGAAGAACAGACAGTTTCCAACCGTAGTCTGTCCACTCATGGCGGCATCTGCTGCCTGATAGCAGGCGCTTGTTGCATCATCCCGTGCAAGGGCAAGGGCAAGCCGGCCGGTACTCACCGGTTCAAACTGCTTATTCTGATAAATTACTCCCACAATCGTATCTGGGAATACCGAGCTCATGACACGGTTCATTACAACCGCACCAACAGCAACCTGTCCTTCATACGGCTGGTTTCCGGCTTCACAGTAGATCAGATTAGCCAATAGATATCTGTCGCCTTCTGCAAAGGTCACTTCCGAAATATCCCTCCATGCCGACTTCGCTGCCAGTGCAGACAGCCTCCGTTCTTCCTCCAACTGCTTCTGAATCTCCTGGATATTCTCATTCTGATCAGCAAGCTGCTGTTCATATGCTTCTATTTCGCTTTCTGTCTGTGCCATATCACTCTGATATCCGGAAATCTTGCCGCGCACACTGCTGACAAGTCCCGACACACGGCTCTGCTCTGCTTCCACCTCTGCCTTTAGGGTTTCAAGTGCCTTCATCTCCTCCTGCAGCTTTGCCTCCGTTTCTTCCACTTCAATTCTGGTCTGTTTAAACGTCTCAAGCTGCTTCCGGTCATAGGCAGCCAAACTTTCAATATAGGCACTCCGGTTCAAAAGCTCGGAATAATTCGCCGAACTGAACAACGTCTCCATCAGCACATAGTCCTGACGCTCATACATGAACTGGATCCGCTTTTTCATAGCCGCATACTGATCGGCTTCAATCTGCTTCGCCTCCTCCAGCTCTGCCTGTGTCTTCTCGATTTCTTCATTCTTTGCTGTAATCTGTCCCTCGAGATCGTCCAGATTCGCACTTACTTCCTCCAGATTGTCATTGAGGTCACTAAGTTCTCCCTTAAGTCCGTTCGTGGTGTTCCGCAAACTGTCCAGTTCGTTCTGGCTTTCTCCGATCTTGTTTTCCGTATCCTTCTTTTTGTCCTTTTCTTCCTTAAGCTTCTGTTCTAGCTCTGAAACCTTGTCTGCATATACCGGAAAAGAAGGATAAGCGCACACCAAAAGGACAATCGCCACGATTCCGGCAATTGTCTTCCTGTTTCGCTTATTCATTCTGGGAAAACTTCTTCTCAAAACAGTAAAACCTCTCTCGTTAATCTTCCAGCTTCGCGATTCTGCGAATGTGATTTTCGCCTTCGGAAAATTCGGTATTCAAAAATGTCTCTACAATCTCAATGGCAAGATTCTTTCCGACAATCCCCCCTCCCAATGCCAGCATATTGGCATCGTTATGGAGTCTTGTCATCTTCGCCATATAAGGGTCAGTGCAAAGTGCGCAGCGGATTCCGGGCACTTTATTGGCTGCTATGGAAATTCCGATTCCACTTGTGCAGACCACAATCCCACGATCACAGTGTCCGTCTGCTACCGCTCTTGCGGCTGCCTTTCCAAAGTCCGGATAATCACAGGATTTCTTATCAAAACATCCAAAATCCTGATATTCATATCCCTTCTCTTCCAGATACTCTTCAATCTGACATTTCAGATCATAGCCACCATGATCACTTCCTAATGCTATCATAGGCTTCTCCTTTCTATCGGTGTTACAGGCTGATCACCTGATGTCCTGCTGCCTTAAGCAGACGGTTCATCGTAGCCTGTCCCAATCCGGTTTCTGCAAATGACTCTGTAAAAATAAGCTGTACTGCTTCATCATCCATCTGCCGTAACACTTCAAACAGATGATGAGCGATTGCCTCTTCGTTCTTCCGGCTTCCGAGACTTCTTTTCACATCGGCCTGATACTGCTCTATCGTTTCATCGGTTGCTATAACACCTGTTTTTAATTTCCGTTCACGGCCTTCTGCCAGCTTCTCATTGATGCAGGCAATGACCTTTTCCTGCGGGCCTTCCACAATCGTAAGATTCCCCTTCGGTGCATAGTGGCGGTATTTCATACCCGGCGCCTTCGGCGCTTGCTTGGAGGATGCATCTAAGATCGTCTTATCGACATCAACCTTTCCAATCACCTGCATCATCTTCTCCTGTGTCACATATCCCGGACGGAGAATCATCGGCTCTCCCTCGGACAGATCAATAATCGTCGATTCCAGACCGATATCGGAGGAACCGCCATCAATAATCATCTCTACCCTGCCATCAAGATCCTCGATCACATATTTCGCCACCGTAGGACTCGGTCTTCCGGAACGGTTGGCACTGGGAGCAGCAATGTATCCACCGGCTGCCCGGATCAGCGCTGCCGCAATTTTATTCGAAGGCATACGCACAGCCACAGTAGAAAGTCCACCTGTGGTTGCCATCGGTACGCGGTCTGTCTTTTTAAAAATCATGGTTAACGGTCCCGGCCAGAAAGCATCCGCAAGAAGATAAGCACTCTCAGGAATCTCTGCTGCAATTAACGGTAGTTCATTCATATCTGCAATATGAACAATCAGTGGATTGTCGGACGGTCTGCCCTTCGCCGCATAAATCTTCGCGGATGATTCGGCATTCAAAGCATCCCCGCCAAGTCCGTAAACCGTCTCTGTCGGAAACGCCACCAGCCCTCCATCCTTCAAAATCTGTCCGGCCTCCCGTATCGCTTCCTCATCAATATGATCTTCCTTTATGGTTATTACTTTTGTATTCATGAAAACTTCTTTCTAATAAATCTGCATGTAACTCTCATGCTCGTGCTGCGCACTTTCTATCTGTCTTCGACAGATGCATGTTCGTTAATGAGCCCAGGAAAGCAAATGCCTCTTTCAGAGACGCTTGCTTTCCTTTGAGGCTCATTATATCATATTTTTATGGTATGACAACAGGGCGAAACCGTGATTTTATTGAGAAAATCAAGAATTGGCTCTAATGTGCTGCACAATTCCCATGAAAATCCGGAAGGCCAGCTGCTCTTCATAAAGCGGATCCGATAATCTACCGGCTTCCACGGCATTGGAAAGGAACCCACATTCCACAATAACAATTGGCCTTGCGGTCTTCTTTAATAGGTAGTAACTGGTATTCGCCTTAGCCTCCCGCTTATTCTCCGGATCTAACTGCTTCAACTGCTTCTGTATTGACTCTGCCAGATTTTTACTCACTTCACTCGTTCCATAATAAAAGACCTGCCCGCCCTTTACATATTCCTCAGAATAGCTGTTCTGATGAATGCTGACAACCAGAATGGGATCTGCTTCTTCAATGACTTCAATGCGGCGTTTCATATCCTGCACCTTCTTATTCGAGATATTCTCATCATACAGTCCGCTGTCTTCCGTTCGGGTCATCACGACTTCGTACCCGTCCAGTTCCAGAAACGTTTTTAAGATCTCTGCAATTTTCAGATTAATTTCCTTTTCCTGCTCTCCGTGAATTCCGATTTTCCCTGGATCAATTCCACCATGCCCGGCATCAATCACAATAACCTTCTTCTTTTCGGTAACTACCTGTGTCGATGAGATATGGATAAATAATGCTCCCTCTTTTGATATAACAAACATAGCCAGCATGAGAATCCCCAGCATAAGCAGCTGTAGAATTTTCTCACCGCGTTCTCCGATCTTTAACTCCATATAGCTGTTCTTTCCGAAAGTATTTCTATATATTTATGCAGCCCTCTTTCAGGAAAGTACCGGGTATAAAAGCAATTTTCAGCTTATAAAAGCTGGTATCCCTTTCCGGACACCAGCTCCTTTTCCTTTATTTTCTGTTCTATTTTATGACTGTTCAGCCATACCCTTCATAAGTTGTCGGATGCTATATGAGTCAAATTATTTATTGAGATATTCTTCAATCACATCCCAGACATCCGAAGTTTCATAACCAAGCCTCCAGCATGCCACGCCTCCAATGTTGTAATTCTGCATAACATTGAGCTTCACACCAATGGATTGTGCATCCTCCAGCCATACCTGATTATAGGTATTTCCATCCATATATTCCCCGTAGTTCTGACAGGTTTCTTCATCCCATACGGTTTCAATATTATGAGCCTCGATATATTCCTGTGCCATAGCCATGCCTACTGCCTGGCTGCTTACATCCGTACCTGTCGTAGACCAGATTCTCGTATAGAACGGAACTGCATTAATAATTTTATTGGTCGGCACCTGTGCTACCGTCTGCTTAATGCCATCCTCAACAAAGCTGATGGATGCAACACTTCCTGCTTCTGCACTTCCGGCATAATGCTCATCATATCCCATGATGATCACATAATCTGCTACAATTCCCTGTTCCTTGCGATTATAGTGATTCGTATAACCTGTAGGAACATAATTATCAACAGACAGCACAATCCCATTTGCACGACACGGAATGGACAGTTCACGGATAAACTCAATATAATGTTCTCCACAGTCCATGCTGATCTGTTCAAAGTCCACATTGATTCCATCGATTCCATACTGCAATGCCTCATTGACCAGATTGTCAATCAGTGTCTTCCGATGTGTTGTGGAAGACAAAATACTATACATATCAATGCTGTCCTTGTATTCAATATTTTCAACCAGCGCCCACACTTCAAGTCCCATATCATGTGCCTGATCCACATACTTCTGTGTGGCATAGCTTTCAAAGTTTCCTTCATTATCATTTAATTTAAACCAAGTCGGGGAAATCACATTCAGTCCCTTGGTATTCGCCACATATTCTGACAGAGTATCATTTCCTGCTACTCCTGCAACTACATGCCAGCCAAGATTTATTTTGTAGTCTCTCGTAACGCTGGTATATTCCGGCTCCTGATAATCACTAACCGGAATCGGAAGCTCCGGTGCAATATCGCACAGCCGCTTATTCTCCACGTAGCCAATAACGGCATCGGCCGTCTTTACCTTCGTCCAGGTTTCCATCTGTTCCAGAACGATCACCTTGTCGTTTGCTTTCACTTCCTCTAAGATCTCGCTCTTCACACCACCCAGGCGGCGCACCTTCGTGTCCTTCTTAATATATCCGATCTGTCTCTGATCCCATGAAGTATACACCTGCAGACGATTCGGATCGGTAAATGCTTCATATGAGAAATTGGAATACTGCTTCACATAGTCCAATGCCACATACAGGGTATCTCCCACATAACGGGAAAGAACATAATCAAAGCTCTTATTCTCCTCTCCAATACTGACCTCGCTTGTTCCGACAACCGTTCTTACAATGGCGTCGGGAAGCGTATAAAGCAGAAGTCCTTCTCCTGCATCCTCATAAAACCGGTCATTAAAAAGCTCCTGCGCGGTACTTAAGGATACATAATACGTACCGTCTAACAGCTTCGCTCTCTGTTCAATGATTTCATCCTGCAGAACAATCGCGGTATCCGTTTCGTCCTGTATCGCATAAATTTCATTCAGATCTGCCCGTTCTTTTGAATAAGAATATCTATCAATAATCTTACCCCCAAATGCTACGCCAAACACCACTATAATAAGGACGATGGCAATTAACACCGGAATAATTTTTTTCTTCATGTATTTAACCTCCAATCGTCCTATATTATAGCAGACTATTCTTCTATCGTCATTAAAATTTTGCTTCAAATGTTTTGTTATAAGGGGGTTCCAAAATCATTTTTTACTATTTGGCATATTAATATTCTAAAGGGTCTAAAGGGATTGTGTCAGAAACCGGATCCATAATTGGTTCAGAAATCAAATCATATCGGATTTCCTTAACTTTTCCTGCTTCGTCTGCAATGTAGTCTGCCATATAAGCGGCATCCTCCTTAACACATTTCTTCATAATGTGATCCGTGTCTGACGGATTTCCATCGAGGTATAGCTTCACTCCGGCTTTCTCATATTGCAGCAGGCGTTTCTTTACAGATGATAAATAAGCTTCTTTTTTTGATAACATACCATTCTCCCATCTGTCCGGAATTTAATAAAAGACCAAAAGCACCGTGATATGCATAAATAAATTCCAGACTGATTATACTTTTTAAATCTGACGATAATTTGAGTAGGTAAGACGCTTCGAATAAGTATCGTTTCTTTCCTTAAATGCTTATGCGTGTTTGAATTATAATTGGTGTATTTACTGTGACGAATATTCGCGACTAGGCACAACAAGCCTAAGAGACCACCTGCATCTGCGGCCATACAGAATGCACTTCGGCAGATGCGGGGCAATGTTGCTAGATCATCATTTCAATATTATAGTGAATAAACGGCATGCCTCCTTCTGATACAGATTTATCCGGAAGCATCTTACGAGTTATATTATGGTGGTTTTTACCAAATTTGTCAATAGTTATTTTGAGATTTTTATTTATTTTTACCAAATTATTTTTTTGTCTACTGTATATTTATTAAATTTTTAATAAACCGTTTTTCAAAATATTGACTTAAATTTTGGTAAAGTATAAGATGTAACTATTCAGAGCCATGCAAATTTAAAAATGTACGTCGAATGCTTGCATTCGTAAGGACATTTTTAAATTTATATGGCGAAGTAACCACATGAGCAAAGACAACTGCGCAGCAGTGGGCTTGCGAATGGAGTTCTGAATAGTTACATCGGAGCAGTAGTTACATTCCAATACACAATAATTCTAAACGCAAGTCGTTCACTAAATATAAAATGGAGGCAACTCATGAAAATAGAAAAAGTAAATGATCACCAGATCCGTTGTACTCTTACCAAAGAGGATCTGGCAGACAGAGAAATTAAATTGAGTGAGCTTGCTTACGGTACGGATAAGGCCAAGGATTTATTCCGTGACATGATGCAGCAGGCTTCTTTTGAATTTGGATTTGAGGCAGAGGACATTCCGCTGATGATTGAGGCAATCCCGCTGAACGCAGATTGCATTGTACTGATTATTACGAAGGTAGAAGATCCGGAAGAACTGGATACCCGTTTTTCCAAGTTTGCTCCGTCTGTCCATGAGGATGGAGGCGATCTGGATGAAATGATGGATTCCGTCATGGGCGGTGCCGGCGCAGATGATGTTCTGGATTTATTCAAAAAGATTACGAGTGCACGGGAAGCCGCAGCCTCTGTTGCAGGCAATTCCAGCGAACCCCATACTGAGAGTTCTCCCAAAAAGTCCGCTCTCAACAAGACCTTGAAGAAGAAGCTGGCAGATATCAATCCTGCCATGGATCTTGTACGCATTTACGGATTTGACGGTCTGCGTGATTTAACCGCACTGTCCCATATCCTTGCGAATGCTTATCAGGGATCGAATTCCCTGTATAAAGACCCGGATGGCGGCTATATTCTCTCCGTTTCCAAGAGTGATCACTCTCCTGCGGAATTTAACAAGGTCTGCAACATTCTCTCCGAATATGCAGTCGGACTGCGTACTGTTCCCGGATCCGAAGCTTATCTGGAGGAACATTTTGAAGTGATCCTGCGCGATCAGGCGTTACAGTCTCTCGCCCAGATTTAATATCTGCCAATACAGGGAGATCATTTATATTTCAGGCAGGAATCACTTATAAAGCCATCCGAATCTAGTCTGCTCTAAATAAAATCAAGATAAAAAGGACCACAATTCAACGATTGCGGTCCTTTTTGATATTAAATACGCACAACTATTCAGAACTAAATGACATCGGATACTAAATAGACAAATATGCTTTGCTTTTGGTCTTCCAGATGCTTAATGACTAACAGCGATCCACGTAATCCAGCAGAGTAAGAATGATTTTCTCCTAAGTCTATGTTGCATTGGCCGTTTTCTTCTTTTTCTTACGACTATGAATCCCTATGATTAATACTAGGATCGCCAAAAGGCATACACCGCCAAATACTGCAATCCATACAACCGGTACAGGTTCTTCCGGACGATCCACACAGGTAAAGGTGAACGAATCCTCTTCACATTCAAATACCAGATAACTGCCATCCTGTTCCGTCTCTACTGGGGCAAAAGCTTTATCCTTGTAAATTTCAATCGAAAGATTTTCCATTTCAAGGGAAGCATCCGGCAGAAACCGGTAAAGATGCTTTCCGATATCTGATGTTTCGAGTTGTACCTGATAGCTCTCTGCCTTGGTTTCTGCATCTTCCGGATAAAGCTCAACCTTTTTAATCTCTAAGGCATCATCCGTATCAAACGTTCCTTCTGCTAAAAGCTTGGGAAGCTTCACACCATCAAGCTCTGCCTCCAGAGTCGTAATATATTCCGTATATACGGCCTCGATCGTCTGGTCAAAGGTAATGTTCTCCTTGGAGAAATCTTCCCACACACCGGAGTATCCATCCTTCTGTGGAACTTCCGGAAGCTTCGTAATATCAAAGCTTTCTCCATAGTTAATGGTGATCCGTTCTACCTGCGAATCGTCTGCGATAAAGGTTAGATGAATTGACCGAAACGCATCCGGCATATCCGGGAGCTCTAAAAACTCCTCATAGGAAACCGGCTGTGCCTCACCTGCCAGACTGATTCCATCAATTCCGGGAGGGCATCCTTCTACAAAATAGTTGTTCTCTACCGTTCCGGAAGCATCCATCTGCCCGGCAATAGAGCCCAAATAATAAGTACCATTCTGAATTTCTACCATACTGTAGCAGTCGGTGATGGTTTTTCCGTTTCCGGCAATACCACCTATCTGATTATCTCCGGAAAGCGCACACTTTGCACTGCTCTTCCGGATTGTTCCCATACTTTCTCCGGCAATACCGCCAACCCTATCTTCATCACTGGATACACTGCCGGTATTCATACTGGAAATAATGCTGCCGAGAGTCATTTCACCGGCAATACCACCAGCACATTCTTTCTTTCCTTCTACCTTTCCACTGTTCAGGCATTCACGGATGACAATACGCTCCTTGTACTTGACATTCAGTGTTGTGTTATCGGTAGAAAGATTTAAGTCATCCTCCGGATCGAGGTTATTTTCACGTGACATGGTTCCGGCAATACCGCCGACATTAAGATCCCCGCTGATCTTTCCATAATTGGTGCAGCTTAACACCTTGCCTTCGGTATCCTTAGCCGTATCATCATCGGAAACATCCATAAAAATCTCATCCGTGTCCGGTGTATCCGTGTCTGTAATAATATTCGTAATCACCTGAATTTCATCATTAATCGCCTGTAAATCATCCAACAGAAGCTGATTGTAATCATTTGACATATGATTCAAGGTTCGAGTCTGATCCAAAATATTGGTAAAGCTGCTGCTTAAAGAATTACGTGCCGACTCAACTCTTACTTTTGCCCGGTCTGCCCGACTGCGGATCTCACCTTCGGTATCGGAAATTGCACGGTTTGCATTCTCATAAGCTGCTTTCTGTGCATCGTTGATTTCTTTTTCCAAGGCTTCCCGGTCGATCTGATCCCAGATATTAAAGGAAGAGAAATCATAACCACCGCTTGGTGTAGAAATAGGAGGAATACTCGGACGGTTTCCCGAACCATCTCCAGCATCCTTAGAATCCTCTCCGGTATCATCCCGGGTATCCTCTTTAGCGCCCCCTTCGACACCATCCTTGTTATCATCCGTCGATTCTGTTTCTGCACTCTGATCTGTACCATCCTGTGACAAGGTTTTCGTCTCGGCAGCCTGTGTTGGTTCAGAAAGTTTGTAAGGAACCTGATAAACAATCTCCCCCTCGGAGATTCTCAGATCCTGAATAGGCGACTTTGCACCTTCTAATCCATCTATAGAGCTCTGACTGGTTTCGGCATCATTACCACCTCCGCCGGCTTCTGTCTGATTTCCACCCTCCTCTGTCGGCGTTTCGGTTTTTACTGTACTGCTTGAAGCCGCAGACGGTGTCGTATCTGGAGTCGCAGACGGTGTCGTACTCGAAGCCGCAGACGGTGTTGTACTCGAAGCCGCAGACGATGTTGTACTCGGAGCCACAGACGGTGTCGTACTCGAAGCCGCAGACGATGTTGTACCCGGAGTCGCACCCGGACTCCACGTTGGGATATGATCCAGAAAATCCAGTGAAACCGGTCTCGGTGAACTCAGTCCCGTAATAGACAGGGAATTGGACATATCACTAAAATCACTACTGATATCCGACATAATATTATTTACTGCATTCTGTGCACCCTCTACTGCATTAAGCAGTTCGTCTATCTGTGTCGACAAAGAAGCGGACATACCACTCGCATCGTTATCCAGCTTCGTTACAAGATCATGGAGCTTGGGAAATTCATTGGACAGCTTTTCCAGCGTATCCTCCTCATATTCCATCCGGCTGCTCGGCTCCATCTGTCCGGCAATACCTCCGACATCCTTACGTCCGTTTAACCGTCCGTGGTTCTCACAGTTCATAATAAAGCCGGTCTGGCTTCCTGCAATACCGCCGATGTTGTATCCCACATGCTGATATCCCACACTGCCGTTGTTGGTGCTATAAAGGATAACCCCTTCATTGGAACCGGCAATTCCACCGATATCCGTTACAGACGCTGCATTTTCCGTGCTTAAAATCTCTTCTAAGGTAAGAGTCTGAATATCAATCTTATTATCCTTGGCATTCGTATTTACTAGTGCATTATTTGTACAGCCGGTAATACCGCCTTTATTCGTTCCAACCAGACCGCCTACACGATGGTTCCCAGAAACCATGCCATCTACGGTACTGTCTTCAATAATTCCACTAACCTCATTAATTCCGACAAGAAGTCCGGCATCATTGTTTACATTCATCGCGCCATTGACACTGCATCCACTGATAAGTCCCTCATTCTGACCTGCCAGAATGCCGATACCGGAGTGTCCCGTGCCGGCTGTGGCATCCATCTGGATATTCAGATTCCATACCTGACCGGTTTCTTGAATATAACGGAAAAATCCGGTGTTATTACTGGTTCCTTCGATTGCAAATCCCTTAATGGTGTGTCCCTGTCCCAAAAAGATTCCACCAAAGGTCGGAATCAGCGTAATACTTTCATTTGTAAAATCAAGATCCGCATCCAGAATTACCACCTTGTCCTGTGACCAGGTATCCAGTGTACAATTTTGGGCGAGCTCTTTGAGATCTTCATTACTGCGAATCCAGATTACCTGATCCTCGTCATAGCTAAGAGTTCCATCCTGTTCCGATGCATCCTGCAGATGCTCCATCACATCATCGGTTCCATTATCCTTATCTTCGTTAGCCACCTCTGCATGGACGCTTAAGGTCACACGTAGGGATGGCAGGAGCAGTGCAGCAATCAGACAGACAACCATTGTTCTTTTCTTAAACTTCTTCATCTTCTGCACTTCCCTTCTCCTCTTTATTCTGCTCTCCGGATTCTGCATTTTCACCAGAGCTGTCAGCTTTCTGTGGAATTCCCGGCGAATCCTTTTCTTCAATGGCAGATACCTCTGTGTCGTCCGGTTCCGGATTGTCCGTATCATTCATGCTTTCTGCCGCACCGGTAATCAGCACCACATTCATATCACCACGTACAAAACCGGAGAAATTACCATCCAGTGTACCGTTTACCTGTCCACGGATCAGACCATTTACACGGGTAAGACCCGCAAAGCTCTGAGGAGCAAGGTTAATTTTACCCTTGAGTTCAAAGCTTGTTTTTTCAATAATAATATCTCCAATAATCAGAATCTGCGGTAATACCGCAAGTACAAGTACGATAGAAATCATGGTACCACGGCTCAGGCAGCTTCCGATCGAAGCGATAATCGGGTTCGTTGTCAACTGTTGGATCAGTGCACCGGCAACCGCCAGAATCGTTCCGGATGTAAAAATGGTTGGAAAAGCTTCGTTCAATGCAGCCACAATGGCCTGCTTCGGTTTCATTCTCGTTTTCAAATCGGAATAATGGCTCGAAATAACGATTGCGTAATCAATATTTGCACCCATCTGAATGGAGTTTACGATCAGGTAACTTAAGAAGTACAACGGAGACTTCTGTAAGAACGGCAACGAGAAGTTCATCCAGATACTGCCCTGAATAACGATAATCAGCAGTACCGGAAGTCCTGCAGATTTAAAGGTAAACAGCAGGACAATAATAACGAACAACGCAGATAACACACTGATGATAATATTATCGGTTCCAAAGGAAGAAGACAGATCAAAATCACTGGTGGAGTTACCCACAATGTAGGAATCATCAAGGTCATAGTATTTCGCAATATCCTGATGCATTGTTTCAAGGAATGCAAAGGTTTCTTCACTTTCCTCCGGAAGATTTAAGTATACAACCATACGGGAATAATCGTCGGTCTTTAACTGCAGCTTTGCCTTCTCCAGCTGGTCAAACAGATCATCCAGCGTATCCTGCACCTCTCCATCTAGGGTAATGTTGTCCGCTTCCATCTGTTCCTTCAGAAACATAAACATATCAAACAGCGGCACCTGATAATTTTCAATTCCGTTCACAATCTTACCATACTGGTTTTCATTGACTGCATATGCCGAATACAGGAGGCTCGCGATCTCGTATTCCACACCGGCAAGCTCAGAAAACTCTCTCGGATTCAATGCATCCGTCAGCACATAGCCATCCATGGCTTCAATATTGCCAAGCCCCATCGCAGATTTTACTTCTTCATGCTGCTCAAATAACTTTAAAAGCTTTTCTTCCTTCTGATAATTTCCGGCCGGTACAATTACAGCAACCATGTTGCTTGTGCCGAAGGTATTTTTGATCTTCTGATAAGCAATCTGGCTTTCACTCTGCTTGGCAGTTGTCAAATCTGTATAACTGTAGCAGTATGGACAATTATTGGAAAAGTAAAATGCGACAACTACAATTGCCAGGAAGATCGGCGGCACAATATATCTTGTAAACACATCGAATTTACCGATTGCAGTAATCTTCGGAATTAGGTTTTTATGCTTCGTCTTATCAATTAATTTACTAAACAGCACAAGAAGTCCGGGCATCAGGGTAAACACAGACAAAAGGCTTAACATAATCGCTTTAATCAGGACAATGGATAAGTCCATACCAATTTTAAAATGCATAAATGCAAGAGCACCCAGACCGGAAATCGTCGTAAGGGAAGAAGCTGAAATTTCCGGAATTGCCTTACTTAACGCTGCAATACAGGCTTCCCGCGTATCCAGTGTCTGATGCTCGTCCGAAAAACGATGGCACAGAATAATGGCATAGTCAATGGCCAGTGCAAGCTGCAGCACAACTGTAACCGAATTGGAAATAAAAGAAATCGTTCCACACAGGAAATTCGTTCCCATATTCAGAATGGCTGCCATGCCAAAGGTCATAATCAATACGGGAACCTCAGCGTAGGAGCGGGAGGTCAGTGTCAGCACAATGACAATAATGACCGCCGCAATAATAACAATGACCTGCATTTCTGCTGCCAGATCTCCAGCCGTATCATCACCAACCTCGGTATCGTAATACACATCATAGTCCGCTAATAATTCCTTCATCCGATCCATCGCCTGCAGACTGATCTCATCGGTTGATGTTCCGTCAAAGGTCACATCAAACAAAGCGCTTGAATCATGATAATGATCTTCCGTATGATCAACCTCTGCACTTGAAACACCCTCGATTCCCTCAATATCCTCCTGCAGCTCCAGAGCACGCTCATAAGAAATATTGGAAATCATTACCTTCGCTGTTCCATAGGTAACAAACTGTTCATTCATCACCGTCAGGCCACGCCTTGTCTCGGTGCTGTCCGGCAGGTATTTCGTAATATCATTTTCGACCTTAACCCAGTTCGTTGAGAATATACAGAACACCAGAGCAAAGATATAAAGAAGGAAAAACAGGTTTCGTTTGTCTACAATAAAGGTGGCCAGCTTTTCCATTGGTGTTACTTTCGTTTCATTCATTGTTTCATCCATATGCGTACCTATTCCTAACCATTCCTGAAATTCAGTTTCATTTAACTACACAATCTTATTATAAATGCATTATGATATTTTTGAATAAAAAAAACAATAGACAAACACGTTTATTTTAAGTTTAAAATTTCAAAAACGGATTAGCTTGTCAGAAATTGGGGAAAGTATTATACTAAATAGGATTAAAGCTATGGCGACCATTCAAAATGTGTAACGATCTATGAATGAATAAGAAGCAAGGAGGAAATACGCATGGCAAACATTACTAAGGATATGACCATCGGAGAAATTTTAAGAGCAAACCCGAATGTAGCACCGATTCTTATGGAAGCAGGAATGCACTGCTTAGGCTGTCCTTCCGCACAGGGCGAAAGCCTCGAAGAAGCAGCCATGGTTCATGGCATGGACATCGAAGCATTAATGAAACAGATTGCTGCATTATAATTGAGAAGATTTCTCATATACACGGCAGACAAAAAGCCCCTGCGGTTCCGGTCAGTTGGAATGCAGGGGTTTTCTTCTACGCTCCTGCTATACAGAATCCGCAGATAGTGCTCATAGCCGCGCCGGTTATAGAGTCCTGTCAGGGGATCTCTGCAATACAGATTCCGGAACTGTTCGAGATCTGCAATCTCCCTCTGTGCAGCACTGTTCTCCATGGCATGTGCCAGCGCCATCATGAACGCCTGTGCAAAGGAAGTCAGCCACTCCGATTCTCTCACTGCCAATGCTAGGTATCCAAAGATCCGGTTCTTGAAATGAATCGAAAACACAATCAGGCTCTGTCCCTGAATGGCATTATTTATATGTCCGGGAAGCAGCATACCACGTGCAAAAATCTCATGGCAGTCCTGCGACGGCCTGTCCCTGAAAAAAATCCTGCGCAAAATCATATTCTCCGCAAAAGCTCCGGGTAACTGCATATTCTCTTCGTTCTCCGGTTCCTGACATAAGCAGAGATATCCTCTGTCACATCCCAGATTCTTGAAATAACGTTCGGTCACCTTCAGATACTCCTCTTCATGGAAGTTTTGTACCTTCTTTGCCTTATTCTACCATACTCTATTCTGTTTTTCTCTCACAAATGAAAAATTTGGGCAATAAATTTTTACCAAAAAACTTGCTTAGATCTTGTAAATATGCCACATTTATATTACAATAAAGGCGATTGATAAAGAATTGTCAATCATAGGTTTATGTATTTTATGAAGGAGGTTATTACCATGGCATATGTAATTGGTGATTCTTGCATCCAGTGCGGATCTTGTGCAGGTCAGTGTCCTGTAGGTGCTATTTCTGAAGGAGATGGCAAGTTCGAAATCAATGCAGATACATGTATCAGCTGTGGTTCCTGCGCAGGCGGATGCCCCGTAGGAGCTATTTCTGAGGAATAAGATTTCTTACGAATGAAAGAGGAGGTGAATCCGATCAGGATCTGCCTCCTCTTTTCTTTCTGACTTCTTATCCTATTGCTTTTCAGCCTTCTGTCTGTTCATATTTTTGATTTTGGAAAAAATAGAGGTTTTTTGCCTGATACTGTAGTTCCGTAACATATTATCGAGTTTCTTGTAGTGCTCCTCATTCCGGACATCGCGGTCTGCCTCACGTTCATCATCCTTTTCTTCCTGCATCCGGAACTGGTAATCCAGCTCCTTTAAGATACTGCTTTTTACTTCCTGTATAATCTCCTGACAGATGTCCTGATTATTACTTTGTACCGCATCGGCAATCATGCTGTGCAATAATTGCTGCAGGCGCATACTCTTCTCTGCCTTTGTCTCTTCGACAGGCAGCACTTCCCCATTATGTACCATCAATACATGACGCTTTCCCATATCCTCTGTCTCTTTCCGGCTCTGGCTGTCCTGTAGGAGATTCATGGCCTGCTCGTTCTGTTCCTGTTCCTGTCTTTCTCTTACCAGCAGATTCCGGATCGCTTTGAGCTGCAGGCCCTGATCCTTCAGATCCTTTACCCTCCGGAAGAGCTTAATATCCTCTTCCGTATAAAACCGGTGTCCCATCTCGTTACGCTTCACCGGAAGTTTTAACTCTTCCTCCCAGTAACGCAGGACATGTGCTTCCACTTTCACATTTTTTGCCGCATCGGAAATCATATAGATTTTTTCTGTCTGCATTCTTTTTCCTCCTTTTATACAAAGAGAGGACAGGCTGATTCCAGCTTGTCCTCTTTCGTAATCGTTTTGATTGTCTATTCAGAATAGTTTCAATTTTATTTATTTTTTTCCAAATTAGCAAATTTGGTGTAATCCGGTAACCATACCAGCTCCACGGTTCCGATCGGACCGTTTCTCTGCTTGGCTATGATGATTTCTGCAATTCCTTTCTTTTCCGTGTCATGATTATAATAATCATCACGGTAAATGAACATGACCACATCCGCATCCTGCTCGATCGCTCCGGATTCACGAAGATCCGAAAGCATCGGCCGGTGATCCGGTCTTTGTTCCACAGCCCGGCTCAACTGGGACAGTGCAATAACCGGCACGTGCAGCTCTCTTGCAAGCGCCTTTAACGACCGGGAAATATCAGAAATCTCCTGCTGTCTGGATTCCGAACCACGTCCGGAGCCTGACATCAACTGCAGGTAGTCGATGATAATAATCTTTAAATCATGTTCTAACTTATATTTACGGCATTTGGAACGAAGCTCCGAAATACTGATCCCCGGTGTGTCATCAATAATCAGATTGGACTTTCCGATCACACCGGCGCTTTCAATCAGCTTCTCCCACTCTGCATCAGTCAGATTCCCGGTACGCAGATGCTGGGAATCTACTCTGGACTCTAAGGAAAACAGACGGTTTACGAGCTGTTCCTTACTCATTTCCAGACTGAATATAGCTACCGTATAATTCTCTTTAAATGCCATATGCTCTGCAATATTCAGGACGAACGCCGTTTTACCCATGGAAGGTCTTGCTGCAACCAGAATAAGGTCTGACGGCTGCATTCCCGCGGTACGGAAGTCCAGATCCAGAAATCCAGTTGCAAGACCGGTGACATTTCCGCTATTCTTGGAAGCCTGTTCGATCTTGTCCATCGCATTCATAACGACCTGACGGATCGGCACGAATTCTCCGGTGTTCCGCTTCTGTATCAGTTCAAAAACCCGTTTCTCCGTATCTTCCAGAATTGTTTCAAGACTCTCTTTTCCGGTATAACAGGTATTCGCAATCTCCTCATTTAACCGGATCAGCTTTCGCAGGGTTGCCTTCTCTGCTACAATATTGGCATAGTATTTGACATTCGCCGATGTAAAGTTGGCATTCAGCAGATCCTTTAAGAATTCCAGACTGCTGACCTCCGGCGGTACATCCTTTTCCTTCAGCTTATCCGACAGAGTAACGACATCTACCGGCTTTCCTTCGTCATTCAGTTCTACCATGGCATCAAATACGACGCCGTATTGTCTGCTGTAAAAGTCATCTCCACTGATGATTTCCGAAGTGACGGTAATCGCTTCCCGATCCATGATCATCGCACCGATTACGGACTGCTCCGCCTCAATACTGTGTGGAAGAACACGTTTTAACAGCGCTTCTTCTGCTGCTGGCATGTTAACTCTCCTGGTAACCTAAATCTTTCATAATTGTTGAAACCCCCATTCTTGTTTGAATATGAGTATTCATAGAAAGTAATTTGTAACTACATGAGGTAAACTACGCTTCCTGCACCTTAACCTTCAAGGTTCCGGTTACCTTCGGATGAAGCTTTACGGAAACTTCATAAACGCCAAAGCTCTTAATGGGTTCCGGAAGAATGATTTTCTTCTTATCAATTTCCTTGCCACACTGCTCTTTATATGCCGTTGCGATTTCTTTTGAAGAAACAGAACCAAAGGTTCTGCCGCCTTCTCCTGCCTTGATGGAAACCACCACGTGATCATTCTCCATCTCCCTTGCAAATGCCTGTGCAGCTTCCAGATGCTCCTTTGCCACCTTTTCTTCATTGGCCTTCTGAAGCTTCAGATCATTCATATTCTTACCGGTAGCTTCTACTCCGAGCTTCTTCGGAAGCACGAAGTTTCTTGCATAACCGTCATTTATGTTAACAATCTCTCCCTTTTTCCCAAGACTCTTTACATCTTCTAATAATATAACCTTCATTCCTGATTACTCCCTTCTTTAATCTACAACCAGCTCTCCGTTGTCAATCATCTTATCCAGTGTACCTTTCAGAATGCCGATGGCCTCCGGAATGGATACTCCTTCCAGCTGACAGCCTGCGGTGTTCAGATGGCCGCCGCCACCCATCTTTTCCATGATAATCTGCACATTGACCTCATCAATCGACCGGGCACTGATGAAGATCTGATTCTGGTATTCGGTCATAATAAAGCTGGCCTTAACCCCTTTAATATTGAGCAGCTCATTTGCTGCCTGCGCTCCGACAACTGTCGGGCTCTCTAAATGCTCGCTGCTGCAGGTAGAAATCGCATATGCTTTGCGGTAAATCTCTGCCTGACTGACGGCATCTGCTTTCGCCTTATACTGAATCGCATCCTCACGGAACAGCTTACGCACGCGTGTTACATCTGCTCCGTTACGGCGAAGGAACGCCGCTGCCTCAAAGGTACGGACACCGGTCTTCGCCATAAAGTTCTGTGTATCAATCATAATACCGGAATACATACAGTCTGCCTCTTCCGGTGTAATATGAACCGTCTCTCCAATATATTGCAGGATTTCGGAAACCATTTCGCAGGCAGAGGATGCATACGCTTCTACATAGGATAAGGTTGCGTTCTCAATACTCTCCGTTCCCTGTCGGTGATGATCCAGAACTACGATCGACTTGCACATCCGAAGCAGCTCCGGGCACTCGGTAATGCTCGGTTTATTTACGTCCACAACCACAAGCACGGTGTTGCTTCCTGCTATTTCCATTGCCTGCTGATTGCTGACAATCTGTCCGTCTGCATAATCCTGATGTTGTTTAAAGTGCTCTACCATCGGCTTCATGGAGGTGCTGACTTCATTCAGAACGATGTGAGCCTGACGTCCCAGCGTACTTGCCACCCGGTAAATGCCAACGGCTGCCCCAAAGCTGTCCACATCCGGGATACGATGCCCCATAATGAGTACGTTTTCCTTACCGGAAATAATTTCACGGAGCGCCTGTGCCTTCACACGTGCCTTTACACGGGTATTCTTCTCTACCTGCTGGCTCTTGCCTCCATAATAAACAATATTCTTCGGTGTCTTTACAACCGCCTGATCTCCGCCTCGTCCAAGCGCCAGATCAATTGCATTGCGAGCAAATTCATAGTTCTGTGCATAGGTCAGACCATCAAGACCAATACCGATGCTGACCGTTACCGCCATTTCATTTCCGATATTAACGGTCTTTACATCCTCTAGCAGATCGAACTTGTCCTGCTCAATCATCTCCATGGATTTCTTCCGGAGAACGACCATATATTTATCCTTCTCAAGTCTCTTGCAGATTCCGTCAAAAGAAGAAATGTACTTATTAATCTTACGTTCAATCAATGCCGTAAGCAGTGATCTTCGCACCTCTTCTACGGAAGCAAGTGCTTCTTCATAATTATCAAGGTAGATCATGCCAACCGCAAGACTCTGATCGTCCACCTCCTGTAAGGCAAGACGAAGTGCGGTTTCATCAAATAAATAAAAGGCAATCAGATATCCATGGTAATCTTCGTTTGTGAAAACATCGCTGTTCCGTACCATTTCATCTGTAGAAATCTTACGCATCCTGGCAAGATAATTGCTCTGCTCATAGATCAGCCTGATCTCTGCGTTTTCCTCTGCACCCGGGAGCTTCTCCTTCGTAATTGAAGGGAAGATGGTGGTAATCGATTTATGATAGCTGCGATCCTTATGTACCACATCCTCAAATGCCACGTTCATCCAGATCACATGTCCATCATCATCCAGAATCGCATAGGGTATTTCCAGCTCCTGAAGTAATACCTTCTGAATCTGCCCATACTGCGTGGCGAAGCTGACCATCTCTTTCAGAATCACCGGTTTATTGTAAAACTGCATGGATAATACAATCGCAAAATAAATCAAAATAAAGCAGGTCAGAAGCAGTCCTGCCGGTATGCTCAGCAGATAAATCACCAGATTAATTAAAATAAGCAAGATACCCAGATACACGGATGTCTGCGTATATCTCTTTAACCGGCCTTTCAATTTCATTCTATGTTTATTAGACGCCATGTTTCATCCCTCTGTTGTACAATTGCTACTTTATAAAAAGTACACAGTAACTATTCAGAATAGTTACAGTATAACATCATTTATTGGAAAACACTATCAAAAGATTTATTCAGTTACCGACGGAATTCGACGGGGATTTTCTGTCCATATCTTCCAACAGATCTTTTAATATATTCTCCTGATACCCCGCCCTTTTTTTCTTTCTTACCTCTTTTGCCGTCTTGCGAAGGACGGGATTCTCAACCGTCTCCAGTTTTTTCATGGATATGCTTCCAATCTCTTCCTTCGAAAGGCTTTTCACATAATCCTCCTCTGACATTCTCCACACATGAATCCGATCCCCATATTTTTTCCAGAGTCTGTCAGCGATACGGATTCCATCCGGATCCGTATCGCCGCTATAGCAGATTTCCGCTCCGCTGTCCAGCAAAAAGGGTATCAGTTTCACAGCAGCACTCCGTAACTGACCGGAAGTACATAATAACGTCACTTTCTTTTGTTTCAAATGCTTCAGCAGATAGCTAAACACCATCTCATTTTCTACAATATAAACCTTGTCGCCTGTCGGTTGCACTGCTGTCAGCTCCCGCAGATTTTCCATGGTGACCGCACAGGGCTCCTGCCTCCTGCAAAAGGCATCATATGCCGGGTGCCAGTCACCTTCAATCTGTAGTCGCAACCCATAAATATGTACAATAGAGGAAATATTATCCGGTACAATTCCGTTTGACAGCAGTAATTCTCTCCACTGATGGGCATTTACCGGATAATCTGTCCGTGCAGCATAGCACATTCCATGAACCAATAATTGCCCCGCCGTCGTTCCCTGATCAAAGTAATGAGGATTACCGGACACTTTCGCGGAAAATACTGCCAGCGGATATTCCTCCTCTGTCTCTTGTGTATTTTCCAGCAAAAGCAGCGCTTTCCCCACGGTTTTCAGCAGTTTCTCCGTATGTTCTCTGTCTCTTCCGTATTCTCTGATTATTGTCTGATAGCCATACTTCTTTTGGGAAAACACTTCCCTCATCCAGAAGACAACCATCGAATCAGAACCGGCACACTCTTCCAGATAACCTTCCACTGTTTCAAAAAAATCTGTCCTGTCCTGCTCTGCCTCCATCCGTTTTTTCTGCGTGGTTATCATTTTTCTGCCGAAATACGCTCCCAGTATTTCTTCAAAATCCACAGGAGCAAATTTTGTATATTGCAGTCCTTTTTCAAATTCCGCAAAAGAAAACCGTATGGTGTCTTCATAAAATGCCCTTCCGAGTATTCCGCTGATGGCTCTCCGTTCTTCTTCCGAAGTATGTTTCAGTGTAATAATCCCGGTTACTCTTCCATAGGCTTTCCATTTCTTCTCAAATTCCGAAAAGCACCTTTGGTATGCCTGATTTTCTTTAAAATATGCCGCACAGGCTTCATTATTGTTCATCCAGAATCCTCTCATGTCCGTTCCATGTATACCGGATCACGGATACCACCTGAGAGTTCTCCGGGCGGTGCAGCTCTGCGATCCGAAGCCCCTTTACTGTCTCAAAGCATCCCCACAGTGCCTGGGAATTCATGATATAGTCGAAATCCAGCTTATGGACCAGTTCAAACATACTTTTGATATTTTTGTCATCGACACCGGCAAATGCCTCATCCAGTGCAATAATCCTGGGGTGGTCTTTATTATCTGCTTTTTTGTATTGTGCATTTACCGCTCCGAACAATGGCACATACATGGCCATTGCCTTTTCGCCCCCGCTGAACCGGTTAAACGCAGCATTCGTCAGTGGCTTTTTCGTCTCTTCTCCACGCCGGAAAAACATCTGGAATTCAAACCATTTCCGATAATCCAGGGCATCCCTTACCAGCTCCATGTAATTGATAATGGTTCCCGTCTCTTCCAGTTTTGTCTTTTCAGCACGTATCTTGCTCCGGAAATGTCCTGCTACTTTCTCAATATCATCCAGGGTAAGCAGTTCCCGGTCACGTAGAAGAATCTGCTCCAAATCCGCTGTGTCCAGTTCTTTGTCATTGTCGGCTTTGCAGGGTTTCCATTCCAGGGAAAAGCGAAGCCCCATGGAGGTATCGATTTCCTGCATGAGCCTGGACATATCTTTTGCCCACTTTCTGCTCTCTGCTATGCGGTCTGTAAGCTGCTGACTGATCGTCTGGGATAGAATATCTTCGAAAAGCTCCCGGTCCTTTTTCTGTATCAGCAATTCTGTCTCTTCAATTGCAGTCTTCAGAATATTATAAAATTCTTCCAGATATACCCTTTTTCCGTTCCATGTAGAAAGAATGCGTACCCGCTTACGCACAGCATCTATGTCCCCCGTATCACCGAAGCACTCTTCCATGGATGTTCCGTAGCTTGCAAGGCTTCCGTTATGCTTCAGATATACGGTATGCAATGCCTGAAGCAGTTCCCCGGGTTCTCTGTTCTTATCACTTTCCCGCAATATTTTCACTGCTTCTCTGGCACATTCATAGACTGTACGTCCTTCCCGGTTCAGGAGCAGTTTCAATTCCAGTTCCTCTTCAAAATAATTTCTGAGTACAGTTTCTTCCATAATAAGCTGTTGCAGCTTTTCTTTTTGTACCGGCAATTCTTTCTGTAGTGTCTGTAACCTCTCTCTGAGAGTGGCTCCCAGAATCTTCAAATCCTCCAGCTTCTCGTTGATCTGCGCCAGTTCTTCCTTCACCTGTTTCAGTCTGTTTGCCTTTTCCAGCAGTTCCGGACTTTTCAGATACTCTTCTAACTGGCGAATCTGGATCTCACAGGCTTTTGCACGGGTACTATAGGTTCTCTTTTCTGTAAAGGCCTCCTCCAGATTCTCCTGATATTGCTCTATCCTGTCTTTTCTGTCTAGGCAGCTGATCTGTTCCGTCTGCATATGCAGCAGCTCCTGCCTTATGCTCTGCCATATCCTTCCATATTCTTCTACGGCATTGCAGGCTTCCTCATATGCCTCTGTTGTTCTGCCATAGGGCAGCATTTTACAAAGCTTCAATACCTCCTGATATTGCCGGTTCTTCTGTTCGGAGAGTCTGTGCTCCTGATCCTTCTGTTTCAGATATTCCTTCTCCAGGGTCTCCAGAATACGTTCCAGCTCTCTTTTTTCCGACAATGCGGTCTGAATCTCCGAAAAATCAGGAATCTCCTGATATTCCGTCTGCAGTCTCTCTATGCGTTCCTGTAATTGTGCGATTTCGGCATTCCACTCTTCTATGCTCCTGCCGGTGCTTTCTATCTGTTCCTGCAATTCCAGGATCTTTTGTTCTTTTCTGCGTTTTCTCGCCAGATATCCCACGTATTCGGCAGCCTGTTTATCCGCTTTACCGGCTAAGACTCCCTGCCGGAAGCTGCCGTCTGCGCCGAAGCAGATTCCCTGTGTTTTTCCTTCCTCTTCATAAATATTGCTGAGGATTTCCAACACCTGGGCTCTTAATTCCTGCGGCAGATCATCACTTACTGTCAATTTGGTAAAATGGCTGTTGCCCGGCCCATCTGTCTGCAGAACAGCATCCAGAAATTCCGGATGCTCTGCTTTTATTTTCGTGAAATCTTCTCTCGTTACCACCAGGGCATCGAGTATTCCGGACATCTGTAATTGTGCCTCCAGTCTCGCACAGACTGACTCCTCCAGATCCTTTGCAAACTCTACCGTTCTGTAAAACGGAATGGCTGTGATCCCCGCCTGTGCCAGGGACGCTCTGGATTTTTCGACTGACTCATCCCGTTCCGGCTCCAGTTCCTGCTGCTCCTGTACCTTCTTAAGCTGTTCACAGACCTCCTTCAGGATTCCTTCCTGAATTTCCCTCTGATACTGCTTCTCATTCTTCTCGTCTGTAAGCTGCTGACGCTGCCTTTCATAGTCTGTCCGGAAATCCTGCTGTATTTCCACACCATCCGCTACGGTCTCATATCGTCTTACTTTTTGCTCTGCCTGCAAAAGAACCTCACGTTCCGGATGCCACTCCACAGCTATCTGCGCCCTGTGAAAGACTTCCGCAATCCATGCATCAATTCTGTCTGACACCTGTTCTTCTGCCAGCTCCAGCCGTTGTTCCTCCTCCGCTTTTTTCTTCTTCGTCTCTTCCAGCAGGCTGGCAGCTTCCTCGTACTGTCCTAAGATCAGCTCATACCGACTGAGGGCTGTTCTGCCTGCCGTCAGCTGATTTTTCCATATTTTCAGATGCTCCGAAATTTCGTCTCTTTCTTCATATTCTTCTAGGCTGATTTTCTCTTTTGCCTTCTCATGATGTTCCCATTGCAGGATCTCCTGCTCCTCTTCCAGCTCTTCCCGCTTTTCCTTCAAGGCATCCCGGCGAAGTTCCAATTGCTCCTCCTGCTTTTTCAGAGTCGTCTCCTCGCCCCGGATTCGCTCCTTACCTTCCTCGATCTTTTTCTCCCAGCGTTGTTCTCCTTCCGCAGCCTCCCTGTACTCTGACTTTAGTTTCTCCAGCTTCCTGTCTGCATCTTCGAGCTCCGGATCCAGGAGCGCATTGCGCTCTGTTTCTTTCAGCTTTTTCTCTGCTGTAAGCCTCTCTGTATCCTGTGCTGCCCGGCTCTGTTCTTCCTGCGCCTCACTCTGCCGCTGTTCCTTCTCCGCCAGTATTGCCTGTTCTTTCTCCACATCCTGCTTCCTGTTCAGGTAATTCAAAGCTTTCTTCGCCAGCATATACTGATTGTAACGGGTATACTCATTGCGGATAATCTTCACATCATCAAAGGCTCGATTGAGCATCTCCAGGCTGTCCTGGATCTCATCCATCTTTTCCATGGCATCTACCATAGGCCGCAGGTCCTCGTCCGTCAGAGTCTGCAAGGAATCATTCAGAATATCATACACCTTGGTCGGCTTAAACTCCTTGGAAAGCTTGGGAGCTCGCACCTTCACCAGCAATTTGATGAACTGCTCATACTGTTCTTCCTTCCGGAAGCCGAAAATATATTGGTTGACATGCTTTTTGTATTCCGATGGACTGTCTGTGAAAAAATTATCTTCACCCAGCTCCGCCTTCATCTCCCGCTTGTCCCGCGGAATTTTGTTCGACCCCACTTCCTTATACAGCCACAGATTATATCCTACCCTGCGGCCATCCAGAATCACAAAGCCCCAGAAATCCATCGGTTTCCCACGCTTTGCTTTTTGTCCGATTCCAATGGTGCGATACTCTCCGGAATCTCCTTTCCGGAATTCCAGAAACAGATAGCCGGTAGACTCCTCCTTGCCCTCTTCTCCCAGAAAATAGTATTCCATCCGGCGGTCACTGGATCCAAAAGGATCCAGACGGCTGGGTGTACGGTCTCCGTCCAGTACAAACGGAATAAAGCTCTGTGTGGTAATGGACTTTCCGGAACCGTTCTGTCCACGCAGAAGCAGTTTTCCATCTTCGAATTCAAAGTCCTCTTCATCATATAACCAGAAATTCACAAAACCGATCCGGTTCATCTGCCAACGTTCGTTCATTCTTCTCCGTCTCCTTTGTAGTCGGAAGGATACTGCCCTGCCAGTCTGCCTACAGCGGGAAGCACGATAATCCATTCCTCCTCACTGCGCACCATCATCCAGTCTGTCATATATTTTAAAATGGTTTCCCTAAGTCTGTCTTCGTCCATTTCACAGTATTCCTTGCTCCATGCATTCTTCCACCTGCTTCTACAGTTTATGACTATCTCGTAAAACGCCTGTTTCGTCATGGCAATACATTCATCTTCCCGTAATTTCAATTTTCCCTCTGCCAGCTGCCTCTGTATCTCTGCACAGATGATCAGGACGCTTTCCGAGATCTGGGCATCTCTGGGATGTACAGTTCCGTAACAGTCATCTGCATCCAGTGTAAGAAAGGCTGCATTGCGGTAGATATCCAGGTTACCGCCCAGATTTTCTCTCAAATATCTGCTGACCCACTGCCTCTGATTCTTCAGATATAAAGCATCGGCATCTTCTGTACTGTCCCAATAAAGTGCCGGACAGACTGCCAGCTGTCTGTATACCCGGTTAATACGCCGGGATCCTCTGTTCTCCTGAACTTCTTCAAAATCGGTTTTTTCAAAATCTCTATAGGATTCATAGCCGGAAATATCTGTAGTAAAGCTGCTGGTAAAATATTTCGAATAGCCTGTATTTTCATACAGCACTTCCTGCCCGGCTTCCTGACTGAAGGATTCACTTTTTCCTTCATATACGCGAAGCATCTGAAGCCGCTCCATATACTGCAATACCCGCACCAGTGATTTTCTCTGTGTAAAAGAAGTCCAGTCCACCGACATGTAATTCTTCAGCTGCGTTTCCACATAATCGATCAGCTCCGACAACAGGAATTGTTTCCCCTCCTCAGCATCCTCCAGATACATCAGCACCACACACAGTATGCAGTAATCCCGGATGTCCGTAAACTCACTGATTCCCATAAACGCTTCTGCATGTACCGGTCTCTTTTCCAGCTTTAACAGCTTCTCTGTATGAATCAGTTTCCATCCTAATTGTTCTCTGATGAATCGTTGAAAGTTCGGAATATCCCTCTTTACTTTATAGAAAGTCTCTTTGTCACTGTCCCGGCAGATCCAGAATTTCTCCATTAAGGTTCTGATTTCATTCATATTTATTTAAACTCCAATGTATAATCCGGCATTTGCAGGTTGCCGTCTTCGCATTTCAGGACACAGCTGCCTTTCTTTTTCTTCAGACGATACTCCTGTCCATATTCCGTCCGTCCCATCTTTTCCGAACTCATATTAGCCTGCGCAATCCACTGCAGGAATATAGCTCTTGTATCTTCGGAAACCACTTCGTCAATCTCTGCAAACCGGATCTTCTGCTCCCTGATATATCGGAGCACCACTTCCTTCTGCCTCTGTGCCCGGCGCAGGTAGCTTTCCCGCTGTGCCATCTTTTCCAATGATTTGTCTGCAAACCCTGTTCTGTCCTTTCTCTCACGATACCCTCGTGTATGAGGCTTCAGTAAAAACATTGAGGGGTCTTCCTGATAAACGCTGTTGTTGATACTGTCTTCTTCTCTCGGGAGATTAGTCTTATAATGTTCGATCTGCTGCACTCCGAAGACATGAGCCGATAATTTATGAGCCTCCTCCAGATCCTCACATTTCAGAAACAGCTCCAGAAACTTTTTATAATCATCTTTTCTGCTGATGCCCCAGTTCTGAACCTGCACGATCAGCGCCGCATTCTGAATAATATTTCGTATGATATCACTGGTGATTTTCAATACCTTTTTAGCTTCGCATTCCTGACTCTGCCCGTCCACAAACCAGTTTTTCAGAGAATACCATTTTCCGTATACATTTTCCCGAATGCTTTGTTCTGCATTGCCATGTATTTCCAGCAGTGCATGGGGAATATCCAGCTCGCTCGCCACGACCCGCTCCAGAATTGTATTCTCCATACGCTCCGTATTCTTTTCCAATAGCTGTTCCATCCGTTTGGAATGCCGCTGCAATTCCTGCACAAATTCATTCAGATATTTAATAAATTTATCCTTGTGAACCATGAATTCCACGGATTTCATCAGTTTTTCCGTTTTTCCGGAATAGAAGTCCCGCAGATAATCCTGATAGTTCTGGTTGAGCCGCTTAAAATCCTCCTGCAGTGTCTGCCACCATTCGTTCACGGTACGAAGCTCTGCGTTCTCCATGCTCTCCGTCTCATCCAGGCTTCTCTCCAGACGGACAAAGAAGTTCATCGACAGATTGCCTGACTCTAGAAATAAATTTTCCAGACGTACGGTCAGACGCTCGATCTCCACGGCATATTCCGACATCGTATAGCGATATTGCTTATTTTTGTAATCCGCTATTGTGTACACCTTTCCCGGATCCTGTATCGGTGTAAGATTTTTCCACTTTACAAGGGATTCCAGATCCAGAACCAGCTGCTCCATGGAATACATTTCAAATGCTTCATCCTCTTTTAAAATACTGAAAATATCCTCTTTATATAGCTGAAAATGCATCTTTTCATATTCCCGGTAAAAGCATCTCATAATTTTCCGGTATACCGGTGCATTTTGTACCGATAAATAGGAAGTTTCGTTGATCTGTTCGAAATGATCCATCCCTTTGTTCCTCTCACAAGTATCCTGTTAAGTCTATTATCCATATTTCATGTCCTATATTCGGTACTCAATGGTGCTTTCTAAATAAACGCTATCATATACAATGGAAGCGTCACGATCTCTTCTTCGCTCACACCTATATTACCATCCACAAATTTGTAACCGTAAGATATATCTCTATTATTTTTGTTATTATAATGCATTATTCGAATGCAAACAACATTTTTCCTTAGATACAAAATACACTATATAACGGCACAGACTTTATTCCCTTCACCATTCCAAAATTTCTTGTTGAAATCCGGATTGCATAGGATGGTTCATATTTTTCCATATAAACCATCATGCTTTTTGCTTTCACGTGATTTCCGGCCTTACATTCCACCGGGATTACATGGCTGTCTTTCTGTATCAGGAAATCTACCTCTGCCGTATTATCTGATTCCCAATAATATAAATCATAGCCATTGGTCTTCAAGGCAACAGAAACATAGCTTTCTGTCATAATTCCCCGAAAATGTTCTGTTTCCCTACCCTGCAGTGCTTCCAGAGTCATTCCCAGTCTGGCGGACATAATCCCCATATCACTGTAATACAGTTTAAATGCACTCACATCCTGATATGCTGCAATCGGATAAAATCCCTGACTGCACTTCATGCACTTATTGACAATTCCAGACCGGATCAGCCAGTCAATCGCATCTCCGTATTGGGATGCCCGTGCGCCCGATTTTATCAACTTATACTGAAATTTTTTGGCATCCCTTGCTAGCTGTGCCGGAAGCGAATCATAGGCTTCAAAAATACGTACCGTATCTGCCTGATTCGCATATTTTGCCATATCTGCAATGTAGGAATTTAATAGCATCTGTCGGATTTCAGCCTGATCAATCGGACTGTCTTTTGCAAGGTCAGCTTTTACCGCTGCCGGCATTCCCCCTACGATACAATAATGATAAAATTCCTGCAACGCCTCCTCATGAAGGAGCTCATCCAATGGCTGATTATTTTCATAATGTTCCCGGATCGTATCTGCAAGCATCTGTTTTCCCTTCGCCCACAACACCTCTTCCAGGTCCATTGGGTACATGGTCAGCATCTGAACTTTGCCTACCGGAAACGAATATTTTTCCCGGTTCACAGCCACTCCAAGCTGGCTCCCTGCGGCTATGATATGATATTCCGGTGCTTCTTCCGAAAAATATTTCAAAGAAGTTAACGCCCGCTCACACATTTGTATCTCATCAAAAATAATGAGTGTGTTTTCAGGAACAATTTTTACCTGATAATATTTCTCCAAAGTAGCGATGATATGATCTGCATGAATGTCTGTTTCAAAATATTTTCCGATTCTTTCATCTGTTTCAAAATTCACGTATACGGTATTCTTATAATAAAGTGATCCGAACTCCTGCATCTCAAATGTTTTTCCAACCTGACGTGCACCATAAATAAGCAATGGCTTTCTGCCATTCTGCATGTTTTTCCACTCATATAGTTTGGATGTGATTTTACGTTTCATGTGTATGCATTCCTTTATGACGTCATTGATATATTTTATTGTATTATATTGCATTTTTCCATATGAATCAATGTATTTATTTACATTTTATGATTTTTCACTCGTTTTATTGAGTTAATGCATTATTTGATTATGTAGGATTGCATGTAGTATACCTAATTCGTTTTAATTCGCAAAATGAATTAGAAAAAAATTTAACTCGACAAACGAATTAAAACGAGTTAGACTATATTTGAGTTAAAAGATAGGAGGGATTGCAATGCGTACAATTCCTAAAGAGGAAAGTTTAGATATCGAGTTCAAGAGTGATTTAAAATGTTATCCAGATCACGATCTTATTGAAGAAATTGTTGGAATGACAAATACGGCTGGTGGATGTCTATTCCTTGGCGTTGAAGATGATGGAACAATTACCGGTGTTCATAAAAAACATAGAGACCCTATAGGAGTAACTGCGCTGATTGCCAATAGCACTGTTCCACCTATAGCTGTCAGGGCAGAGATAATTACTGAAGAAGATAATGATGTTTTGAAAATTGAAGTGCCAAGAAGTCGAGGGGTTGTATCTACTGCATCAGGGAAAATATTGAGAAGGCGGAATAAGCTGGATGGAAGCCCGGAAGTAATACCAATGTATTCATATGAGATCCCATCTCGTCTTGCAGAGC
>CAVJLN010000018.1:0-43924 GCA_963650485.1 Bacteroidaceae bacterium
ATCAGATTTTGCATGGCTCTGAATAGTTACAATAACACAACAGATTAGATGGCGTGACAAATTTCAGACATACAGGTATTTATCATGCTGGAAAGAAGAGGAAACAGGGAAATGACGAAAATCAGAACAAGATTTGCACCCAGTCCGACAGGGAGAATGCATGTTGGAAATTTACGTTCTGCATTGTACGAATTTTTGATTGCAAAGCATGACGGTGGAGATTTTATGCTTCGTATTGAGGATACCGATCAGGAGCGTTTCGTAGAAGGAGCAGTTGATATCATATATGATACGCTTGCCCAGGCAGGACTAAAGCATGATGAGGGGCCGGACAAGGATGGCGGCTATGGCCCTTATGTACAGAGCGAACGTATGAAGACCGGCATTTATATGAAGTATGCCAAGGAGCTGATTGATAAGGGAGAGGCGTATTACTGCTTTTGTGACAAGGAACGTCTTTCTACCCTAAAGACCGAGGTCGTAGAGGGCAAAGAAATAATGATTTATGATAAGCACTGCCTGCATCTGAGTAAAGAAGAGATCGAGAAGAATCTGGCAGAGGGCAAGCCGTTTGTCATTCGTCAGAACATTCCGACCGAAGGAACGACCACATTCCACGATGAACTGTATGGAGATATTACCGTAGAAAATGCAGAACTGGATGATATGATTCTGATTAAGTCCGATGGTTATCCGACCTATAACTTTGCCAACGTGGTAGATGACCATACCATGAACATTACCCATGTGGTACGTGGTAACGAATACCTGTCTTCTTCACCGAAGTATCAGCGTCTGTATGATGCGTTTGGCTGGGAGTCTCCGGTATACATTCACCTGCCGCTGATTACCGATGAAAATCATAAGAAGCTCTCTAAGAGAAGCGGACATTCTTCTTTTGAGGATCTGTTGGAGCAGGGATTCCTTCCGGAAGCTGTTGTAAACTATATTGCCTTACTTGGCTGGAGCCCGGAAGACAACCGCGAGATTTTCTCGCTGGATGAGCTGATTAAGGAATTTGACTATCACAGAATTAATAAATCTCCTTCCGTTTTTGACTATATGAAGCTGAAATGGATGAATGGAGAATACATTAAGGCCATGGACGATGATAAATTTTTTGAAATGGCAGAGCCGTATTTAAAGAGCACCATTACGAAGAACATGGATCTTCACAAGATTGCAGCCATGGTAAAGACGAGAATCGAAGTATTCCCGGATATCCCGGATCTCATTGATTTCTTTGAGGCGTTACCGGAATACGATCCGTCCATGTATGAGCACAAGAAGATGAAGACCAACAAGGAAACTTCTCTTGATGTGCTACGCAAATTACTTCCTGTTTTTGAACAGCAGGAGGATTACAGTAACGATGCGCTGTATCAGCTTCTGACCGGCTTTGCGGCTCAAAACGAATACAAGAACGGCTATGTACTCTGGCCGGTTCGTACCGCAGTATCCGGCAAGCAGATGACTCCGGCAGGCGCAACAGAAATTATGGAGCTTCTTGGAAAAGAAGAGTCCCTTGCACGTATCAGAAAGGGAATTGAGCTTCTTGAGAACGCCTGATTTAAAACAGTTAAAGGCAATTACCCACGATTCCGGACCGGCACTTGTACTGGCTGGTCCGGGAAGTGGTAAGACCTTTACGATTGTTCAACACATTCAATATCTGATTCACAATAAGAAGATCCCACCGGAAGAAATTCTTGTTGTGACCTTTTCCAAAGCGGCTGCCATTGAGATGCAGACGCGGTATCTGGAATCTGCGGATTCCAATCCTTCCACAAATCCTGTCCGGTTTGGAACATTTCACAGTCTTGGTTATCAGATTTTAAGATCCACAGGTCAATTCCGAAATTTTTCACTGATTACAGAAAAGCAGAAGTATCATCGACTGGAAGTTATTCTCAAAAATGAAGGGCTTTCCTCGTTGTGTACCCATGATCAGGAAACCATTCTCTTAAATGCCCTTGCAGCAAGAAAAGCAGGAGGCAGGGAAAAGATATCATTGGAACTACTGGATGCAGACGTGCCGGAGTTTGATGCAGAAAAGTTGTTTGCCCTGTACCAGAGCGATCTGGAAGAAAGGAACCTGTTAGATTATGATGATCTGATTCTGAAGTGTATTGAACTTTTTCGGAAATCACCGGCAGTTTTAGAACGTTATCAGCAGCTTTTTACTCATATTCTGGTGGATGAATTCCAGGATATCAATGCGTCCCAGTATGAATTGATTGCGATGCTGGCTCTGCCGCAGAAGGAGCTGTTTGTGGTCGGGGATGATGATCAGTCCATCTATGGATTCCGTGGCTCGAGACCGGAATTTATGAGAGAATTTCTTCAGCAATATACCGATGCGAAGTGCTATGAGCTCACATCCAACTACCGGAGCGGAGAACGGATTGTTGCACTTGGACGCAAAATTATTGAACAGAATAAGGAACGGTTTTCAAAGGAATTTCTTCCAAAGAAAAGAGGAGGCGAAGTTTCATTTCAGCATCTGAATACCCGGAGGGAAGAGGAAGAGCTTCTTACGCAGGATATCCGGGAAAATTCGATGGAGTGCCTCGATCAGACGGCAATCATTGTAAGGACGAATCTGGAGGCTAGACAGTATGAGGCGCTTTTAAGGGAAAAACAGCTTCCGACAGCCGGAAGAGTCAGGAAGGAACAGGGCGTTTTTCAATCGGAAACAGCGGAGGATCTGTATGCATTCTTACGGTTTCTTTATGAGGGAGGATATCGGCAGGATTTCCTGCGTGTTATGGACAAGCTGGAGCCGGATCTAACGCGGAAGGCGCTTGTCTCAGAGATTGTAAGCGAAGAGGAGCTTATGCGTTATTACCGGAATCATGCGCAGATGCAGGTGCGGATACAAAGACTGTTTTTGAAGCTTGCGCTGGCGAAACGGCTGCAGGTGCATCTGGCCATCCGGCTATTCCTGAATGAAATGGGATATGATTCTTATCTTAAGAATAAAAGCAGAAGCTATGCGGAATATGAAGATAAGAAGAAAATGGCGCAGATCATTCAGGAATCATTTATGTCCTATCAGAGGACGAGACCGCTTGATGAATTTATTTTGCAATGTCAGGAAAAGGAAAAGAAAAGTCCTGTGGTAGAGCAGCAAAAGGGAATCCATGTCCTGACCATGCATGCTTCGAAAGGACTGGAATTTCAACATGTATATCTGCCGGATTTGAATGAGGGAATGATTCCACCGAAGGGCGTTGTTGACGCAATGCAGATTGAGGAAGAACGAAGGCTCCTGTACGTTGCCGTAACAAGAGCCCGTGAAAAGCTGTTCTTATATGAAACCAGAGAGCGAAACCGCAAGGTGACGCGATTTCTCCAAAGGATTACTCTGTGATCTCATCGAATTCCTGGGTATCCAGAAATTCATCAAATGCATCGGCAACAGCTTCATATTCGTCATCGTCGTCGATATAATCAAGCACCGGTTCTTCGTTCGGATCGTTCTCGTTTTCAGAGTAACGATAGAACCAGACTTCTCCATCCGCGTTCTCACCATTCTCATCGAGAGGGAGCAGGGCGATATAATCCTGATTATTTACGGTTAAGATGGTTACAATGGCACATTCCACGGAAGATCCGTCTTCCAGATCCAGAGTGACAGTCATTTCTTCATCGTTGCTTTCGGGTTGTTCAAAGGTCTGACTCATGTAATTGCTCCTTTCGGTTTTTCTTTATTCTACAAGTCTTTGAGATGATCTGCAAGAGTTTCTCAAGAAGTTTTTTACACAGGAGAAAGGATTTGTGTTAGACTGTATGTAACTATTCAGAGCCATGCAAATTATGGCAATATGGACGGAGAATGCTTGCATTCAAAAGGACATATGCCATGATTTATATGGCGAAGTAACCACATGAGTAAAACTCAAGTTGCATTAGCAACGGTTTTACGAATGTGGTTCTGAATAGTTACATGAGATTAATAACTATTCAGAGCCATGCAAATTATGGCAATATAGACGGAGAATGCTTGCATTCAAAAGGAGGGAAGCATGAGTAGTCTTGCTGTGACATATTTTAAACCGTATCAACCCGGAATCGAGAGAACCGTTTCGGGCTTTCGGTTTGCCTTGGTCAATAAGAAGAACGGCTGTGAAAGTGGAATCCTTCTTTATGATGATAAGAAACAGGAACAGCGGATTCCTTTGAGCGAAAAGGGACGCAAGGGGGAACTGTTTGGCGTGGAGATCCGGGGCGAGGATCTTAGTCGGTTTACCTATAATTTCTACGATGGAGATGAGGTTTATACCGATCCGTATGCACAGGGTGTTATGGGACTTTTGCATTTTGGATGCAAAAATGCAAAAGAACGAATGACCTATGGTATTTTGAATAAACAGGATTTTGACTGGGAGGAGGATATGAATCCGGAGACTCCTTTTGAAGATACAATTCTTTACGGAATTCATGTAAGAGCCTTTACGAAGCATAAGTCTTCGAATGTGGCACATCCCGGAACATTTGAAGGGGTTGTAGAGAAGATTCCTTATCTGAAGCAGCTTGGCATTACGGCGATTGAACTGATGCCCTGTTACGAATTTGATGAAACGAAGATCAAGCCTCTGTATTCTGACCACCGTAAACCGGAGGAATCAAAGCAGAAAGAGGAGGAAGGAAAGAAGGAAGTACAGAAGGAAGTACAGGACAGGCGTCTGAACTGCTGGGGCTTCCAGAAGGGCTTTTACTTTGCACCGAAGGCATCCTACAGTGCGAAAGCCCCGGAAATCAGTTTTAAAACCATGGTACGGGAGCTGCATAAGGCTGGAATCGAAGTGATGATGCACTTTTATTTCCCGGAGGACATTCCGCAGGGTTTTATGGTGGAGGTTCTGAAATTCTGGACGATGGAATATCATGTGGATGGATTCCGGATCAACGGATTTCATCTTCCGGTGCGGATGTTCCTAGAAGAACCGGTTTTAAAACGGAGCAAGCTGTGGCTTCCCTATCTGCCGGAGGAGGATCTGTCCTGCATGGGAGAGGATACCTTTAAGCATGTGGCAGTGGATAACGGGAATTTTCGTAATGATATCCGCAGGTTTTTAAAGGGCGATGAGGGGCTTGTGAATGACTTTATCCGCTATCAGCGCCGGAATCCAAAGGAATATGCGGTGATAAATACCGTGTGCGATTATGACGGCTTCAGCCTCATGGATCTGGTTTCCTATGAACGTAAGCACAACGAGGAAAATGGAGAAAACAACGCCGACGGAACCGACTACAATTACAGCTGGAACTGCGGCATTGAAGGAACAACCCGGAAGAAAAATGTACTGTCGCTGCGTAAGAAGCAGATTAAGAATGCCATTGCATTTTTGATGCTCAGTCAGGGAACTCCGTTCTTATTCAGTGGGGATGAGTTCGGTAACAGCCGATTTGGTAATAACAATGCCTATTGTCAGGACAATGAAGTCTTCTGGCTGCAATGGAAAGAAAATACCCAGATGTTTCAGGAGCTTCTGTCCTTTACCAGGAGCATGGTTGCATTCCGGAAACAGAATCCCATCATTCATATGAAAAAGGAACTGAAGGTTATGGATTCACTGGGCTGCGGTTATCCGGACATCTCCTATCACGGGGCCGAAGCATGGCGCCCGGATTTAAGCTTTGTGAGCCGTCTTGTGAATATTTTCCTTTGCGGAAGGTATGCGAATGAGGGTGATCCCTTCCTTTATCTTGCATATAATATGCATTGGGAGGCACATAAGCTGGCCCTTCCGAAGCTTCCGAAGACCCTTCGATGGAAGAAGATTCTGTCAACGGAAGAAGAGGCAGATCGGAAAGCGGGGAAGGAAGCAGACGGTGGGCAGGTGATCGAAAGCCGGAGCATTGTCGTATATCAGACAGAAAGCAGTAGTAAGTAATATGAATATCCGTAATATCTGGAGGCATTTTAAAACCATTACATACCATAAGATTCTTGTGATGCAGGGCTGTTTTAAGATTGGCCTGTATAAGCAGGGTCTTTTACATGATTTATCCAAATACAGTCCCTCGGAATTCCGGGTGGGTGTGAAATATTATCAGGGGACACAGAGCCCGAACAACGCAGAGCGCGAGGCTATCGGCTATTCGAGTGCATGGCTTCACCATAAAGGAAGGAACAAGCATCATTACGAATACTGGCTGGATTATACCGCAACCGGAAAACGGGGTGAAATCGTACCGGTTCCCATGCCGGACCGTTACATCGCAGAGATGCTGGCAGACCGCATTGCAGCAAGTAAGGTCTACAGTGGAAAGAATTATACGGATGATGCACCATTGAAGTACTATCTTAATGGCAGTGAACATGCACCTCTCCATCCTTATACGCGGGAAATTTTAGAGAGGTTTCTTTACATGCTGGCAGAGAAGGGCGAAAAAGAAACCTTTGCCTACATAAGAACATTCCTGAAACAGAAGCATACTATGAAGTAGAACCGTTGTGGTAAAAGGAGTTATTCCTATTATGAATGGCAGCTGTTTACTGATTTTACTGATTTTGTGTGCGATGAACCGGTGCTGTGGAGAGTCATCCTGCGAGAGCAGCAATTCCGGTTTCTGTGGCTGGGGAAACCCGAGTGTGATTCAGCCAAGAAGAGAGAGGCAGGAGAATTCCCAGGGAGATTGCCGAAGGGAACAGGATTCTGGCGGCTGTGAAAACAGCGGAGATGAGAGAACTTCTTCAGACTGCGGATGCGGAAAAAACTAAAATTAAACATTGAAAGCAAGACCTCCATTTGATAAAATACTAGGATGGATATGTTATCATTTTATGGAGGCGAACATGAAAAAATTATTAGAACAAATCATTAAGTTTGGAATCGTTGGAGTGATCTGCTTTATCATTGATTTTGCAATCACTACGATTCCAACTTATTTTTTTGGACAGAACACAGTTTATATTTCGGCAGTGTTCGGCTTTGTCATTTCCTGCATTGTCAATTATCTGCTGAGTATTAAGTATGTCTTTACCGAGAAAAAGGATATGGACAAGCGGAAGGAATTCATCGTATTTGTTGTTCTTTCCGCAGTTGGACTTGTGATTAACGAACTGATTATCTATCTGTGCCAGGATGTGATCTATGCAAATGTGGCATTCTTAAATGAACTGATTCCGGATACCTTAATTGTACCGATCAGTAAGATTATTGCCACAGGAGTGGTTATGGTATACAACTTTATTTCCAGAAAGATTTTTCTGGAAGGGAAAAAGACAAAGAAAGAAGATGTACAGGCGAAAGACCTGTCTGAGGATAAAGTGTGAACGAACAACAAAGACAATTGGATTATATTGAAAAAGCAAAAGGTTATGTAGATGCTCTTTCACAGCAGCTGGGACGAAAAGCAACCTGCTGCGTAACGACCTTTGGCTGCCAGATGAATGCCAGAGATTCCGAGAAGCTTGCGGGAATTTTGGAAAGTGCCGGATTTGAACTGATGGAAGACGAGGATGCAGACTTTGTCATTTATAATACCTGTACGGTCCGTGACAATGCCAATCAGCGTGTCTATGGAAGACTTGGACATTTAAACAGCCTTAAGAAGAAGTCTCCACATAAGAAGATCGCTCTGTGCGGCTGTATGATGCAGGAGCCTTCCGTGATTGAGAAAATTAAGAAGAGTTATTCCTTTGTGGATTTGATTTTCGGAACCCACAATATTTATAAGTTCCCGGAGCTTTTGGTTACGATGTTTGAAGCGAACCGCATGGTTATTGATATCTGGAAGGACACCGACCAGATCGTGGAGAATCTTCCGGTTGACCGGAAATATCCGTTTAAGTCCGGTATTAATATCATGTTTGGCTGCGATAATTTCTGCAGCTATTGTATCGTGCCTTATGTACGTGGCCGGGAAAAGAGCCGTGAGCCGAAGGACATCCTTCACGAAATTGAAAACCTCGTAGCAGACGGCGTGGTAGAAGTCATGCTGCTTGGACAGAATGTCAATTCCTATGGAAAGAATCTGGAGGATCCGATCAGCTTTGCGCAGCTTTTAAGGGAAGTAGAGAAGATTGAAGGACTGCAGAGAATCCGTTTCATGACATCCCACCCGAAGGACTTATCCGACGAACTGATTGAAGTTATGCGGGATTCGAAGAAGATCTGCCGTCACTTACATCTGCCGTTGCAGTCCGGATCTACGAAAATTCTGAAAGCGATGAATCGTAAGTATACGAAGGAAAGCTATCTTGCTCTTGTAGACAAGATTCGGAAGGAAATTCCGGATATGGCAATTACAACGGATATCATCGTTGGATTTCCTGGTGAAACCAGTGCTGATGTGGATGAAACCATTGACGTCATCAACCAGGTGAAGTATGACAATGCCTTTACTTTTATTTATTCGAAGAGAACCGGAACGCCTGCAGCCGCAATGGAAAACCAGGTGCCGGAGGAACAAGTAAAGAAGGACTTTGACCGGCTGCTTAAGGTGGTTCAGAATACTGCAAGGGAACGTGTGGCAAGACTGGAAGGACAAACCCTGGAAGCTTTGGTAGAGGAAGTGAACGAACAGGATGCTTCTCTTCTGACCGGGCGTTTATCCAATAATACGATTGTTCATTTTAAGGGAGATCCGTCCCTGATCGGAAAGATTGTACCGGTATACTTAAAGGAATGCCACGGTTTTTATTACCTTGGTGAACTCGTATAGAAACAGAAGTCAGATTTGACAGATGTAAAGTTTTCAATAAGTTGCAAAAAAGAGTGTCTGTGCTCTTATTCACAGACTGAGGAATGTACGAACGTACAAATGAGGAGATAGTTATGGAAAAATTGAAACCGAAGTTGTTTTCAGTAATGAAAACATACACCAAGGAGCAATTCGTCAAGGACGTAATTGCTGGTATTATTGTTGCCATTATTGCGTTGCCACTGTCTATTGCACTGGCACTTGCTTCCGGAGTGAATCCGGAGCGCGGACTTTATACCGCGATTGTTGCAGGCTTTATCATCGCCTTTTTAGGCGGAAGCCGTGTGCAGATTTCGGGACCGACCGCAGCGTTTGCAACGATTGTTGCAGGAATTGTGGCATCCGATGGAATCGAAGGACTGGCCGTTGCGACCATTATGGCAGGAATTTTCCTGATTCTGATGGGCGTGCTTCGTTTGGGAGGACTGATCCGTTTCATTCCCTATACGATTACGACAGGATTTACGGCCGGAATTGCCGTAACGATTGCAATCGGACAGGTGAAGGACTTCCTGGGGCTTCAGTATGAACCGGGAGTGTCCCCGATTGAAACCGTGGACAAGGTAAAGGCGGTCTGCCATTATATCGGAACGATCAATGTGCAGGCACTTCTTGTCGGACTTGCGTGTATGGCCATTCTGATTCTGTGGCCGATGCTTGCCAAAGTACTGAAGGGAAAGGCAGCGAAGATCGTAGGGAGCATTCCCCCGTCTTTACTTGCAGTGATTTTAGGCATTGCACTTGTGAGTGGACTTGGACTTAAGGTCAATACGATCGGAACCTTATATGAAATCTCAAACAAACCGCCGATGCTGCAACTTCCGACGATTCATTTTAAGCTCATTCAGGCACAGTTTGGAAATGCATTGACCATTGCCATTTTAGCGGCAGTTGAGTCGTTGTTATCCTGTGTGGTATCGGACAGTATGATTAATTCCAGACACCGTTCCAATATGGAACTGATTGCACAGGGAACCGGCAATATTGCTTCTGCATTATTCGGTGGAATTCCGGCAACCGGTGCGATTGCACGAACTGCAGCCAATGTCAAAAACGGTGGACGCACCCCGATTTCCGGGATGGTGCATTCCGTCGTTTTATTATTGATCTTGGTGGTATTCATGCCTTATGCAGCATTGATTCCGATGCCGGCCATTGCGGCAATTCTGTTTATGGTCGCTTATAATATGTGTGGCTTTAAAGAGTTTGCCTACCTTGTAAAAACCTCACCGAAGAGTGATATTTCCGTATTGCTTGTGACCTTTGTTCTCACGGTGGTATTTGATCTTGTTGTTGCAATCGAGGTTGGTATTGTGGTAGCGGCGATTCTGTTCATGAAGCGCATGAGCGATGTGACACAGGTCGAAGGCTGGAAATATATTCATGATGAGGACGATCCGGATTCTATCGAATTACGGACTGTTCCGGATCATACGATGGTCTATGAAATCAGCGGCCCGATGTTCTTTGCAGCGGCAGACAAGCTTCTTGGCATTCATGTTTCCGAGAATACACAGTGTCTGATTATCCGTATGCGAAGCGTAAATGCGATAGATGCAACGGCAATGCACAACCTTGAACAACTTATGGGCAAATGCCGCGAATATGGGGTACATATGATTTTGTCCCATGTGAATGAGCAGCCGCTTAAGGTGATGCAGAAGTCCGGTTTTTATGAAAAAGTAGGAGAAGAAAATTTCTGTGCACACATTGATGATGCAATAAAGAGAGCCGAGCAGTACTGTGCGGCAGAGTAACGAAAGGGAAATGGTTGATGTGATGGAAGTTACACCAATGATGCAAAAATATCTGGAAACGAAGAAGGAGTATCCGGATTGTATTCTGTTTTACCGTCTGGGGGATTTTTATGAAATGTTCTATGAAGATGCCATTACGGCATCGAAGGAGCTGGAATTAACCCTGACCGGCAAAAGCTGCGGACTGGAAGAGCGCGCACCGATGTGCGGTGTGCCTTATCATGCCGTGGAAGGATACCTAAACCGTCTGGTTTCCAAGGGATATAAGGTAGCGATCTGCGAGCAGGTGGAGGATCCGAAGCTTGCGAAGGGGCTGGTGAAGCGTGAGGTCGTACGGATTGTAACACCCGGAACGAACTTAAATACGCAGTCCATGGATGAAACAAGAAACAACTATCTCATGAGCATTGCGTATTTTCAGGGAAAAATCGGTATCTCTATTGCCGATGTCACAACGGGCGATTATTACCTGACCGAAGTGGAGGACAATAAGAAGCTTCTCGATGAAATCATGAAATACCATCCGAGCGAGATCATCTGTAACGATGCATTTACGGTAAGCGGAATGGATCTTGCCGATTTGAAGGATCGGCTGAACATAGCCATTTATTCCATGGAATCGTTTTATTATGACGAGGACCGTTGCCGGAAGAGTCTTTTGAAGCATTTCCATGTGACTTCCTTACAGGGCATGGGTATTGAAGATTTCCCGTCCGGACTCATTGCAGCTGGAGCGCTGATGCAGTATCTTACGAATACGCAGAAGATCCCATTAAGCCATTTTACCCATTTGTATCCATATCTTACGAGCCGTTATATGCTGCTTGACAGCTCAACCAGAAGAAACCTTGAGCTTACCGAAACTCTTCGGGAAAAGCAGAAGAGAGGCTCTTTGCTGGGCGTTTTGGACAAGACGAAAACGGCAATGGGAGCCAGAATGCTGCGTCAGTATATTGAGCAGCCCTTAATTGATAAAAGTGAAATTGAAAAGCGTCTCGATGGTATTTCCGAGCTGTCGGGAAATGCAATGCTGCGGGATGAAATCCGGGAATACTTAAATCCGATTTATGACCTGGAGCGTCTTTTGGGAAAGGTCAGCTACAAGACAGCAAATCCCAGAGATCTTCTGGCGTTTGCGGGCTCTTTAAAAATGCTGCCGTCCATCAAGGTGCTGCTCAATGATTTTTCTTCGGACATCTTAAAGGAGATTCAGGAGGAGACGGACGCGCTTACGGATGTGTGCACCTTAATCGAACGAGCCATCTGTGAGGAACCGCCACTTGCCATCAAGGAAGGCGGGATCATCCGGGACGGGTTCGACGAAAACATTGATCGGCTGCGTCATGCAAAGAATGACGGAAAGACCTGGCTTGCAAAGCTGGAAGAGGAGGATCGGGAACGGACCGGAATCAAGAATCTTAAGGTGAAATACAACAAGGTATTCGGCTATTATTTTGAAGTGACGAATTCTTTTAAGAATATGGTGCCGGAGGATTATATCCGGAAACAGACCTTAACGAATGCGGAGCGTTATACGAACGCGAAGCTGAAGGAGCTTGAGGATACCATCCTGAATGCAGAGGACAAGCTGTATGGCCTGGAATACGATCTGTTCTGTCAGATCCGTGACAGCATTGCGGGAGAAATCGACCGCATCCAGCGTACGGCCAAGGCTATTGCAAGGCTTGATGTGCTGTGTTCCTTATCCTATGTAGCAGAGCGGAATCATTATGTACGTCCAAAGATTAACGAAAAGGGAGTCATTGACATCAAGGCCGGACGGCATCCGGTCGTAGAACAGATGATTTCCAATGATATGTTTATTTCGAATGATACATACCTTGATAATAATAAATATTGTGTGTCCATTATTACCGGACCGAATATGGCTGGTAAATCCACTTATATGCGGCAGGTGGCACTGATTGTCCTCATGGCGCAGATCGGAAGCTTTGTGCCTGCGGACGCTGCCAATATTTCCATGACTGACCGGATTTTTACGAGAGTCGGTGCATCGGATGATCTGGCAAGCGGGCAGAGTACCTTTATGGTAGAAATGAACGAGGTGGCGAACATTCTGCGGAATGCAACCTCGAACAGTCTTCTGATCCTGGATGAGATCGGAAGAGGAACCTCGACCTTTGACGGACTCAGTATTGCCTGGGCAGTAATTGAGCATATCAGCAATAAGAAGCTGCTTGGCGCGAAGACCTTGTTTGCGACGCATTACCATGAGCTTACCGAGTTAGAGGGAAAGATGAACAATGTCAATAATTACTGTATTGCCGTAAAGGAAAAAGGCGATGACATTGTATTCTTACGAAAGATCGTCAAAGGCGGTGCCGATAAGAGCTACGGCATCCAGGTGGCGAAGCTGGCCGGAGTGCCGGATATGGTCATTGATCGTGCCAAGGAAATTGTGACACAGCTTTGTGATAATGACATTCTTGAAAAGGTGCAGAACATTGCAATTGACCAGAAGGAGACGAAGCACAAGGCGGTCAAATATGACGAAGTGGATTTGAGTCAGATGTCCCTGTTTGATACCGTGACCGATGAAGATGTTTTAAATGAATTGAAGGAGCTGGATGTATCGACACTGACTCCGCTTGATGCATTGAATACCATTTACCGGTTACAGAACAAGTTGAAGAATCGTTGGTAGGAGGAAAGCATTGTCAGTTATTCATCTTTTAAGTCAGAATACAATTGATCAGATTGCGGCAGGTGAAGTGGTCGAACGGCCACGCAGTGTCGTAAAGGAGCTTACGGAAAACGCAATTGATGCAGGAGCAACGGCAATTTCTGTAGAGATTAAGGATGGAGGCATTTCCCTCATCCGCGTCACCGATAACGGAAGCGGAATTGAGAAGAGCGAAATCCGCAAAGCGTTCTTAAGGCATGCAACCAGTAAGATTGAGGATGCACAGGATCTTCCGCATATTCACAGTCTTGGGTTCCGTGGAGAGGCCTTGTCCAGTATCTGTGCTGTATCCCAGATGGAGCTGATTACGAAGACGCAGGAGGATTTTACCGGCGTACACTATCAGATCGAGGGGGGTGCCGAGTGTGAGTTTAGCGAGATCGGTGCGCCGAAGGGGACAACGTTCCTTGTAAGGAATCTGTTTTATAATGTACCGGCACGGCGCAAGTTCTTGAAGCAGCCGCAGACGGAAGGAAGCTACGTGGCAGATCTGATGGAACATCTGGCACTTTCCCATCCGGATATTTCGATTAAATTTATTGTGAACGGACAGATTCGTTTCCAGACCAGCGGGAACAACCAGTTAAAGGAAGTCATTTACCGGATTTACGGAAAAGAAGTGACGGAGCATCTGATTGATTTTTCCTTAAATGGAAAGTCCGTGCGTGTCAGGGGCTTTTTAGGAAAGCCGGAGCAGAACCGTTCCAACCGGAATTTTGAAATCTTCTTCGTGAATGGAAGATATGTCCATAACGATGTGCTGCAAAAAGCAGTAGAAGAGGGATACAGGCAGTATCTGATGCAGCATAAATTCCCGTTCTGTGTTCTGCATTTTGACTTTCAGCCGGAAGACATTGATGTGAATGTGCATCCGGCCAAGCTTGAAATCCGTCTCCAGCACGGAGCGGAGGTTTACGAAGAGATTGCGGCGGCGATCCGTGACCGTCTCCATGAGATTGAATTGATTCCGGATGTTCTTCTTACGGAAGAGAAGGAAGAGACGCCACAGATTAAACAGGCGCCGGAACCCTTCGAGGTGAACCGTACCCGCATGGAGCGGATCCGGGAATCGGTAGCGGAATATGCACGGAATCAGAGACAATCCGGGGAACAGGCGGCAGTAAGAACAGATGATACCAGAGAGAATGCTGTAGAAAAAGACAGCATAGAAAATAGGACAGAATCAGTTCATACAAGTATGGATGCTGGACAGGAGTCCGGCTTTACAGGTAGGCAATATGAGATGCCCAAGCAGCAACCGGAAGTAGTTGCCGAGGAAGAAACGCCGTATCAGGCGAAGCTTTCCGTACAGAAAATTCTGGGAGATCATCCGGTAAATACCACCGAGAGCGATCTGCATCATAATATTATTAAGTCTGCAGAACATATTCTGGTAGAGAAGCCGGTACAGCTTGACTTATTTGAGAAAAACTTTGTAGATGTGAAGTCCAGGGAGTCTTATCAGATTCTGGGGCAGATTTTCGACACATACTGGCTGATTGCCTTTAAGGACAAGCTGTTTATCATGGATCAGCATGCTGCGCATGAGAAGGTGAAGTATGAACGGCTTTTAAAAGAACTGAAAAACAAAACCGTGACCTCCCAGCAGATTACGCCTCCTGTGGTGCTTCATTTAGACAGCAAGGAAGAACAGGCATTGCTTGCCTATCGGGATTATTTTACATCCCTTGGATTTGAAATTGAAGAGTTTGGAATCGGTTCTGTGGCAATCCGCAGCATGCCGGTGGATTTATATGGCTGCGAGGAAATGGAATTTTTCCGAGAGGTACTGGATGAGCTGTGCGAGAATCCCATGAAGGATCAGCCGGATGTTATCTTAAATAAACTGGCCTCCATGGCATGCAAGGCGGCCGTAAAGGGAAATAACAGCCTGACATTTGAAGAGGTTTCAGCCCTCTTGGATGAGATGCTGACACTGGACAATCCTTATCATTGTCCACATGGAAGACCGACGATTATTTCCATGAGCAAATATGAAATTGAAAAGAAGTTTAAGAGAATTGTAACGTAGGTGAAGCTATGGAGAAGAAACCACCCCTGCTTATTCTGACAGGGCCTACGGCAGTCGGAAAGACCGCACTTTCCATTGCTCTTGCCAATGAGGTACAGGGCGAGATTATTTCGGCAGATTCGATGCAGGTGTACCGTTATATGGACATCGGCTCTGCGAAGATCCGGAAGGAAGAAATGTGCGGCGTTCCGCACTATCTGATTGACTGCCTGAATCCGGAGGAAGAATTTAATATTTATATCTTTCAGCAGATGGCGAAAAAGGCCATGCGACAGATTTATGCAAACGGGCATATTCCGATTGTGGTCGGAGGAACCGGATTTTATATCCAGTCGCTACTCTATGATATCCGCTTTGAGGAAGAAGAGGATAACGGAATCCGTCAGAAATATGAACAGCTTCTTGCTGATAATGGAGAGGAATATCTTCATGAGCTGCTGGAAACGGCGGATCCCGTATCGGCTGAAAAGATTCATTTTCATAACGCAAAACGTGTGATCCGTGCGCTGGAATTTTATGAGAAGAATCATTATCCGATTTCCGAGCATAATGAAACAGAACAACACAGGGAATCTCCGTATGAATTCCGATATTTTGTCCTGAATGATGACCGGGAGAAGCTTTATGAAAAAATTGAACTGCGTGTGGATGAAATGGTGCAGAATGGACTGATTGATGAGGTAAAGCGTCTTAAGGAAATGGGATATCACCGCGACATGGTTTCCATGCAGGGACTGGGCTATAAGGAGATTCTGGATTATCTGGATGAAAAGATCACCCTTAACGAGTCTGTTTATCGGATTAAACGGGATACGAGGCATTTTGCCAAGCGACAGTTAACGTGGTTTCGGAGGGAGCGGGAGGTGATCTGGGTGGACAAATCGGAGATTGGAGCCGGTACGGAAGCTTTATTAGCTTATATGCGTCCATATTATCATTCCCTTCTGTAAACGGATAACCATTTAAAAGAAATGGTAACTAATTCAGAACCACATAAAATTACTATTCGGTATGAATGGCAGCAGAAAGCAATTTTTGCATGGCTTAGAATGGTTGCAAGAAAATGAAATGAAAAGAGAATAAAAAGAATGGACTCAAAAAGTATGTATTTATCCATGGGGATCCGCGAGGATGTCTATGCGTTTGGAGAAAAGATCTGGGCTTCCCTGGGGGAGCGCTTTAATCAGATCGATCAGGTATCGGAATATAACCAGTTAAAGGTCATTGCCGCCATGCAGAAGAATCAGGTGAGCGAAGCCTGTCTGCTTGGAACGACCGGCTATGGCTATAACGACCTCGGAAGAGATACCTTAGAGCGTGTCTATGCGGATATTTTTCACACGGAGGATGCTCTGGTACGTCCACAGATTACCTGCGGAACCCATGCGCTGGCGCTTGCGCTTATGAGCAACCTGCGTCCCGGACAGGAGTTGTTATCCCCGGTTGGAAAGCCTTATGATACGTTGGAAGAGGTCATTGGAATCCGGCCCTCAAAGGGATCGTTAAAGGAATATGGGATTTCCTACCGTCAGGTAGACTTATTGCCGGATGGTGCGTTTGACTACGAGGGAATTAAGGCGGCGATCAATGAGAATACCCATTTGGTTACCATTCAGCGCTCGAAGGGCTATCAGACCCGTCCGACGCTTTCTGTAAAGAGGATCGAGGAACTGATTGCTTTTATCAAAGAGATTAAACCGGACGTGATCTGTATGGTGGATAACTGCTATGGAGAATTTACGGAAACAATCGAGCCGACGGACGTTGGCGCAGATCTGGTAGTAGGTTCCCTGATTAAGAATCCGGGCGGTGGACTTGCACCGATTGGAGGATACCTTGCAGGGAAGAAGGAATGCATTGAAAATGCAGCGTACCGTCTGACATCCCCCGGACTTGGCAAGGAGGTCGGCGCTTCCTTAACCGCACTTCCGGCATTCTATCAGGGTCTGTTTTTAGCACCGAATGTAACCGCGAATGCATTAAAGGCAGCAATTTTTGCAGCGAATATTTATGAAGCTCTCGGTTTTCAGGTTGTGCCGGATGGTACGGAATCACGGCATGATATTATTCAGGCTGTAACCTTTGGAACACCGGAGGGCGTGATCGGCTTCTGTGAGGGAATCCAGAAGGCAGCCGCAGTCGATGGGCATGTGACACCGGAACCCTGGGACATGCCGGGATACGACAGCCCCGTGATTATGGCAGCCGGTGCATTTGTGTCAGGCTCTTCGATTGAACTGAGTGCAGATGGGCCGATGAAGGAGCCGTATGCCGTATATTTTCAGGGAGGGCTGACATGGCAGCATGGCAAATTCGGTATCCTCATGAGCCTGCAGAGACTTGTCGAACGAGGCGTTGTTTTGTTGGATTCTGCCAAACAATAGCCACAAAAAATGTATGAATTTTGTATACATAAATTTATAATTGTGTTAATATGGAACTGTTCGGAGTCATGCGAATGTACATGCATGGAGTTCTGAGCAGCTACTATGGTTAAGAAGGATTTCGAGGTACGGATAGATGCGTAAAAATAACTGGGCATGTTTTTTGTTAATTCTGGCAGGTATTGTCATTGGAGGATTCATTGGTAATTTATTTCCGAGCAGCTTCCTGAATTATGGACAGACCTTCGGACTGGCAGAACCAGTGATCCTTGATCTTGGAATTCTCTGTATAACCTTTGGACTGACGATTAAGATTACGGTTGCCAGCATCATTGGCATTGTGATAGGAATTATTGTATATCGAATGATTTAGAACCGCTTTGAGAGAAGGAGTGGAAAGGAAATCATTTGAAACCCTATGAAAAATTTTTGAAGCACGGAGCAGCCTCTCTCACGGACGCGGAGCTCCTTGCTATTATAATCCGGACAGGCACGAGGAATGCTTCTGCCTTATCGATTGCGAAGCAGCTTCTTGACCGGTTTGAACAGAACCGGCAGCTCAATTCCCTGCATCACATTACCATGCAGGAGCTGATGGAGATTGACGGAATCGGAGAAGTGAAAGCGGTTAAGATTAAATGCATTGCCGAGCTTTCCACACGAATGGCGAAGCAGCATGCCGCGCAGACGCTGGATTTTAGGACACCATCGTCCATTGCGGATTATTACATGGAGCAGCTGCGGCATGAAGAGGTAGAGAAGGTGCTGTTGCTTTTGCTGGATACGAAACTCCATCTCATGGAAGAGTATCTATTGTCGAAGGGCACGGTGAATGCCTCCCTATTATCGACAAGAGAGGTATTCCGGCACGCACTCCGGGCAGGTGCCTGTAAGATTGTGCTGCTGCATAATCACCCGAGCGGAAACTGTAACCCGAGCATGGAGGATCTTTCCATTACGAAGAAAATCATCGAAGCAGGAAAGCTTATGGAGATCCCGCTTCTGGATCATCTGATTGTAGGAGACGGATGTTATTTAAGTCTGAAAGAACATGGCTACATATAGAAAGGACATAAAGAAAATGTTAAACAATGTTTTTGGTATTGATTTAGGAACAAACAATATTAAGATTTATAACCGTGCCGATGATACCATACTGGTTGAAAAAAACATGATCGCCATTGAGAATAAGAACAACGTATTTGCTTATGGGGATTCTGCTTTTGATATGTATGAGAAGGCACCGTCCAATATCCATATTTCCTATCCGTTATCCAATGGCGTGATTGCCGACATTCACAATATGGAGAAGATCGTCCGCTTTTTCATCAATGATCTGACCGGAAACAGCATCAAATCCGCAGATTATTATATTGCCGTTCCAACCGATGTTACCGAAGTAGAAAAGAGAGCCTTCTATGACCTGATCCGCGATGCCAACGTGAAAGCCAAGAAGATCATGGTAGTGGAAAAGGCCGTAGCCGATGGCCTGGGACTGGATATTGATGTGAAGAATTCACAGGGCGTCCTCATTGTGAATGTTGGTTTTGATACGACCGAGATTTCCATTTTGTCTCTGGGCGGTATTGTATTAAGCCGTCTCATTAAAGTCGGCGGACAGAAGTTCGATGATTCCATCCGAGCAGCCGTACGCAAGCAGTACAATCTGATTATTGGTGGTAAGACAGCAGAGAACGTGAAGATTTCTCTTGCTGATCTGGAAAAGGAAAACAAGGGAGCAGTTGTATACGGCCGTGACATCGTAACCGGACTTCCGGTAGAACGTGAGCTTCCGACCGCAATGATTGATGAATGCTTAATTGAACACTTCTATACTATTATTGATAACATTAAAGTCATTCTGGAGAGAACTCCTCCGGAACTGGCAGCCGATATTTACCGTCATGGTATTTATCTGACAGGTGGCGCCTCCCAGGTAAGCCACCTTGCGGAACTGATTCAGAAGGGAACCGGCTTAAAGGTCAATGTTTCCGAAAATCCAATTACCAGCGTTGCCCTTGGCTTATCCAAGATCATCAAGGATGACAACCTGAAAACGGTTGCTTATTCAATCGAAGGAATGAACAAATGAGTCCGATTATAAAAAGAAAAGGAGAAAAGTTTACATTACCTGGTAAATATCTCCTTTTTATTTTAACATTATTATGTATAGGGTTAATTGTGCTGACCTTTAATACGAATCTCTTAAGTGCACCGGTAAGTGCGGTTGGCGGATTTTTAATCACACCGCTGCAAAACGGGATCAGTAAGGCGGGAAGCCTTATCAGCAGTCGTACCGAGGAACTGGTACAGATTCGGTCACTGCTTAAGGAAAACGAAGAGCTAAAGGCGCAGATCGACGAACTGACCATTGAAAACATCAAGCTCCAGCAGGATCGTTATGAACTGACAAACCTTCGGGAGTTATACGATCTGGATGCGCAGTATGACGACTATCCGAAGATCGGAGCGCGTATCATTGCCAAGGATTCCGGTAACTGGTATCATTCCTTTGTCATTGATAAGGGATACGATGACGGACTTGCCATTGATATGAATGTCATGGCAGGAAGCGGTCTGGTCGGAAGAATTACGGATGTCGGTCCAAACTGGTCCAAGGTCATTGCGATTATTGATGATAATTCCAATGTCAGCGGCATGGTGCTTTCCACTTCAGATAATCTGATTGTATGTGGGGATCTGGAATTATATGCTGATGGGCTGATCCGGTTTGAAAAGCTTGTGGATAATGCAGACCGTGTGGTAGAGGGAGACAAGATTGTAACCTCTCATGTCAGTGACAAGTATCTGCCGGGAATTCTGATCGGCTATATCAGCAGCATCAGTATGGATGCCAATAACCTGACGAGATCCGGACTTATTACACCGGCAGTCGATTTTGAGCATCTTGAAGAGGTGCTTGTCATTACGGAATTAAAGCAGGTTGTGGAAGAATAGGAGGTTGTTATGAGACGGTTTCTGTTTTCCGTGTTATTAATCATAGGCAGCTTCGTATTGCAGACCACATTGTTTCAGGCTCTGTCCTTTGGAGGAATCGTGCCGAACCTGATGATCGTACTGACGGCATCTTATGGTTTTATGAGAGGGAAGAAAGCAGGACTTCTGACCGGATTTTTCAGTGGTTTGCTCTGTGATATCTTTTTCGGATCTGTCATTGGTCTGAATGCATTGATCTATATGTATATTGGCTATCTAAATGGACAATTCCATCATATTTTTTATCCGGATGATATTAAGCTGCCGTTAATTTCAATTTTTGCCAGTGACCTGTCATACGGAATGCTGTATTACCTGACGTTGTTTCTGCTCCGCGGACGATTTCATTTCAGCTATTATCTGGTACATATTATCGTCCCGGAGACGGTTTATACGATCCTTGTAACCCTGTTGTTCTATCCGTTTATTTTATGGATGAACAACCGGATGGAGAAAGCAGAGCAAAGGAGTAGCCGGAAATTTGTTTGAGCATTTAAAAGAAAAGTTTCTGAATATGATTACCTCCCGGGAATTTATTCTGATTCTCCTGATCCTGGTGGTCGGGGGCGGAATGATTTACCGTGTGTTTGATCTTCAGATTGTACATGGTGAGGACTATATCGATTCCTTCCAGATGAAGATCAAAAAGGAACGGACGATTGCGGGAAGCCGTGGCTGTATTTATGACCGGAACGGGAATCTGCTGGCCTATAATGAACTGGCACACTCGGTCACAATCGAGGACGTGTATGAAAGCGGGAAGATGAAGGACTATAACCTGAATACCACGATTCATACACTGGTTCAGATGATTGAGAAAAATGGCGATCATATTGTCAGTGACTTCAAAATTACGCTGGATAAGAATAATCATTATGCATTTACTGTGGAAGGGACTTCGCTTAAACGATTCCTTGCTGATGTATATGGCAAGCGGAATGTTGAGGATCTGGAAGAAAAGCAGAGTACCGCTACGGCACAGGAGGTCGTGGACTATCTATGCGGTTGGAATCGGTTCCGTATCGGCGAATATACGAAGGATACGGCATCGGATGATTTCGTGCCGGGGGCAGGCTACAGCAAGAGCGATGTTCTTAAGATCCTTACGATCCGTTACGATATGAACAGCAATTCCTATCAGAAATATATTGCGACAACGGTAGCAACGGATGTAAGTGAAGAGACGGTCGCAGTTGTTATGGAGAATAACGACATATTAGAGGGGGTTTCCATTGTAGAGGATACCATCCGGAAATACGCAGATAGTGTGTATTTTGCACACATCATCGGCTATACCGGTAAGGTTTCGACAGATGAACTGGAAGAGCTGCAGGCACAGAATGCCAATTATGACATGAATGATACGGTTGGAAAGCTTGGCATCGAGAAATCCATGGAAACCCAGCTTCAGGGAATCAAGGGAAGCGAGACTATTTTCGTAAACAGTGTCGGTAAGGTAACCGAAACGACCGATTACCATGAACCGATTGCCGGTAATGATGTTTATTTGACGATTGACAAGGATCTGCAGATCGCAGCTTATAAGATTCTGGAAGAAGAGCTTGCCAGTATTCTTTACACGAATATTATCAATGCCAAGGACTTTGATGCGTCCAAGGTAACCAGTAGTAAGATCAAGATTCCGATTTATGATGTTTACTTTGCACTGCTTGATAATAACGTGATTGATATCAGCCATTTCACGGATCCGAACGCCGGAGAAACTGAGAAGCTTGTGGAGGAACGGTTTGAGGAACGTAAGGCAGAGACCTTCAGCCAGCTGCGGACAGAACTGACTGATGCAAAGACGCCTTATAATGAGCTCTCCTTAGAATATCAGGTATACGAAAGCTACATTGCCGAGCTTTTATATAATAACGGAATTCTTATTCGGGATGTGGTTGACACTTCGGATGAAACCTATATTGCATGGACGAGAGACGAGGTTATCAGTCTGAATGAGTACCTCAATTATTGTATTTCCAGGAACTGGATTGATGTGTCGAAACTGAATTTAAGCAAGCAGTATTCTGAATCCGAAGAGATTTATTTAAAGATTGTCGATTATATTTTTGAACAGCTTGACAACGATCTGGCTTATACGAAGAAGGTCTACAAGTATATGTTAAAGGGTGACATCATCAATGGCACGCAGATCTGTAAGCTGTTACTCGAACAGGATATTATTGATATTGATGAGGAAGAAGAGCAGCGCTTTTTAAATGGCAGCATAACGGCCTATACGTTTATGATGAACCGGATCCAGAATCTGGATATTACACCGGCCCAGCTTGCGCTTGACCCGCATTCGGCCTCCATGGTCATTACGGATGTCAATACTGGGGATGTACTCGCGCTTGTTTCCTATCCGGGATACGACAACAACAAGATGGCAAACGGTGTTGATGCAGAATACTTTAACAGTCTGTTGAATGACCAGTCGACGCCGATGATCAATTACGCAACCAGACAGATGACCGCACCGGGATCTACGTTTAAGATGGTATCGGCAACGGCTGGACTCATGGAAGGAATCTTGACGCCGCGATCCACCCTTTACTGTAATGGATTATTTGATAAGATTACGCCTCCGGCAAGCTGCCTGGGACGCCATGGCTCCTTAAATGTGACGGAAGCCATTAATCATTCCTGTAACATGTTCTTTTACGAGGTTGGTTACCAGCTTGGTACAGAGGGAGACAGTTATTCCAGTGAACTTGGACTTGAGAAAATCCGTAATTATGCAGATCTGTATGGCCTGACAGAAACAACCGGAATTGAAATCGAAGAGTCCACACCTACCGTATCTACAGAAGATGCGGTTCGGTCTGCGATCGGACAGGGTACGAACAACTATTCTACCGTAGGGCTTGCCCGGTATGTAACGACCATCGCTAACAGCGGAACCTGTTACAATCTGACGCTTGTTGACAAGATTACCGATCGGAGCGGTATTGTACTTACTGACAACCACGCAACAGTCCGCAATACCATCCATATGGATTCCGCTTACTGGGATGCCATCCATCAGGGGATGCGTAAGGTAATTGAAAGCAAAAGCTATTACAACGATCTTGGCGTAACGGTAGCCGGAAAGACCGGTACTGCCGAAGAAAACAAGAATCGTGGTAACCATGCATTGTTTGTGTGCTATGCACCATATGAACAGCCGGAAATCGCTGTGGCAACCAGAATTGCCTACGGTTATACCTCTACCTATGCGGCACGTATGACCAAGGAAGTCCTGAAATACTACTTTGATCTGGCAGAAGAAGATGAAGTCATCACCGGAACTGCATCACAGATTACCGGTGTGATTGAAGCGAATGATTAGTATGAGAAAGGAAGGATAGGTTTGAATAATTCCTGTTTAATCAAAAGCTTTCCAAACGGCATTGTGCTGCACCTCGATCCGGAGAAGCCCTTTGCTGATTTATTAATAGATATTGCTGAGAAATTCAGTGAGTCAAGAGCCTTTTTCAAGGATGCGAAGATGGCACTTGCTATTAAGGGAAGAACCTTAACCGAAGAAGAAGAGATTCAGATTATTGATGCGGTTACTTCGAATTCCGACCTGCAGATTATCTGTCTGGTCGGTGAGGATGAAGAAACAAACCAGAACTTTTTCCGTGCCATTACCCAGGCAGAGAACTTAAATGGGGAAGAAGGAAACGGAAACGGACAGTTTTACCGCGGAACACTGAAAAACGGACAGGTACTTGAAACTTCTTCAAGTATTGTCGTGATCGGAGACGTGTATCCCGGGTCCAGTGTTATTTCAACAAAGGACATTATTGTCCTTGGTGGATTGTTCGGGGAGGCCTATGCTGGGGCATCCGGATCGGAGGAGCATTTTGTGGCAGCCCTTGAAATGTCTCCACAGAAGCTGAAAATTGGAGATTATACCTATAGGAGTAAGGAAAAGTCCCGGTGGTCCATCAAGCCCAAGGTACAGCCGCAGATCGCACATGTAAAGAACAAAAGAATCCAGTTGGATCCCATTACAAAAGAATTACTGGGTGAATTGCCAATGGATTCATTGGATTAAACGGATTCTCCCAGGGGACGACTAATAATTCATTAAAGGAGAGCTTTTATGAGTGAAGTAATTGTCGTCACATCCGGGAAAGGCGGTGTGGGAAAGACCACCACATCTGCAAACATAGGAACAGGTCTTGCTGCCATGGGAAAACGTGTCGTACTGATTGACACGGACATCGGGTTACGGAACTTGGATGTCGTTATGGGACTGGAAAACCGGATTGTCTATAATCTGGTAGATGTAATCGAAGGGAAATGCAGAATCAAACAGGCACTGATTAAGGACAAGCGTCATCCGAGCCTGTATCTCATGCCTTCTGCACAGACGAAGGATAAAACAGCAGTCCGGCCGGAGCAGATGGTGAAACTGATCCACCAGTTGAAGGAGCAGTTTGATTACATCATTTTGGACTGTCCTGCCGGAATCGAACAGGGATTCCAGAATGCAATTGCAGGAGCGGATCGGGCGCTTGTGGTAACAACACCGGAGGTTTCTGCGATCCGTGATGCAGACCGTATTGTCGGGCTTCTCGAAGCCAGTGAATTCCGGCAGATCGATCTCATTATCAACAGACTGCGGTACGATATGGTAAAGCGTGGCGAAATGATGAGCTCACAGGATGTTGTAGACATTCTGGCACTCAATCTGATCGGAATTGTGCCTGATGATGAAAATGTGGTAATTGCAACCAATCAGGGAGAACCACTTGTCGGAGATCATACCCTTGCAGGGCGTGCTTATCAGAATATCTGTTACCGTGTGACAGGTAAAGAGGTTCCCTTCCTTGATCTGGAACGTAATGTTTCCTTCTGGACGAAAGTGTCCGGAATATTCCACAGAAATTAGGAGGGCAGCCATGAATATGAAGAATTTATTCCGACGAAAGAAATCAAGGGAAATTGCCCGTGACCGGTTGAAGATTCTGTTAATTTCCGACAGAGTAAACTGTTCTGCCGAAATGATTGAAATGATTAAGAACGATATTACCAAGGTGATTTCGAAATATATGAAAATTGATACCCAGTCGATGGATATTCAGATCACGACAACCGACAGCAAGGGACGCAATAAAATGCCGTCGCTTTATGCGAATATCCCGATTCTGGACTTACATAAGGATGACAGAGGTTAAAAGCAATGTTTACGAAATACAAGATCCGTCACTACAATTTTAAATTGCTGATTATGGTAATTGCGCTTGCCGTGATTGGAATTTTCGCGGTAGGAAGCGCAGAGCCATCCTTGCAGAACCGCCAGATTGGTGGATTCATACTGGGTGTCGTTCTGATGCTTGTATTATCGTTATTTGATTACTCGGTACTGCTCAAGCTGTACTGGGTAATGTATGTGGTGAATATTGCATTGCTTCTTGCGGTTATTTTCTTTGGAGAAGATGCGAATGGGGCGCAGAGGTGGCTGAAAATTGCAGGAATCCAGTTTCAGCCATCCGAACTTGCAAAAATTCTGATTATTCTGTTCCTTGCCCAGTTCATCCAGAAGCATTATAAGCAGTTTAATACCTTTAAGATTATTCTTTTGTGCTGTGCATTGTTTGCACTTCCAACCGTACTTGTTTTAAAACAGCCGGATCTATCGACCACGATTGTTTTGTGTCTTGTGTTCATAGCGATTATGTTTACAGCCGGAATCCATTATAAGGTGATCCTGGGCGTACTTGCCGTGGTGGTGCCGGCGGCCATTATTTTTGTTTATCTTATTATGCAGCCGGATCAGACGATCCTCAGTGATTACCAGAAGGAACGTATTACGGATTTCCTTAATAAAGAAGAATCAGTAAACGAAGGTGGTTACCAGCAGTACTATTCCGAAATGGCCATCGGCTCTGGACAACTTTATGGAAAGGGTTATAAAAATAATGAAATCAGTTCCGTAAAGAATGCCAACTTTATTGCCGAACAGCAGACCGACTTTATCTTTGCGGTAATCGGAGAAGAATTTGGATTTCTTGGAACGGTGACGGTGATTGTGCTTCTTTTGCTGATCTCACTGGAATGTCTGCTGGTTTCGCACAGAGCCAAGGATGCTGCCGGGAAGCTTATTGCTGCGGGAGTAGGAATTCAGCTTGGCATGCAGGGCTTTATCAACATTGGTGTTGTGACGTACATCCTGCCCAATACGGGGCTTCCGCTGCCTTTTGTAAGTTACGGTCTGACATCACTGGTATGTTCCTTTATTGAAATTGGATTTGTTTTAAATGTGGGGTTACAATGTAAGGAAAAATGATGTATAATGGGTTTGTTTAGGATGGGTTATAAGCAGGAGGGGCCATAGCATGAATATCGCATTAATTGCACATGACGCAAAAAAGAAACTGATGCAGAATTTCTGTATCGCTTATCGTGGAATTCTGAGCAAGAATGATTTATATGCCACCGGTACAACCGGACGGCTGATTGAAGAGGTTACGAACTTAAATGTACACAAATTTCTAGCTGGTCATCTTGGAGGAGAACAGCAGATCGGTGCACAGATTGAACACAATCAGATGGATCTGGTGATTTTCTTAAGAGATCCGCTGACATCCAAGAATCATGAACCTGATGTGAATAATGTTGTACGTTTGTGCGATATGCACAACATCCCACTGGCTACGAATCTGGCAACTGCAGAGCTGCTGATTAAGTCATTGGACAGAGGAGATTTAGAGTGGCGTGAAATGTATAAGTAAATGCAGGCATTGGAAACGCATGCTCAGTGTCGGAATACTGGGAAGTCTTTTGCTTTCTGTTCTGACCGGCTGTGGTCAGATGCAGAAATACGAGATTCCCTATACGGCAGACTCTGAAGTCAGCAGCTTCCGCGTGGTGGAATTTTCCAACGAAAAGAATACAGCAGATCCGTTTGCCGAAGAGTTATGTGTAAGCGACAGTGATTACCGCGCGGATGACGTCGATTTGATGGAAGCATCGAGTGGGGCACTGTTTGATGTCAATAATCATAATACCATATATGCGAAGAACATTTATGAAAAGCTGTCACCGGCGAGCCTCACGAAGGTGCTTACGGCAGTGGTTGCACTTAAGAATGCTTCAGAGGATACACTTCTTACTGCAACCTCTAATGTGAAGGTTACAGAGTCCGGAGCGCAGGTATGCGGTCTTAAGGAGGGCGATCAGCTCACCCTGTCTCAGGCGCTTCATCTGCTGCTGATTAATTCTGCAAATGATGCCGCCATTCTGATTGCAGAAGGTGTCGGTGGAACGGTCGAGAATTTCAGTGAAATGATGAATCAGGAGGCTCTGGCACTTGGCGCTACCAATTCGCATTTTGTGAATCCGCATGGACTTACGGATGACAATCATTATACAACCGTCTATGATATGTATCTTATCATGAATGAGGCAATTAAGTTTGAGGTGTTCCGAGAGATTATTCATATGGATTCCTATACGACGGTATATCATGATAAGAATGGCACGGAGAAGGAAATTACTGTAAACAACACCAATTACTATCTGAACGGAAAAGCTGATCCACCATCCGGTATCACCGTGCTTGGCGGGAAGACCGGAACGACAGATGCCGCAGGACACTGTCTGATCCTGCTTTCAAGAGATACGCAGAATAAGCCCTATATTTCGATTATTATGCGTGCAGATGCGAGGGAGAATCTCTACACATCAATGACGGAGCTCTTATCACTGATCGGCAATTAGCAGTTGTGTTTTCACATAGAATCACTTATAATTATTACATAGGAGGATATGCCAATGGTTCAACTGATTGTAGGTAACAAAGGGAAGGGTAAAACAAAACATCTTTTAGACAAAGTAAATACGGAGATTCAGCATGTTTCGGGTAACATTGTTTACATAGACAAGAGTGCGAAACATATGTATGAACTGAATAACAAGGTAAGATTGATTGATATTTCTGCTTACGATGTGACTTCACCCGATGAGTTTATGGGATTTGTCAAGGGAATTGTTTCACAGGATCACGATTTACAGCAGATGTATTTTGATAGCTTTTTAATGATCGCCAACACACCGGATCATAACATCACGGATCTGATTGGCAAGATTGAAGCAATGAGTGATAAATTTAACATTGATTTTGTGATCAGTGCATCTTTGGATGAATCGGAATTAGATGATTCACTTAAAGACAAAGTTATTGTTTCTTTATAGACCTTAAGCGCAAGGTTTTTGGCCTTGCGCTTAAAATTTACATTTAAAGCGCAATTGGATGCGACTGATGTGCAATGGTAGATACAAGCTGGCGCTTGTGCACATCAGCGCGCAAAGAGCCGAAAGGCTCTTTGATTTTTATATTTCGTATCTTTAGGAAGGAGGCCTTAAGTGAGTCAGAAACAGAATAATAAAGTTGTATCATTTAGGCGGCCTCCCAATGGTGGAAATATTGGTGTCGTTATTTTTGCGGCTATTTTTATTTACATCATCATCTGTGTGTTTATGTACTTTACGCAGAAGCACATTGAAAGCTATCAGGTAAAGATGGGATCCTTATCCTCGAACAACGTCTTTAAGGGGATTGCACTGCGGGACGAGGAGATTATTTCTGCGACGAAATCCGGATATATCAATTATTATGCAAGAGAAGGACAGCGTGTCGGGGTTGGCAATCTGGTATATACGATTGATGAATCCGGGAAGCTTGCAGACTATCTGAATACGAACGGGGAGGGCACAACTCTTACGGACAAGGATTTATCGGAACTAAAGACGGAAATTTTGGGTTTCGTGAATAACTTCGACCATGAGGAATTTACTTCGGTGTACGATTTCAAGAACAGTGTACAGGGCATGGTGCAGAAGCTTTCGAGCGCGAATATCCTTGATAATATTGACAAAATCAACAGCTCCGGTGTATCGGAGCTGGTATCGTTATGTACAGCGCCGTCAACCGGTATTGTGGTATTTTCCACAGATGGGTATGAACAGCTGCAGCTGGAAGATATGACGGAGGATCTGTTCGATACCAAGAAGTACGAGAAGACACAGCTTATTAATAACGAACTGGTAGCATCCGGAGATCCGGTTTACAAGATTTCCGAGAATGAAGACTGGTCCATTGTCATTCCGGTGGATGCTGAAAAAGAGCAAGAGCTGCTTGATGCAGAATATGTGAATGTGAAGTTCCTTAAGAATCAGGATACATCTTGGGGAGAAGTAAGCTCCTATACGAATTCTGACGGTGATATTTTCGTGATGCTCACGTTCACGAATTCCATGGTAACATTCTGTACGGATCGGTTTATTGATGTGGAGCTGATTCTGGAGGATGAAGCCGGATTGAAGATTCCGAATTCTTCGATTGTAGAAAAGGAATTCTTTATAGTACCGAAGGATTATGTGACGAAGGGCGGCAACAGCAACAATTTCGGTGTCATGAGAGAGACCTATACCGAGGATGGTACGGCAACGGTTGAATTCGTGGAAACCAATATTTATAATGAAACTGATGATGAGTATTATATTGATGACATGACGCTGCGAATCGGAGATTATATTGTGAAGCCGGAGTCTACGGAGAAGTATCCGATCAGCAAACGTGGCAGTCTGATCGGGGTCTATCACATGAACAAGGGATATGCCGATTTTAAGCAGATTAATATTCTGTATCAGAATGAAGAATACAGTATTGTTAAATCCAATACCCAGTATGGCCTGAGCGTCTATGATTACATTGTATTGGATGCAACAACAGTAAATGAGGATGAGTTGATTTATGAGTAAGACATTTATTACAGACAATCTGAAAACCGTACATACGCGGATCAATGCAGCATGTGAGAGAGGACATCGTGATCCTTCTGAGGTGCAGCTTATTGATGTCAGCAAGACGAAACCGGTAGAGATGCTTAAGGAAGCATACGACAATGGGGAGAGACACTTTGGTGAGAACAAGGTGCAGGAGCTGGTTGCGAAATATGAACAGCTTCCGAAGGACATCAAGTGGCACATGATCGGTCATCTGCAGCGGAACAAGGTGAAGTACATCGTAGATAAGGTGGCGCTTATACATAGTGTAGATTCGGTACGTTTGGCGGAAGAGATCCATAAAGAAGCCATAAAGATCGGACGGAAGATACCGATTCTGATTGAGGTAAATGTGGCAGGAGAAAAGACCAAGTTTGGTGTTGCACCGGAGGCGGTTGAAGATTTACTTCGCGAAATTGCTGCTTTTGATGGAATTGAAGTACAGGGATTTATGACAATTGCACCTTTTGTCACTGATTCGGAAGAAAATCGGCAATATTTTAACAGACTAAAGCAATTATCTGTTGACATAAGTCATAAAAACATTGATAATGTTAATATGAATTTTCTATCTATGGGGATGACAGGAGATTATGAGGTAGCCATCGAAGAGGGGGCTTCCTTTGTGCGTGTAGGCACAGGAATATTTGGGGAACGTAACTACAATGTGTAGGGGAAAGTTACGGTAAGAATGAATTTTAAGAAGTAAGGAGCATGAATCATGGGTGTAATGGACAAGTTTATCAACTACATGAAACTAAACGATGATGATTATTATGATGATGATGATTATCTGGAAGACGAGGCTGTAGAAGAAAAACCAAAGAAACAGGCTGCTGCCAATGATGACAGTGATTTTGCAGAGGATAAACCGGCAAAGAAGTCGCTGCCTAAAGTAACACCGATGAGACAGACTACGAAGAAAACCGGTAATGGAATGGAAGTCTGCGTGATTAAGCCGACTTCGATTGAGGATGCGAGAGAGATCACAGAGACCCTGCTTGCAAACCGTACTGTTGTATTGAATCTGGAAGGACTGGATGTGGATATTGCACAGCGAATCATTGACTTTACCTCCGGCTCCTGTTTTGCCATCAGTGGCAACCTGCAGAAGATTTCACATTATATTTTCATCATTACACCTGCGGTTGTTGATATTTCCGGCGACTTTCAGGATATCTTCGGTGGATCCTTTGATGTACCGATTAACTAAGAATGAAGATCATAAATGATAAGAAGCAAAAGAAAGCGTCAAATCCACTATTTGACGCTTTTTATACAAATAAAGAATGTTACAGTACACACAGCAGCCAGACACTTGCTGTCAGGCTGCGTAAGAATATGATTCAGGAGTGAGCAGGCTTCTTTTGCGAAGCAAAACTTCAAATGAGCCTGCGAATCGTTACTGGAACGAGGTATGAGTGAACAGTAAATGAAGGAGTAAACAGGAATGAGCCGTAAAATTAATGTTTTATATCAGAATAAGCCCTGCTATGATATTTGGATTGAGGATTCCTTTGATGCACTTACGGATGCGCTGGAACCGCTTGCTTTAGCAGACCGGAAGGTATGTATTGTTACCGATTCCAATGTGGATCCGCTTTATGGAATCCAAGTTGAAAAGATGATCCGTGCCATTTCCGGAGAATGTGCCCGTTATGTATTTCCGGCCGGAGAAGAAAGTAAGACTCTTGATACGGTGAAGGAGATTTATAAATTCCTTATTGAGAATCATTTCAACCGCAGGGATTTGTTGATTGCCTTAGGAGGTGGTGTGGTGGGTGACCTTGCAGGATATACAGCAGCGACCTACCTGAGAGGAATTGAATTTATACAGATTCCGACAACCCTTTTATCTCAGGCAGATTCGAGCATCGGCGGAAAGACCGGAGTGGACTTTGACGGTTTTAAGAATATGGTTGGAGCATTTTATATGCCGAAGCTTGTGTATATGAATATTAGCTCCTTGCAGTCCTTAAGTGATCGTCAGTTTTACAGTGGCTTTGCAGAGGTCATGAAGTCGGCTCTGATTAAGGACGGTAATTTCTACGAGTGGTTGATTGACCAGATGTACGAGATCTGTGAACGGGATGTGGAAACCCTTTCTGAAATGGTGGAACGAAGCTGCCTCATTAAGAAGCTGGTCGTTGAGAAGGATCCTCTGGAAAAGGGTGACCGTGCATTATTGAACCTCGGACATACGGTTGGACATGCGATTGAAAAGTATATGAACTTTACGATGACACATGGGGAATGTGTGGCATTGGGTTGTGTTGCGGCAGCATTTATTTCCTGGAAAAAGAACTGGCTTTCCATGGAAGAATATTATGAAATCCGTGATATGTTTGTTCCATTCTATCTGCCAATTTCCATTGATAATCTGGACATTGAAGAGGTACTGCGGCTTACCAAATCCGATAAAAAAGCGGAAAATGGCTATATTAAGTTTATCTTATTAAAGAAGGTCGGCAAGGCTCTCATTGATAAGACCGTTACCGATGATGAGATCCGTGAAGCCCTTCAGGAACTGAGCTTTAATGAAAATGACTAGGATACGGCGATGGTGAAGCGTGCATCTTTATTAGTAACTGATTTTATGCTGTTTGTGATTCTGGTGATTACGGATCAAATGACAAAGCATCTGGCCGTGGTACGGCTTAAGAATCAAGCAACCTATAATCTGATTAATGGCATTCTGGAATTTAATTATCTGGAAAACCGGGGCGCGGCCTTTGGAATTTTACAGAATCAGAAATATTTCTTTGTATTCGTGGCATTGATCTTTATTGGCGTGATTGTTTTCGTGCTGATTAAGGTTCCGACGCAGAAGAAATATTACAGTCTGAATATTCTGCTTGTGATGATTGCAGCAGGGGCTGTTGGAAACATGATTGATCGGGTAAGGTATGATTATGTGGTTGATTTTATCTATCTGGTGTGTATTCAGTTTCCGATTTTTAATGTGGCAGATATTTATGTAACAACGGCAACTGTAATTCTGGTATTTCAGATTCTGTTTGTTTATAAGACGAATGATTTTAATTTTTTAAGCTTCAATCCAAAGAAATTCAGGGAGCTGTAATATCATTTGTATTATGGTAACTATTCAGAGCCATGCAAATCATGAGATATGTACGTCGAATGCTTGCATTCGTAAGGACATATGAAATGATTTATATGGCGAAGTAACCACATTCGCAAAACATAAGCTGTGAAACAGCGGTTTTGCGAATGGAGTTCTGAGTAGTTACGTATTATGTTGAATAGTTAGCAATATTTTAATACCGGAGATACGGAGTTAAGATGGAAGCACAATTACAGTGTATGGAATTCACGGTTACCGAGGATATGGAAGAGGAAAGAATCGATAAGCTGTTAAGCGGTCTTATGGATTCTTTTTCACGTTCTTATATCCAGAAGCTCCTGACCGGTGGAAATTTACTGGTCAATGATAAGCCGATCGGAAAAGCCAGCTATAAGGTAAAGGCAGAGGACGAGATCAAATTGTTTGTTCCGCCTGCGGAGCAGTTGAACATTGAACCGGAGAATATTCCGCTGGATGTCCTTTATGAGGATGAAGATCTGATCGTGGTCAATAAGCCGAAGGGAATGGTGGTACATCCGGCTCCCGGACATTATACCGGCACACTGGTCAATGCACTGCTTTATCATTGTAAGGGGCAGTTAAGCGGAATTAACGGTATTTTAAGACCCGGTATCGTACACCGGATTGATAAGGATACCACAGGTTCAATTATTGCCTGTAAGAATGACCGGGCGCATAACAGCCTTGCCCGACAGCTCAAAGTCCACTCTATTACCCGGAGATATCATGCGATTGTCTGCGGAAGCTTAAAGGAGGATGAAGGAACGATCCATAAGAGTATCGGACGGGACAGCAAGGACCGGAAGAAAATGTCGGTTGTCCTATCAGGCGGCAAGGATGCCGTTACCAATTACCGGGTTTTACGCAGGTTTGATCGGTACACTTATGTGGAGTGTGAACTGGAAACCGGAAGAACGCATCAGATCCGTGTACATATGGCAAGCATCGGACATCCTATTTTAGGAGATGAAGTCTATGGTTCTGTGAAGTGTCCTTATAAGCTGCAGGGACAGACCCTTCATGCAAAAATTCTTGGATTTATTCATCCCGTAACGGGAGATTATATCGAAACTGATGCTCCGTTACCGGCGTATTTTCAACATTTGCTGGAAATTCTATAAGCCATCGTGCTATTTTCTGATAATAAGAAGAAAAGCATTATTTCTTTCAACTTTATTTGAATTTTGAGACATTTTGATGTATAATAATTGTAACTATTCAGAGCCATGTAAATCATGAGATAAACTTAAGTTACATTAGCAACGGTTTTACGAATGGGGTTCTGAATAGTTACTAATAATAAGCAATTGAGGTTTGATTGCAGATAGGGTAAGAGAAGGAGGCATTACATATGAACACAGTAATTACCATTGGTCGTCAGTTTGGCTCTGCGGGTCGTGAGATTGGTGAACAGGTTGCCAAGGAATTTGGAGTTAAATATTATGATAAGGAGTTGCTTTCCAGAGCGGCAAAGGAAAGCGGTTTTTGCGAGGAAATTCTTGAAAATCATGATGAGCGTCCAACCAGTTCATTTCTTTATAATCTGGTTATGGATACTTATTCATTCGGCTATAATGCATCCCATTATGTAGATATGCCGATCAGCCACAAGGTGTTCCTGGCACAGTTTGATGCCATTAAGAAGGTAGCAAGCGAAGGCCCCTGCGTAATTGTAGGGCGTTGTGCAGACTATGCCCTGCAGGATATGAAGAATTGTGTGAATATCTTTATCTATGGGGATGAGGATGTGAAGACCCAGTTCGTTATGAAGAAATACAATGTCGATGCTGCGAAGGCGAAAGACATGTGCATCAAGAAGGATAAACAGCGTCAGAGCTATTATAATTACTATTCTTCCAAGAAATGGGGTAGAGCCGACAGCTATGATCTGTGTATCAACAGCAGTGTGTTAGGCGAAGAAGGAACGGTTCGTCTGATCAAACAGTATGTGGAGGATTTTGAAGCGCGCCAGAAATAGGCGCGCTTTTCCGTTGCCGTGCATATTTAAAATTGATCTGGTGGATCATTTTTAAAATATTTTATTTCTGGTATTTGCGCACGGAATCCGTAATAGTTCCCTCCATATGTTTCAGTTCGGGAAGAACCATAATGAGCATGGTGAGGAAACAGGCACTTCCACCGATTACATTGGAAACCGGTTCTGCAAGGAATACGCCCTTCGTGCCCATGTTCATGGCATAGGGCAGAAGATAGGTTAAAGGAACAACAATAAATACCTTACGAAGCAGGGAGAAGAAAATCGCCTGCTTCTTTTTATTTAAGGATTTGAATACGGTCTGTCCGATGTATTGCAGATCCATGAAGATAAAGGCGGCAAAGTAAATTTTCAGAGCTGGAATGGCATCCCGGATCAACTCTGTGTCCGAACTGAAAATTCGGATGAGAAATTCCGGTGCAAATAAAATGACACTCCAGACAACGGCGGTATAAAGAAGAATCATGAAGCCCATCTCTAATCCGGCCTTTTTCACGCGCTTCGGACGCCGGGCACCATAGTTATAGCTGAGAATCGGGGAAGTCCCTTCGTTCATGGCGTAAATGGGTGTTTCAACAAGCTGACGGACACTGGAAATAATGGTCATGACGGAGATATAAATGTCACCACCGGTAATGGAAAGTACGTTGTTCGCACAGATGGATACCAAGCTGTTGGTGAACTGCATGATAAAGCCGGCCGTTCCAAGGCTGGTGATATCTTTTGCCAGTTTCCGGCTTTCTTTCCATTCTTTTACGGGAAGAAACTGTACCCTGAATTCGGACTTGTTATGAAGAAAATAGAGTACAAATGCTGCAGACAGAAACTGTGAGAGAATTGTGGCAAAGGCAGCTCCGCGAATTCCAAGATTCATAGCGAAAATAAAAATGGGATCCAGAATAATATTTGCAACCGCACCGATTGCCACCGACAGCATTCCCATGGTGGAGTACCCCTGTGCATTGATAAATGGATTCATTCCGGTTGCGATCATCGAAGGAAGTGTTCCCAGCAGATAAATCATCAGGTAGGGAATGGCATAAACAAGTGCATCCTCAGAAGCTCCGAATAATATAAGGATCGGATTGGAAAAAACCAGACCGATGACCATAATCAGAATGGCACAGATACAGAGCATGGTAAAGGAAATATTCATAATTCGCTGGGCCGTATCGGTATCCCTTGTACCTCGGCTGATTGAAAATAATGGAGCGCCGCCACCACCAAACAGGTTGCTGAAAGCCGTAATGATAACAATGATCGGGAAGCATAAACCGACCGATCCAAGAGCTGTTGTTCCGATATCCGGAATCCGAGCAATATAAATCCGGTCCACAATGTTATAAAGAAGGCTTAAAATCTGTGCGACCAGCATTGGAAGTGCAGCACCTAAAATATTACTTGTAATCGTTCCATGTTCAAAATCAATTCGTTTCATGATTCTATCCTTATATTCCTTTTCTTATTTCTATTTCTGTTACTATAATTTAAACTTAGCCTTATTAATTTGACGTAACTATTCAGAATCTCATTCATAAAACCGTTGCACTAGTTACAGTGTCAAATATGTTTTTATCTTTCACTTGACATTTAGTATAGCATAAAATATTATATATGTAAATTATGGTATTTGTATAGCGATACGATAAATTTCATATATTTAAAGATTATTATGAGATCGAAATGTTAGAGTAGTATTAAATGGTATCCTGTCACGAAATAAGCAGATACCAAATGGAAAGAAAAGAGGGGAGCAGACAATGGAAATGAAGCAATTGGAATATTTCTGTGCGATTGTTGAAGCCGGAACGATCAGTGGTGCAGCCAAAGCCCTCCACATGACACAGCCGCCCTTAAGCTATCAGATGAAAATGCTGGAAGAAGAGCTGGAAGTACAGTTGTTTTTGCGGGGAACGAAGAAGATCACACTGACAGAGGCCGGAATCGCGTTGTATGAACGAGCCGGAAGCCTTCTAAAAATGGCTGACATTACAAAACGTGAGGTGTTTAAGGCTGGAACCGCAGCAACGATTCATATCGGAATGACACCATCTTCGGTATCCATGATGTCGGAATATCTGGCAAGGTTTGCACAGAAGTTCCCAGAGGTTCATTTTGACATTCACGAGGGATCAACCTTTATCCTGAAGGATCAGTTAGAGAACCGGATTGTAGACATCACAACACTGCGGACACCAATTATGTTAAGGGGATGCGAGACAAGGTCTCTTGCACAGGAAAAGCTTCTGGTGATGGCACTTCCGAGCCATGAGAGCATGCAGCAGGATCCTCAGAATCTTACCCTTAAGGCTCTTTCTCAATATAAGATTATTCTTTCACACCGATATCGCCAGTACATTCTTTCTGCATTTGAGGAAAAGGGAATCTTCTGCGATATTTACTGCGAATGTGAGGACGCCAGAACCGCATTGACGCTGGCGGAAAAGGGGCTTGGAGCGGCGATTTTACCAGCTTCCATGCAGAAGCTGACTGATAAGGTAACCTGCCGGGAGGTTATTGACACCGACCTGACCACCGAGATTCTGCTTGCCTGGAGAAAAGAAAGACTTCCTTCAGAAGTACAGGAATTTCTTGCATTTTAGAAAAATTTAGTTCGAGTATCCGTTAAGAATGATTTTTAATTTAAATTATATGGAGGACAATGCAATGACCAAAGAAGAAAAAGTAGCACGTTTTCAAAAAATGAATCAGGACATCCAGAAGGGACAGATTCTCTGTGCCGGTTCTTCCTTAATGGAAATGTTTCCGGTTGAAAAGTTCGTAAAAGAAGAGTATCCCAATACCATCATCTATAATCGCGGGATTGGCGGTTATATTACGGACGAGCTGTTAGAGCATCTGGATGTCTGTGTACTTGATCCGGAACCGTCCCGTCTTTTTATCAACATCGGAACGAATGACTTAAGTAATCCGGACGTTACGATTGATGGACTGATGAAGAAGTATAATGAAATTTTATGCAGGATCGAAGAGACAATTCCCGGTATTGAGATTTATCTGATGGCATACTTTCCGATCAATTACGAGGCAGCTACCGAAGAAATGAAGCCCTGCCTTCTCATTCGTACCAACGAACGTATTAATGAAGCAAATAAGGCGGTCGCAGAGCTTGCAAAGAAGCATCAGGCCAAGTATATTGACATCAACGATCCATTAAAGGATGAAGCCGGAAATCTCCGTGCAGATTATACCATTGAAGGTATGCATATCAAGGAAGAAGGATATCGTTCCATTTTCCCGATGTTTATGATGTACGCGCTGGAACCGAAGTGGAAGTAACTTGTGGAAATATTAAAAATGGTAACTATTCTGAATAATTACGAAAAATGATCCAGTGGATCATTTTTGAGTGTATAGGTAAATCGCTGATTAAAGCATCTGTTTGATTTTTTATTTATATATGATAGAATGAAATCGAAATATTAATCAAAGAGGAACTGAAGGAGCCTTTAATGAAAAAAATACGGTATGCATTGATAGTAATTTTATGCTTTACACTGATTGGCTGTCGTAAGGAAACAGTAAATTCAGATGTTAATTCAACGACAGAAACTGAAAAGGAAATCGAAGCAGCAGATGAAACAGAAAAAGCAGTCGGCTTGGAAGGTGAATCAGATGTAGAAAATCCTGAGGTGGAAGTGGGAGAGACTTCTGTGGATGAAAAAGCATCTTCAGATGAGACAGAAGAAGTTGTAAAAGAGAATACGGAAGAAGAGGATATTGCTTTTGAACCTCAATATATCATAATTGATTTGTCCGGAATAAAGGAAACACACATAGAGGGAGAAGCGGTTGAGCCATTGAAGCTGCAGATCATATCAGAAAAGTACAATAACATTGACTTGGCAAATGACTGGTATGAGAGAGAAAATTTGTTGCTGCCTATGGTTGGAAACGAGTGGAACTGTTTTTATGATGATACCTATGCGTACCTATGGGAAGAGGATGGCCTTTATATTTTTGATATGCAGACATCAAACTGCCTGTATGTATTACAGTATTCGACAGATCGATGGTATATCAACGGAAATAATGCCTATTTGAATGATGGAATCTTTTATGGTGCGAGTGTGACAAACGGATACGCCGAGCCGGATAGCTGCTTTATGTTTGCCTATGATCTGGAACAGGATAAACTGCTGTGGAGAAGCGCAGACCAGACCTGTAATTCTATGAATTTTTTGGTAAAAGGAGACATTATCCTGTGTAGTTATGGTTTTACTTCTGAGGATGATTATCTGTATCAGATCAACCGTAATACCGGAGAGGTGCTGGATCGCCTGAAATTAAAAAAGATGCCGGATCTACTTGTCGAACAGGATGGAAAGCTTTACGTTCATACGTATAGTTATGATTATGTAATAGAGATGGAATAGTTGTCTTAATCGAAACAGTTACAGTGGAGGAAGAATATATGAATCTGGATCGTAAAAACATGCGAAAGCTTATGGAATTAATTCTTTTTACGGGATTTGTTGTATTGTTTTTAATAAAATTCGATTTATTTGTTACAGCTTTAAAGCTTATTCTGCAGATTTTGACACCATTTATTATGGGAAGTGCAATGGCATTTATTTTAAATCTGCCTATGAGTTTTTTTGAAAAACTTTTATTTTCAAAGTCCTGTGGACAATTGGGAACAAAGATAAAGCATGAGAAATGGAAAAGACCGGTCAGCCTTACGCTGGCATTGCTTTCGGTTATTCTTATCATTGCCTTAGTTACCGGTACCGTGATTCCGCAGCTTATATCTACCGGGAAGGTACTGGCTCAGAAAATTCCGGTATTTTGGAATAATCTGATGATATCTGCAGAACAGTATTTTGCTAACAATGAAGAAATCAAAAAGCAACTGTATACCTTGGAGCTGCCGGAGGTAAACTGGAACTCCCTGTTAGAAACCATAGGGGACTTTTTAAAGAATGGAATGGGAAATCTTGCTTCAACAACCTTTTCTGTAGCCGGCAGTATTGTCAGTGGAATATTAAATTTCTTTATTGCGTTTATTTTTTCATTATATATACTAAGTCAGAAGGAAAAGCTGGGTGATCAGGCAGATCGAATTTTACGTGCCTATACGAAGCCTGAGTTATATCAGAAAATCAGAATGGTAACAACGCTGCTATATCAGAATTTCAGTAATTTCATTACCGGACAGTGTCTGGAAGCTGTAATTCTGGGATCCATGTTTGTTATTTCTATGACAATTTTCCGATTCCCTTATGCGTTGATGATTGGAGTTTTAATTGCATTTACCGCACTAATCCCGATTGTAGGGGCTTTTCTTGGCTGTATCATCGGAGCCTTTCTGATTATGGTAGATAGTCCTATGAAGGCTGTTGCGTTTATTATCTTATTTCTGATTCTGCAGCAAATTGAAGGTAATCTGATTTATCCTCATGTTGTTGGAAATTCTGTAGGTTTACCATCTATCTGGGTACTGGTTGCAGTTACCGTTGGTGGAAGTCTTATGGGAGTTGTAGGTATGCTGATTTTTATTCCTTTATTGTCTACATTTTATTCCTTACTTCGTGAAGATGTTAATAAAAGGAACTTAACGAATGAAAATCATGTGAAGGATGTGGAGATAGTTGAAAAAGAAAATAACAATTAAAATAATCATAGCGTTCGTGGGAGATACGAATCAAACTATTCGCAAAACACAAGTTTAACGAATAGTTTGATTCGTTTACGTAATATTTTTATGTCAACCAACGCCATCTTCAGAACTGTAATTTCTTCTTTGGAACAGTCTGGAAATTATTCTTTCCAGACTGTTTACAGACTTCAGATTGGATATCTGATACAAATTCATCCTTATCCATAAAATCAATCGGCTGATATGTACTGGCATCTGTATTCGTAGATGACGGATGGACGTCTGCAACAGCTTTGTTTCCGGTCGACCTTTTATTATTATACTTCTCATGGAATTCTTTCACATGATCCATCGATTGTCTACGTTTTTTCTTATAGCGGATGTAGGTATATCCATATACGATGATTAAAAATACGACAATAACTGTTATCAATAATTTCATAGAAACCTCAAATCAAATAATAAGTCAAAATATAATGACATTGATTCAGAATCAATGTCATTTACTTAACAGATTTCCACAGAAAAACGGACATCTGCTTTTTCTTTACCCGTAACAAAAATAAATTTCAAAAAGTGCTTGACACGCCGCCCAAAATGTGCGGCGTTTTTCTCTGATTATAATCAGAGAAAAACGCCAATTGATCAGGAAGTAAAACCGTTCACCATACACCTGATCAAGGAGGCACAGCATGCATTTTTCTGATTATATCAAGTCAACACTTCTGGCAATCATTGATGAGATCGCCGCAGATCCACGGAAGTTTGTCGTAAATCCAGGTAAAGACTTTACTCGCAATCGCAAGATGGGATTCCGGGATACCCTATTGATGCTTCTCACCATGGAAGGAGATTGCATCAAAGAGGAAATCTACCGGTATTTTGGAAGGATTCCGGAGGCTCCATCCAAGTCCGCTTTCTACCGGCAGCGCCGTAAGCTAAATTCTCAGGCTCTTGCCACTCTTCTCTTTATGTTCAACAACAAACTTACAAAGAAACTCTATAACGGGAAATATCAACTTATTGCCTGCGATGGCTCCGCAGCTGATATCTTCCGTGATCCGGATGACCCAGACACATTCTTCGAGGCTAACGGCAAATCCTCTCGCGGCTTCAACCAAATCCACATCAATGCGTTTTTCTCAATCCTGGACAGACGTTTTACCAATCTTGTGATCCAACCTGGCCGGAAGCGTAATGAGTACGCCGCTTTCTGCGAGATGGTCGATGCCGCTGGAAACGACGAACCGCCCACCATTTATTTTGCTGACATGGGTTACGCCTCATACAACAACTTTGCCCATGTCATCGAGAATAATCAGTTTTTCCTTATTCGATGCAACGATAAGAGACTCGCCGGAATCCTTGGCAGAGCAGTCGATGGATTGAGGGAAATGGACGTTCATGTGGACCGGATTCTTACCAGATCTCAGGCAAAGAAGAATCGTTCCCGTCCCGAAATGGCTGAAAACTACCGTTATACATGCATGGCAGTGCCCATGGATTATCTCAATGAGGAACATCGGGAATACGATATTTCCCTACGTGTTGTCCGTTTTGAAATTTCCCCAGGCTCATTCGAGAACATTATCACGAACCTTCCCGACATTGAGTTTGACTTCGAGGACTTCAAGGATCTTTATCACTTGCGCTGGAACGAGGAAAACTCCTTCAGGGATCTCAAATACCCACTCTGTCTTACAGCCTTTCATTCTAAAAAGTACGAGTATATCGTGCAGGAAGTCTGGGCAAGAGCTATACTTCATAACTTCAGTTCGGCGATTGCCTCCAACGTGGAGATTGAGAAGAAGGACACTTTATACGAGTATCAGGCAAATTTCTCGGAGGCGTGTAAGACGTGTCGCGATTTTCTGCGAATCCATGACGGCACTACGGAAATGGATGTGGAGAGCCTGATCGCTCAAAACATTGAACCTATCAGGCCTGGAAGAACCTTCGCTCGCCAGCATAGATTTAAACCTCCCATAAGCTTCTGCTACCGCAGATAGCGTCAGCAGGAGTCTCCACAAATTCATCATACACCATTTCTCAGACGGACGCATCCTTTTTATCGAAAAAACTCTCCGTCTGTTTGCTATACCCATTTTTCTCTGTAATCTCCTTCTATTGCATGCAATTCTCCTTATAGATCCATGCTCATTGTCGTTGCAAACAAAGCAACTGCCAGTAAATCTGAATTTTTATCCTATGATTCCCTTAAGTTCAATGGGGTATCCACCTGCTCCTTCGTGTCTGTGCTTTAAGTAAATGACATTGATTCAGAATAGTCACGCAAAAAAAATAAATTAAAAAACCTATCAAGGAATAAATCAGTTAACACATTTGTTCAGAATCAAAAATAATCGTAAAGGGTCCATCATTTAATAAAGATACCTTCATATGTGCACCGAAAATGCCATGCTGGACATTCGGAAATTCCTTTTGACATTGTGCAATGATATATTCATATCCTTAACTTCCTAAAAAAGTAACACTCAATTGTCACTTTTTGCTTTCTTTCTGTTATATTTCCTTTTCGTTCCCTGCTGACCTACGCTTCGCCTCGGAGCGGTTCTCAAGAATTCCACGATCTCCTCATAAGTCCTTCCACTGGCTTTCATTTCTTCCAGGAGAGTCGCTTTCTGAATCGCTTCCTTCTGTTTTACCAACTCCTGAATTTCTTCAGCGATAATATCGCTCTGTTCCTTCAGAGAAAACAGCCTTTCCTGTTTCTTCTTTATCTGATTATCAATTGCATCCAGTTTGCTTACTCTTGCCATACTTTTCTACCCCCGTACTGCAGCCAGCTTGTCACTGATGGATTTTG
>CAVJLN010000019.1:0-39847 GCA_963650485.1 Bacteroidaceae bacterium
AAACGAGGTTTTTCACTTCAAGCATAGCTGCCTCCGTATTCTCTTTAATGCTCTTTATGTATATTTCCCATTACCTGTGCAGATTAGTATACCACATATCGGAGGAAAAAACACCTGCCGATTATGAATGGGCACGGCCGAACTATTACAATTGTTATACTTACCTCCGTACACGTATTTTCAAATTGAAGGGAATATTGGAGGCGAACCTTCCTAGTAAAGCAACAAAAAGCAGCATTTACTTCTTACGAAAGAGTAAATGCCACTTTTAACCTCGTTTTCAATAATCATATATTCTTATCACTTCATTTTACTGTACAGAGCAATGTATTTATATCATTTTCAATGATTTTCGGAGGCTGTGCCCAAATCACATACCTATCACTACCTTGTGTATCCGGTGTCCATACAGTCCTGCCCTTCTCATCAAAATGAACATGACCCAAAGCAGATAGCTTATAGTGTGGACAATTATCATTAATAGCATGTTCTACAGTAAGAAGATCCCAGCTATATCTTTTGCCATCTTCCGTATAAAGCTCATAAGCACGTTTAACAGGATGTTCTGAACCAATGCCAGACTCGAAAGGAATACCGGTCTGAACCATTCCTGCCTCAAATCCCAGATATTCTTTAGGGGTTGGCCAATTTTCAGCAATATTGCGTGCAGCAGCAACATCGCAAACAACATTGAATTCTTCCATATCTGTTGCAGTATATCCGGTTAACTCTTTAACCATTGCATTGGCCTCTTCATTTTCTGCTGTAAAGATGCCAGCCATCATAACCAGACGAGTCACTTTCTTAGCAACCAGTTCTCTTCCGTCCAGAGACGAATATTGGTCTGCTGTTGAATTCAAAAGATCAGAAAGATTATTCAAAGGCCCAATAGCAATAAACTCTATGCTTCGATCTGGCTGCTCGGCAAGAATCCGACGATACATCTTGCAAGCATCCTCAGGCTGTTTATCACGATATCGATTAGGAAATTCCTCTGTGATCATTTTGTTATAGATGCTACATTTTTCATCGCATAGAAAATCAGGTTTTTTATAGGTACCTATCTCAACATCAGGTCTACCGTAAAAACGGCAGATTGCGTCTATTGTTCCAGATCCGTAAATATTGGATGTACAATGACCAATACCAAGAATCCTACAAAGTCCACGGTTGGCATAAATATTCAGCATAGCTATTGCAGCCACGTCATCACAGTCAGGACCAATATCAGTGTCAATTAAAATGTTTTTTGAGTTCATGTTCTACCTCCTCCTTTGTTGGCACAGCTTGTTGTGCACCTTGCCTTGTCACTTCTATCCCAGAAGCCGCATTTGAATAACGAATCGCATCTTGGATCGTACTGCCCTGTGACAAAGCTGCAACCAAAGCACCTAAGAATGTATCACCAGCACCCGTTGAATCAATTGCTGTTCTTTTTTGCGAGACATACTCCTGTGATAATTCTCTTCCATTATAATAACGGCATCCTCTCTTTCCCAATGTAATGATCAGATTTCCAATATGGTATACCTGCATAAAGGAAATCCAGTCCTGCTCTACGGTCTGCTCATAAGGCATACCGATCAGCTTGGACGCCTCAGTCTCATTTGGCACTAGATAATCCACTCCACATAAAAGTTCATTTTTAAACGCAGTCAGTGGGGAAGGATTCAGCACAATCTTTACATTATGCTTCTTGCAGAGCATAATCGCTGCAGATACCGTCTCGTATGGTATTTCCATTTGAAGAACACAATACTCCGCATTCTCAAACAGCGATTCATTTTCAATCAAATAGTCCGGTGAAAGCAGTGCATTGGCAGAGGAATCCACAACGATAGAGTTCTCACCACTGGAGGAAACACAGATAAATGCACTGGACGTTGCATTATCGGCTTGTTTTTTAATATGGGATATATCAACCCCCACGCTATCAAGAGATGCCAATAGCGCGTCTCCGTTTTCGTCCTCTCCAACGCATCCCAGCATAACCACTTCACCTCCGAGCTTTGCAGCAGCATATGCCTGATTTGCACCTTTTCCGCCAGGATTTTTCTTCACACCAGAGGCCATAACAGTTTCTCCCGGATGTGGAATATCCTGCACCTGAAAAGACACATCCATATTGATACTTCCAATTACTAAAACCATGAAACAACTCCTTCCTTATCCTTTAAGTCCACTAGAAGTAATACCCTCAACATAGTATTTCTGGAAAGGCAGAAATAACGCCAGAGGGATCAAAGCTGATACAACAGAGGCCGCATACAAACAAGACCATAAAGTCACATGTTCAGCTGTAAAGTCTGACAATGCCACCTGAATCAATCGCATTTCCCTTCCATGAGCCACCAGCAAAGGCCACAGAAATGAATTCCACTGATTAACGAAAACCATCAATGCCGCGGTGATTAATACCGGTTTTGACATTGGTAACAAAATGCGCCAATAGATCTGGAGCCAATTCGCTCCGTCAATACGAGCAGCTTCAAACAATCCATCCGGTATGCCTGAAAAAAATTGTACAAACAGAAACAGAACCAATCCATCTGCAATACCCGGAACGACCAATCCCCAAAATGTGTTGACCCAGTTAAACTGATAGATGACCTTATAAAGAGGAATTGCAATGGATTCAAAAGGAACCATAAAAGAAACTAATACCAATGCATATAATACTTTTTTTCCCTTAAAATTAAAAAATGTAAATCCAAATGCTGCAATGGAATTTACAAAACAGCTGCAAATAACCGTGAGAAGAGATACAATCAACGTATTTATAATAGGACGCTGGAAATTGAAATCTGTGAAAAGAGCTCTATATGCATCAATCGTAAACTCTACAGGAACAAAAGTATGCCACTGAAACGGAAGCGCATACTGATAAATCTCGGTATCCGGGCGCAAAGAAGATGTAATAGCCCATAGTAACGGAAATATTGCAATAGCCGCCAGTAGCACAAGGAGGAATACGCAGATAATCTTTGATGAATGTTTCATTTTCATAATTAATCCTCCTTATTCAAAAAACGGAACTGGAAAGCAATGATCACACCGACAAGAACCAGTAAAACCGTCATTAACGCAGAAGCTCTTGTCTGATCGCCATAAACAAAAGCAGATTTATATGCCTCGTACATTAGAACATTGGTAGAATTTTGCGGACCACCTTTTGTAATCATATACATAGGGGCAAACAATAACAAATTGGATGTAGTGTCAGCTATCACTACAAAAGCAACTGTCTTTTTCAAAAGAGGGATAATAACTCGAAAAACCGTCTGCCAATAGGATGCGCCATCAATTTTGGCGGCTTCAAACAATGAGTTGTCAATATCCTTAATGCCCGCCATCAGAAACATCATCCAGTATCCGCAGCCTTTCCAAGTACATAATGCCATGATACTACCTAGAGCCTGCTTGTTTCCAGTAAAAAACGGCTGTGCTTCAACGCCAATCTTCATCAGAAGACTATTGACAACACCATTGGAAGGATTAAGCATCATATTCCACATTATACAGGCCACAGTTATGGAAATAGTGACCGGAAGATAATAAAGCGTCCGAAATACCCCAACGCCTTTGATCTTTTGGCTGACCAATAGAGCCATAGCCAGGGAGAGGACAATTTGCAAAGGGGTCAGAATCAGATTAAACTTGATGGTTGTCCAAAGAGACTTCCAAAAAACAGGGTCACCAAAGATCAACTTGTAGCTGTATGCTGAAAACTCGCCTTTCCACTGAAAGCTACTCCAAATATTTAATAGAATCGGATATAATTTAAACAACAGAATCAAGATCACGGCAGGAGCGATCACGACATAGGGAAACAACTTCCCGATAGATGTTTTTATTTGGTACTTCACAAGTATAACCTCCCAATAGTACTTGACCCCACCCAAGAGCAAGCGTGGGCAGGGTCAAATTAAAATACCGTGCTGAATATACTCTTTATTTGTACTTAGCCATCAGCGAGTTAGTCTGATCAACACAGCTTTGCAAAGCAGTAGCTGGATCAGCACCATTGGCAATATCACTCAACATGGAATTAATCAAAGCCTCATACTCCGAATAGGCCGGTGTGACAGGACGAGGTACAGCAGTGTGAGCAGCCTCATAAGCCGCAATACGCTGAATGCTCAATGGGTATTCACTATAAGCTTCATCAGTCAGATACTTCTCAACAGCAGAAGTACGAGCAGGAATATCACCATTAGCCTCCAACCACATATCATTGCCTTCCTCCAAGGTCAGATATTTCACAAAGGCTGCGGCCTCAGCCTGATGCTCACTATAAGAAGATACACCCAGATGCCAGGAACCAGTTGCTGTTGCAGTTGTATCTTCATGACCCTTGAAAGCTGGAGTATAAGTATAATTCCAAGTCACACCATCAGCATAATCAAGACTTGCACACCAAATACCGCCAACGAAAAACAGTGTCTTACCAGAAGTGAAGGTCGCCTGATTCTCGGAAGAAGTTAAACCACGAGGGGAAAGTCCGTTCTCATACAGATCATGATAAAAAGTCATTGCCTCAATCCACCCCTCGGTGTTGATCACACCGTCAACTGTGTAGCCATCCGAGCCGATTGCAGACTCTCCCAAGCTTTCGGGTAGTGCCAGCATCTGATATGCTGTGGTATTCTGCTCAAAAACAATTCCATTAATACCTTTAGTTCCATCGGGATCTAGCTTGGACAGCGCCTCGGTAGCCATATCCACTACTTCATCCCATGTCAAACGATTGTCTGGATCAGCATCGGGAATCGTTATGCCTGCCTCCTCTAACAAACCTTGGTTGAAATACAAAGCCTGAGCAGAATTGTTCAACGGAGCAGCATAGAAGCTATCTTTCCAAGAACCAGCAGTAACAGCAGCAGGTACATACTGGTTGATCTCATCATCAGTAATATACTCATTTAAGGGGATAATATAGCCATTTTCCACATAACCTGCAGTCATGGGAGCATCCACTCCAATTACATCTACAGAGTTGCTCTTAGTACTCATAATAGCCTCTAATGCCGGGAAGTAATTGGTATGCTCATAGCATTCAAACTCAACCTTTACACCAGTTTCTTCATAATACTTATCAACAATGGGCTGTAACTTATCTTCCCACTGTCCAGCTCCCGTAAGCATCATATGTAGGACAATGCCATCTGAAGCAGTTGTTTCAACGTTATCCGTATTTTCTGATGATGTACCAGCCTCTGCTTCGGTGCTAGTAGAACTGACATCTGTGTTAGTTTTCTTTGCCGAGCAACCAACGATGCTCAGAGTCATCAGAAATGTAAGTAAAAGTGCAATTGTTTTTTTCATTGATTTTTTCATTGTCTTTCCTCCTTAAGTATTTTCAATTAAGTTTCTCAATTGATGACAAATGTTTTGTGACAGATTCTCTTTCAACCAAATGCCTATCAATAATAACTTCCCGTGGTGGAATATCCTCGTTGGCTTCTATTCGTTCAAACAGCAAACGAAAACTCTCATGAGCAAACTCCTTACTGTCATTGGTCACGGAAGTAAGCGGCGGGCTGGAAATTCTAGAATATATAATATCGTCCATGCCCGTTACAGACACCTGCTCAGGAACGGAGATCTTCATTTCACGAAGTGCAGATAAGACACCCATAGCGATAATGTCATTTGCACAACAAATTGCAGTAGGTAAAGGGGACACGGTTGATAAGTACTTTGCACCCTTATAACCAGCATCCTCTGAAAAACCCATTTCAAAAAGAAGATCATCATCAACAGAAATATCTGCTTCCGTCAGAGCTTGAATGTATCCCTCTTTTCGGCTTGCTGCTACTCGCGATCCTCTCGTGCCACCGATAAAGGCAATTCTACTATGACCTGCTTCAATCAAATACTTTGCAGCAATGTAGGTTCCTAGTCTATTTGCTCCATGCACACAATCCAGTTCACAGGCTTCATAAGAGTTAAGCAGAACGGAAGGAATACCCCAGCTAAGCAATGTCTCTACAACACAACGTTGCTCCACAACCGATGCAAAAACGATACCGCCCGCAGAAATTTCCTTTGCAGATGCAATAGCTCGCATTTCCTCTGTAAGACTTTCGTTGGTATTAAAAAGCGTCAGAATATAATTCTTACTTTTAACGAGGATCTGAAGTTCCTTAGCCAAATTAGAATAGAAAGGATTCGTGATGTCCGGAACAATCAACACTATATTACGAGTTCTCTGCGTCTTCAAACTCTGTGCAGCTGTGTTGGGACTATAATCAAGCGACTTTATAATCTGTTCGATTCTGTCCTTCGTCTGAGCATCAATACGACCGGAATTATTAATAGCTCGTGAAACAGTGGATACAGACACCCCTGCCTCTCTTGCAATGTCCTTGATCGTAACCTTTCCATTTGTCATTCTTGTTCCTCCATCATGTTTGCGGTAACGTTTCTGCGGTATATTTGTATCATACTTATCATTTCATGAATTGTCAATATTATTTTATAAAAAACACGTTTTCTATGATTGTTTTGTTAAAAATCACCATTCTGCATACGTGAGGCTTGTTAAAAATAACAAATTGTACTTCAGGAGAATAGATGATATGTTAAAAATGATTAACATAATTCTTCAAAAGGATCGAGGAAACGTTTTCGCGCCAAAATGAAAGGAGAACTATTAATGAGAAGAATATTAACAGGAAGAAAATTCATACTATGTACGTCACTGATGTTTTATCTGCTTGCTTCGCTTGTTACGAATGTTTATGCTATTAACGCCGAAGCAGATAAACCAATGTTACCCCTATGGACATTTAAAATTAATGAAGACACCATCAATTTAGTGGATAACCAAGATCCCACAGCATTTGCGACCAATCATGTATACAAGCTTATTAACAAAGCCAATAGTCTCGTTTTGGATAATTGGAATTCAGAAAATGGTGCATTATGCTATTCATATATTTGGACAGGTGTCTCTAACCAAAAATGGAAGATTTCAACTCTAAATGACGAATCAACATATATCTTAGAAAACCAAAGATCCGGACGGGTTTTAGATTGCTATGGTATGGAAAACAATTCAGATGTTTATATTTGGGACAACGTATCGGCCAGTGACCAACAGTGGAAAATCGAATCATTGAACAATGGCTACTTTAGGATTGTTAATTGTAAAAGCAATCTTGCATTAACGCAATCTATTCAGAGCAATGGAAACCAAATTTTCGGCATCAACTACGTTGGTGCCGAACAGTAGCAGTGGGAATTCGTGTTAGTTAACTAGTACATCGTTTTATAAACAACTGTTGTCCAATCATAAGTTGCCGGATTATACATATTTTCCGGCAACTTATTTCATGTCAGGCATCCGCCCTATAGAAATGATTGTATAAGCTGCCCTTAATGAGCAAGCTCCCACTGTCATCTTATACAATCATTTCTGCATGGTTAAACTGTTACTGCAAGCTGATCAATCCATGCAAACAATTCCTCCAGGTCGTAATCCCCACTGTGAGGCAGACCCCAGGGTAATGCAAAATCTACCTGACAGCCTTTATTCTTGAGCAAGGTGGCAAGGATAACTGGAATTGCAATAGAGGTATCCCGGTCAAACGCACCATGCCGGATTCTCCAGTTTTTCGTCGTATCGCACACCCCGATGAACTCTGTCGGATTCAACAGCCGGATCATCTGCTCGTCAGCTTTCTCCCCATCGGCCTTCGAATGATCCTTTGCAAAGTCCGTAAAATGTCTTGCCATTACTTTTTCATCACCGAATTCTTCATTTTCCGGGCTGTCCAGCGTCAGAGCATCAAATGCAGGCGTCGGTTTCATACGTGTGATATTCGAAACATAGGCATCCACCTCCAATTGCGTTGCCTGTCCGTTATCAAAGGTGATATACTCCTGCTCATCAATCGCGCTTCCCTGAACCATCAGCTCCGGCAGACGATGCTGTGAATCGTGCGTTGCCATCTCCTTTGTGGCAGAGGCTAACAGAAATCCCAGCACATAATCCTTAAAGGAGCCTTCCCCATCCTGATCCAGCATGAGTTTCCTTCCGGTATCGTCTTTCAGGCACAGGGAATTGACATAGGCCGGAAATTGTGCCTTCAGCTTGGCAGATAATTTCTTTTGTTCCGCACTGAGCTCTCCTACAACCGGAATCCTCTTCGGTCCCTGCGGACTCATCTCAAACCTTGTCATATGAAAGACCGTTTCCTTCTGAAAAAGCCATTCATATGCGGCATCCGCATGCTCCAGATTGTGAATCGGGCAATAACAGCTCGCCGCAAAGATATCGTCGCGCTCATCCGCTGCCCCGATCTCTTTAAGATACGGTGCATACTCTTTCGCATTTCCGGTTGCTCCGGCTAATGCGGATAAGGCTCCTCCTGCGGATGTACCGTTGGTAATGATCTTCTCCACATCTCCCGGCACAAGCTCTGCATTATGTCTCATATAGCGGATCGCTGCTTTCATATCAACAATGATCGCCGGTGCACATCCGGTACGTGCTTCCTTGACCACCTCACTGTTTTCTCCGGTTCCTCCCACAAAGAATTCCCCGGACTGCATTCCGGTATTGCGTCCACGGATTCCTGCGCACATCACAACATATCCGTGAAGCAGTGCCTCAAATGCCGTATTGGGCTTATGGCTGAATCGGTCGATTCCAACCTCCATCGCCGGGCCTTCCATATAACCGCCAACCGTGTTCGGGGCAAAGATCGGAGCCGTCTTTAAGGAATAACCATGTATCGTCTCTCCCTGATAGTATCCTTCCGGCGCATAAATATTTAATGTCTGCACATGGCTTGCCGGATTAGCGCAGTACACAATATGTTCAAACGCCCGGTAGGTAACGCTGCGCTCTCCGATTCTGCATGTTTTTACTTCATAATGATTTGGATCAAATGTTAAATCGTACATATGCTTCTATACCTCCTTCCATGTATTATATACGGTGCTTCATTGACAAACAATTCTGCTTCCATTAGAATTAAGTCAAAATCTGACTTAAAGGATCCATGCGTTATGAATACAGATAATCTTAGGGAATTTGTTGTTCTTGCAGAAACGAAAAACTTTTGGGAAGCCTCTGACCGGCTCTATATGAACCAGTCAACATTATCCAAGCATATCAAATGTCTCGAAAACGAGCTCGGTGTTGATCTCTTCACACGGACGACACGCCGCGTGGAGCTTACCGGCTATGGCAGGGCCTTCTTACCATATGCGAAATCCATCACCCATTTTGAATACGAGGGACTTTCTAATCTGCAGAGATTGAAAAACATCGAAAACGGACTTCTGACCATAGGTGTATTTCCTTCCATGCCGCAATATCATATTACGCAGTTGTTCTCACAATTCCAGATCACGTATCCGGATGCAACCATCCGTACTACAGAGGATGATCCTGTTAATCTGATGAGTTATCTTGAAAACGAAAGCTGTGAAATTATTTTCCAGCGTGAAGACAAAGCAAGCTTTGAAAAGAATTTTCTGAACGATACACGGGTCACCCGAATCCCTTATTTAAAGGATCGTCTGATTGCACTGATGCCGATTCACCATCCGTTGGCACAATCGGCATCCGTTACACTTCAACAGTTAAAAAATGAGCGCTTCTGCCTGATCAAGGAAGGCTCTCTTATGTACCAGATGTCCATGAGCGCATGCCAGAATGCCAGCTTCGTTCCGAACATCGTGTACACCAGTCACCGCATTGATTCCATATTGGATATGGTCACGAACCAGAACTGCGTTGCCCTTCTGATGGATGTGCATCTTGCCCTTCCCGAAAACGGCCCCAAGCGAACCTATGAGCCCTGGCGTGCAGTTCCAATCACACCGGTTATTTCATCCCAGATCTCCATCTGCTATCGCAATGATAAACCATTATCCAAAAATGCGCAGCTATTTATTGATCTGTGTAATAATAAACTGTTCCATTCGGAATCGCTGCAATAATTCGGATTTTACGGTTCTACCGGAACCAGGTAATCCTTGATCAGATCATAATCTTCCATATTATAGCAGACGATTTCATATTCCTTGATATGGGGATTACTGAACACTCTGGTCAGTCCGATAAACTGTGTCAGCTTAGACGCGAGATTTAGTACATCCTTCTCATCAGTAATAAGCTCTACCCTGCCCCGGCACTTCTCCAGAGCCTTAAAAAATCCATCTATATCCTTAATTTCCTTTACTCTCATAAAACTCCTTTCTGCTCTACGAATCTATCAGCCTTGTTTAACCCTTTTCTTCTGAAAAAAGGAAAAAATCCAGGTTACCAGCATGACAACCAGAACCCCAAAGATGGTTGAAATAAAACGGAAACAGCCGTAATAAATTCTCTCACCGGCATGTAGCGTACAGGTAACCAGAACAAAGGTAACACCTCCGATTCTTGCGTTAATATACGGAACCCTGGCAGCTTTACAAAGTAGCAACGTTACAATAATACCGATAAACATCAACGCTGCCATAATCCAATCGTTTCCTATCAGATTATCCAGTAAGATCACACCGATTCCGGTCAATCCGCCGATTAAGGTAATGATGATACGATTCACTCCTGCCTTCCGACTGATTGTAAGATTATCCTGACAGCACAACAGACATGCAATGCAGGCCGTCATCTTCTGAATGATCTCAATGTGCTTCTCTCCAACGGTAAAAAGGAATCCCGCATTGCTTAAAAAAGTACTCACAAGGAAGCAGATCAGAACAGCAACCGCTATCCGAATATCCAAAATCGTTACTTTGGGTTCCTCTATCTGTGTTGGCTTAGTCATCTTAGTTTTCCTCCATTAATTTGATTGCCGTATCGACAAACATTTCTGCAGCCCCGGGCAGAAACATGGATGCCTGTGCCTCCCACGAGATCCTGCGATAAGAATCCAGATCCGGCATATACTTCATACCTCCGTTTACCATTGATAAATAAAGTGTATGTGTATATTTCGACCTTTCCTGAAGCTGTCTTTCCGTAAGGGCATTGATCTCCGGTTTTCCGGCAACCAATGCTACATTTCCGAAGGAAATCACTTCCACAGGCACCTCTTTAAAGCCATTTCCCTTGAATGTAAGCTCCCTGTAGGGCCGCATTGGAACACGCTCCTTCGTCTCCCACTCAAACTTTCCTGTTTTGTGAGAAACCCCATGCACCTCATCCGGTTCTGCTTCTCTGATAATCCTCATTGCTTCCTGCGCCATCTCATGTCCAAGCTCCCCGGCAAATGCAATTCCTTTTTCCACTCCAAGATCTACGGTCTCGAGCAAGCCGTCCGATCCAATCCGGTCATACCAGGCCGTCCGAACCGGCACACGATCTCCTGCTGCCGCCGTGCAATAGAGAATCGGCTCTCCAAGAGCATTTTCCAGTTCTCTGCAGCAAAGTCCCGGCGCATCTGCAGAAACAAGGCGTTTGCCTTTGTCCATTTCGGAATTATCAATGACACATGGCTTCATTCCGTAACTGATCAATGCCGCAATCAGATCAGAATTCGTATCCCGGAAGCTCAAGACCGTCATCGTCTCGTTGGATTCACCGACACCGTCGATTCCTATCCACCAGCCATCCGGAGTCTCAATATCTCTGCCGCGGATCAGATCACAGAATCCCGTACCGACAAACAGCTCTGCTTCCCTTAATATGGAAGCGTTTTCTGCTGCTTCCTGCAATGCCTGCATGACTGCTTTTTCATAACAGCCTCTTTTTTGCAGTAATTCTGTTTCCGGAGAATCGGACTTGTTTTCGGTCACTTCACCGCCCAGTCCGATCTGTGGGCCTCCGGGAGCATGCGGAGTTGTAATTGCATGAGTGACATGAATCCACACATTTCCAGCCAACGTATTCGTGAGTTTCTCCACGACTTTCTTGCATTGACTAATTAAGTCATCCCACAACATAACCATCTCGACCGACACAATGGCCACCTTCTGCACATCCTCGATAATAAGCACACTGACCCTCGGCAGATCATGGATTCCGCAAAAGCCTTCCAAAGGGAACAGCTCTTTCTGAAATACAATTTGTGCATTCCCTGCTCCGACCTTCACTTCATCTCCTCCTTTCCATTCCTGTGTTCTGATTTTAACTCACTGCATTTTCATGCGGATTCCGTATTCCTATTCGGTAACTATTCAATTACCATATTCGAATCTATAGTTCCTGTACAGCAGTACCTTTTTCTTTGCCGCACCGAAGAAACCGCCCTTCGGGATATCCTCGATATGCGGAATCTGACAATCATATACCTTGTGTCCGTTATGCTCCGGCTGTTCGGAAGGCGGAGAAATTATATTCTTCGGCAAAGGTGCACTTTCTATTCCCTGAAGCATCAGATCAGAGGCCTCTTTAAAAATATCAAAGGTTTCTGCCGGGAGGGTTCCCGGTCCACCGTACATCATCGTAAATGCATCCCGATACTGCGCTAATTTCTTCAGATTCCGGTTCCACTCCTCTGCGGAACCCGACAGGGTTTTTCCGTGAAGCATGAATTCATCGCCTGAAAACAGATACCTGTTTTTTCGATCCAGAATGGCGATCCCATCCTTCGTATGATCCCCGATCCGAAAGATCTGCAGCTCCCTTCCTTTGAAAGGAATGACCATCCCATCCTCTACCACAACCTTTTCATAGCTATCCTTAAAGAAGTCCATTCCTTTAAAACTGTTATACGGAACGGAAACGAGCGGAAGAGCCTCCTGTGCCATATACGCCTTTTCAAAATAGCAGTTATTGGCAGCATGATCAAAATGATGATGTGTATTAATCACATACCGGACAGGTCTGCCACACAATTGTTCCAGGAATGTTCTTAGATTCCCGGCTCCATATCCGGTATCGATGGCAATTCCCTCATCCTCACCGACAAGCAGATAATGATAATCCCCGGAGCTCATGATCTGCCAGGTTGTCTCATCAATCCTGGTCACCTCATAATAGGGCTCATCCATAGGCGTATAGCTTCCGTCTTTATGGTGGATCAAAATATTGTGCTTTGATGAAAAATCGACCAGCATACCTATTCCCCCCTGCATTGTGCAAACATCCACTCACGGATCATTTTAATGTCATAGGCTGTCTGCCATGTAGTTACATGGTGTTCCCCACCATCGGAATGCCAGCCGTCTGCCACGGTCTCCAGCTTGTATGGTGTAAAAATAATATTAGGCTTCTCTTTCGCGATTTCGTCTGCAATCTCTGCATACTTCTCCTGAGATAAACCAGCATTGATCACCTGTCTGAAAACTTTTGCACCTGCACGCTCCATATTGACACACATCTGATTCATGATTGGAAATGCCTTTGCATCTCCCTGCGAGCAGAGCATCCACAGCTTCTGTTTTTCCAGTCCCCGGATATTTCTTTCATCCCACTGACCTGCCACCAGATAAGAGGCCGCAAAATAATTCTGGTAACGCACATTGAGCACAATGGATGCCATACATCCCATGGACTGACCCGTTGTATAAATGCGGTTCCGGTCAATACTGTAGAGCTCCAGCACATTATCAAGCGCTTCCTTGGCATCCTCCAGCCGCTCATCCACGTTCCAGTCATCATCCACAATGGGCGGACCGTCAAACTGCGGTGCAAATACGAAGCACGGATGATCCTTCTGCACCTCCGGCGACGCCCAGACCAACGCACCCATTCCCTGCGCCAAAGCAAGTCTTGTGTCCTTACCGCACGCCCCGGCATCATGAATAAACTGTACCAGAGGATATTTCCGGTTCGGATCATAATTCTTTGGGATATACAGATTATAATTCTGGTTCTGGTATTTCATCTGGATAAAAAGCTCTTCTTCCTTATTGCAAACCTGATCCGATTTCATCCATCCGTCTGTTTTTTCTATGATCCTGCCATTCTGTGTTCGGATGTCCCGGTTTTGTCTGATCAGAACCTCTGCCTCGGTCAGGGACGCATATCTCCCCTTCCATGGCATTCCCGGCCGTATCGTTGCAGCCAGCTTATCCTTTTCATCCAGATACAATGTGACCTTACTGCCCTCAGCTTCGATTCTGATAACTGTCCGATCCTTCACTTCATAAGTATCCAATTCCAGAATCGAATTATCGATATTCTCTTTATATTCAATTACTGCTTCTGTACACTTTTCTCCATCTGGTTTTACATTGGTAACCGCAGTAATATGTACAACATCCTTATCCATTGTCATCTCCTAGCTGATTAAGTGTTTTTCTCCTTGCGGAAGCTCCACATTATTGGGTTCTGTTGTATAATGCATCTTCTTTTCCAGACAATACATAAGCAGCGGTATGCATCCTGTCATCAGAATGCCGGAGGCCAGTCCAAGCTCTGCCACGGAATATTCGCCAGTCGCAACGGCCTGCAGAAGCGCAATAACTCCGGTACACATCATCATTCCGCCCGAAAGAATGGTATAGCGTCTGATTCTTACTGTGCTGATGTGATGCTCCCACCAGGTCATCCTTCTCTTTGCTGACATATAACCGACTGCAGAGGCTGCCAGTAAGATAAGAAATACTACAGAAGCCAAACCCGGAACAGCAACAGCACGAGAGGTATTACCTTTCAGATCCGGTCTTGACATGAGCCAGAAATACCCAAGGGCAGAAAGCAGGGCAAGCCCAAGCAGCAGTATTTTCTGCAAAACCCATCTTCCATCTGAACAATCCTGCCGATACCAATCCGCCGTATAATATCGCTCAATGTTATATTTACCATCCGGCTTTTCTCTCCGAAGTTCTGTATATCCGTGAAAATACCTGTGATAATAATCACTATGCCGGAAGCCGGTCTCCGCCGTATCGCCTGACCACTGTTCCAGCTTCCAATTGCTTTTCACACCATATATATCATTTCCCATCTGACTTCTTCTCATCTGGAACCCTCACTTAATCATTGATTTCTTTTACTCTGCAGCAGGAAACAAAATGTCTTGGCTCCACTTCTGTCAGCTGCTGCGGTTCTTTACACTTTTCACACGCATAAGGGCAACGTGCTGCAAACCGGCATCCGGGTTCCGGATTAATTGCCGAAGTAATCTCTCCCTTAAGCTGGACGCGCTGCATCGGGTGATCCAGATCTATCGAAGGGATTGCCGAAAGCAACGCCTTGGTATATGGATGCAGTGGCCTTTGAAACAACTCCCTGGAAGGGGATGTCTCTACCAGCTGTCCCAGATACATCACACAGATATCATCCGAAATATGACGCACGACTGACAGATCATGCGTTACAAACATATAGGTAAGCTGCATCTGTTCCTGAAGATCCATCAGCAGATTTAATACCTGTGCCTGAATAGACACATCCAGGGCTGATACCGGCTCATCACACATGATAAATTCCGGATTCAAAGCCAATGCTCTGGCTATTCCTACTCTCTGTCTGCGCCCGCCATCCATCTCATGCGGATAAGCAAGTCTCAAGCGTTCTTCAATTCCCACAAGATCCATCAGCTCCTGCGTGCGTTCGTTGATCTGCGTCTTGGAAAAACGATGCGCCTCCTGAAGCGGCTCCCGGATCGTTGACTCTACGGAAGACCTCGGATTTAAGCTTGAATACGGATCCTGAAATACAATACTTACTTTTTCCCGAAGCTTTCTGAGCTCCTTCCCTTTTGCATAGGTAATATCTTCACCATTTAAACGTACATTTCCATCTGTTGCATCCAGCAGACGGATGATGGTTCTTCCCAGGGTGCTTTTTCCACAGCCGGATTCACCAACAACTCCCATCGTTCGGCCTTTTTCAATGGAAAAGGTAATATCATCGACAGCATGGTTCACACCTGCTCCAACGTTAAAGTATTTTTTCAAATGCTCTACCTCAAGCAATGCCATCTTATACACCTCTCTTTCCTGTTTTGTAACAGCTCACGAAATGTCCCTTTTCCAGTTCGACTGCCTGTGGCTGATGGCTGATTCCCTCATTGCATTCTCCCTGATGAGGACATCTCGGGCAGAATTTACATCCTGCAGGCAGATTCGTCGGATCCGGCGGCAGTCCCTTGATCGGTTTCAGTCTCTTTGAATCATCGTCCAGCTTCGGAAGAGAAGCAAAAAGCCCTCTGGTATACGGATGTGCCGGATTTCGGAAAATCTGCTCCCGGGAACCATATTCTACAATTTCACCCGCATAGACAATTGCTACCTTATCACACGTCTCTGCAACGACCCCAAGATCATGGGTAATCAGTATCATGGAGGTGTTGAATTTCTCTTTCAGTGCTTTGATCATCTCCAGAACCTGTGCCTGTATGGTTACATCAAGAGCTGTTGTCGGTTCATCTGCCAAAAGCAGCTCCGGGTTACAGGCAAGTGCCATGGCAATGACAACTCTCTGTTTCATGCCACCGGAAAACTGATGGGGATAATCATGGAAGCGGACAGCAGCAATTCCGACCATTTCCAGCATCTCAATCGTTCTTTTGGTCGCATCTTCGCTTGAAATGTGATTATGTCTTAACACAACCTCGTTAATCTGGTCTCCAACCGTCATCGTCGGATTCAGTGCAGTCATTGGATCCTGAAAGATCATGGCAATCTTGTTTCCACGGATTTTCTGCATCTCATGCTCCGACAAAGTCAGCAGATCCGTTCCGTCCAGTTTTATCTGGCCGCTGATTATTTTCGCAGGCGGTATGGGAAGGATTCTGAGGATTGCCTTGGCAATCGTTGTCTTGCCGGCTCCTGTCTCACCGACAAGCCCCAGTGTCTCGCCCTTTTTCAGATCCAGATCAATACCGTTAACCGCCTGAACCTCCTCTCCACCCGAGGAATATTCCACTATTAAATTACGAATGGACAAATAGCTTTCACTCATACTTTTTCTCCTAGTCCTTAAGTCGTGGATCCATAGCATCACGGAGTCCATCACCTAACATATTAATTGCAAGAACTGTTATCAGGATTGCAATGCCCGGCCAGATCATCATATGCGGGTATTTGATAATGTAATCACGTGCTGCAGAACACATTGCTCCCCACTCTGCTGTCGGCGGCTGAATCCCCAGTCCGATATAGGAAAGCCCCGCTGCCGACATCATCGTCGCCCCGATCTGTCCTGTTGTACCGACAATCGTAGGTGCGATAATATTGGGCATCATATGCTTAAACATGATTTTAAATTGTGAACAATTCATCGCCTTTGCTGCCTCAAGATATTCCATCTCCCGTTCTTTCAGCGCCATTGCCCTCGTACCACGGATAGAACCGGGAATTCCGCCAATCGTCAGTGCCAGTATGGTATATCCGAATCCGGAGCCCAATGATGCCGAAATGATAATTGCCAGCAGCGTTGCCGGAATCGCCATCCAGACATCGCAGATTCTCATGACAATATTGTCCACCTGTCCACCGTAATAACCGACCATTGTGCCAAAGAATACCCCAAACACCATTCCGATCACTGCACAGATCAGACCGAGTGACAAAGAATACCTTCCGCCATAGATGATACGGCTGAAAATATCACGTCCCAGGTTATCACAGCCCATAATATGCGCTGCGCTCGGCGTCTGGTTTAATGCTGTATAATCCATATAGTTCGGATCATACGGAGCGATCAGTGGTGCGAAAACGGCCGCCAGAATGATGATCATCAGCACGATCAGTCCGCCCATGGCGACTTTATTTTTTCTGAGTCGCCCCATAATCTGGGAGAGCTGTGTCTGCTTTTTCTTTTTCGTTGGTCTGGGAGCTGCATTGTTCTTTGCCATTATTTCTTTCCTCCCTTCGTCTTTGCTCCGTAATTCACATACTGAGCCTTAATTCTGGGATCCAGATATGCATAGAACAGATCCACCAGCAGTGTAATCACAGCCGAAAACATTGCAAGAATCAGAACGGATCCACGAATAACCGGATAGTCACGGCTGCTTACTCCGGTAAGAAGATACTGTCCGATACCCGGAAAAGAGAATACCTGCTCAATCACAACGGTACCTCCTACCACCATGGCAAGCTGCATTCCCAGCGCGTTTACCACCGGAATTAATGCATTGGGAAGCATGTGTTTATAAATAACAACCTTTTCGGACAAGCCCTTAGCCCTTGCTGTTGTTACAAAATCCGCGCGGATCGTTTCAAGTACTGCCGAGCGTGTCTGTCTTGCATTCATTGCAATTCCGGACAATGAATTTGCAAGCACCGGCATGATCCAGCACTGCCATCCATCAATACCATATGGAGGAAGCCACCCAAGTTTGACCGAGAACAGAACAACCATCATAAGTGCAAGCCAGAACTGCGGTACGGAGATAAATACCATTGCCATGATCAGAAGTCCCTGATCCTGAAAGCTGTTCCGATGAATAGCTGCATTGACACCAAGCGGAATCCCGATCACAATATTAAGTGCCATAGAGATCAATCCAAGTCCAAGGGTTCTTGGAAGTCTGGCTGCAAATTCCTGAATTACAGGTGTTCCGTATACATAAGAGTTTCCAAAATCGAGATGTAAGAAAACATCGCTCAGATAACGTCCAAGCTGTACGATAAATGGGGAATTCAATCCCATGATTTCCCTCTGCCGCTCGATATCCGCCTGCGTAGCTCCCGTTCCAAGTATAATCTGCGCCGGATCTCCCGGAACAAACCAGAGGATAATAAAGATCACCACAGCCACACAAACCATAATGACAACAAGCCACAGAATTCTTTTTAAAATGTATTTCCACATGATAAGATCCTCACTTTTATCAAGCCGATTCCGGGTTATACTTAAGCCCGGAATCGATCCTATAGTTCTCCTGCTTACTGTGCTTTGAAACAGCATGCTCCCGGAAGGAATCTTAACTTATCTCCCTGACAGACATAAACACAGTCTTCCGGAACAATATTATAGTTATTTCCTGCATAAACACCCATTGTGTATGCGTGCTCTGCTGCCATCTGCCACCATGCCAGCATATTTTCTGCGGTATGTCCTTCTTCTGTATTACACAGGTTCAGCAGATCATTCCACTCATCATCCACAATAAAGGTAGTTGTACGGTCACCTGTTGCCGAATTGTTATACGAAAAATCATGCAGCCATGCCTGAACGTTATAATCTCCGGCCATCATGCCAAACGTCATATCCCATGCCGTTGAATCTGCCTGTGTTGCATTAGCGGTTGCGTTGTCCACCTGAAGCAGCTCAACATTGATTCCATATGCAGCAAGCTGTGCAGCCATAATCGTTGCAGTATCTGCGAAGGTACTCATTACCATAAGCGTAAGGGTCTCGCCCTTGTAATCCGAAGCATCCAGATATTTCTTTACCGTATCTGCATCTACGGATTTCTTGGAATTGTAGGTCTCAACGTTCTCCCAGTCTACCATATCGTAGTCACTGTAATAATCATTCGCATATGCATATAATCTGGAAAACGATCCGCCAAGTGCAGTGACCAGTCCATCCTGATCAATCGCATAGTATACGGCTTTTCTTAAATTCTCATCATGCATGGGGGAATCCTCACTGCAGTTGGAATCCAGATAATAAATAAACTTCTGGGAGTACACCTGTACGTTCGCCTTGTCTGCATACTGTCCGCCATCCACAAAATCTGTAATGCTTTCAAATGCCATATCCTGAACCATGTCCAGTGAACCGGTAGCCACTCCGTTTACACGCTGCACATTCTCGGAAACAAACTGAAAAGTAAGCTTCTTCACATTGGCCTGCTGTTCCTGATGACGAAGCTCATCCTTCTGCCAGTAATCCTCATTCTTCTCAAGTACCAGGTTTGATCCTGATGTATAATTAACAAACTTATACGGTCCTGTTCCACACATATCCGTTGAGATTTTCGACGGAGAAGCATTGTAAGAATCTTCGTCAACGATAAAGCATCGGCAGAAGAAATTATCAAACCATCCCAGATTGGACTGTTCCTTCGTAAATTCAAACTGCACCGTATAATCATCTATCGCAGAAGCTTCCACAAAATCATCCCATCCGGAGGTTGTCTCATTGTTAAACTGGTAGTTATAGCTGAATGCAACATCCGATGCCGTAACCGGATTTCCCGCATGATCTACAATGTAATCATAGATATATACGGTGTAGATTCCTGTGCCGTCCTCGTGATCACATCCCGGATTAAAGCTTCCCTTGCTTTCATCTGCAAGTACTCCATAACGCTCGCCGCCTGACGTACATTCATAGAGCATTTCATAGACCTCATAGTTGCCCGGAGTATCATTGTTGGTTCCCCACGGAGCAAGCGTCGTCGCATCCTGCCATCCGATTGTGATACTGTCTCTTTCTACAGAATTATCAATGTTCGCCTTGTCGGTCAGCGATACGGAGCTTTCCGCTGCCGCAGCACTCGTTTCATCCTCTGCGGAAACCTCCGTCCCGGATTCTGTTGTCCCTGATTCTGCTACCCCTGTGCTTCCACACGCCATTAAGCTCAATGCCATGGATGTGGCCAAAATTACTGAAATCAATTTTTTCTTCATAGCTTTCCTTCTCCTTTGTTATTGATTGTTATTGATTATCGCTGATGATATCTTAATCATAGATTCCCATATTCGTATTTTCAAATCAAAAAAAGATGAGACTTATTCATAATCTGAATAAATCCCATCTCAAGATCATTAAAAGCTTCTGAATTTTATTACAACAATTATATTATAGTCGCTTTTCTATCGCTTTCTGGATATCCTTATATACCGTCTTTGTTGTCTCTTTATTTGCTGTGTTCACGACATACACGGTATCTTCTGTCCAAATTATCACATATATACCGGTTTTTTCATCTGCATAGATCCTGTATTCCAGTTCCTTACCTTCCTCATAGCTATCCGCAAGTTCCATCCTGTTTATATCGTCCAGATCAATAAAAACCGCTTCTCCGCCGCTTTTCACGATTCCGACCTTACTGTTATCAACTCCTATGGTTATGGATTCCGTATCTGCATGATGCATTCTGTAGAACGAATATATCACTATGATCAGAAACAAAATCAATATTCCGGATATCCTCTTCCATCTTGTATTTTCCATTGGCTCAACCCCTATCTTATATCTGCTACGCAGCTGTCCGTTTTCTCTAACGCATATCGTATCACAAAAATGAAATCTTCTCAATGGTACCTGTTTTTAGTTTTATTCATTTATTGCATAAATCTTTTTCTCTCCCGCTTTTCTTTTTTATGCTTCCATGTTAAAATAAGAGCATCTGTTCAGAACCATATAGAATCCGGAGGAACAATATGCACGATACCTTAGTCTACTATGCCGAATTTATAAAGCTGTGCGAAACCGGCAGTCTGTTTGAAGCCGCAGATGAACTATATCTGTCAGAATCCAGTCTGTTAAAGCATATGCATCTCCTGGAAGAAGATATTTCCCACAAGCTTTTTACCAAATGTTCCAAGCACGTTGAACTCACTGAATATGGGGCTTTGTATTTATCCTTTGCCTATAACCTGAGATCCATATGCGGAGATTTTAATACCAGACTGGCAGAGCTGGATGTTAAAAATTCCTCCATTGTTAAAATTGCGATAGCACGTTCCATGAATTGTGACCATATTGTCAATATGCTCTCAGATCATTTTCAGACCCGCTACCCTCAGTATTCGATTGCCTCCGGTGAATTCAGCCGTACGGTAACCCTACAGCAGACCTTTAACATGGGATATGAATTGGTCTTTTCCGTTGATTCTAGGCCAACGAATCCGGATTACCATATCTTCCCATGGTCATCCGACCGTCTGGTCGCCATATTGCCAAAGGATCATCCCTTATCCGGACGAAGAAGTGTCAATCTGTCCGAGCTGTCCAATGACAAATTTATCCTTTTTCCGGAGGGCTCGTTCCTATATAATTACAGTCTGGCGCTTTGCCACGATGCCGGCTTTGAACCTCAGGTCGATTTTACAATACATGGCACCAACAATCTGGCTGAGCTTGTTTCTGCGGGGATCGGAGTATCCTTAACCACTGCAAGCGATATTATTGCCATAAAAAAGCATCCCGTTTCCATGATTGAAATATCCCCTGTGCCACCTGTTTACCTGAACCTTTATTATCTGAAGGATCCACCATTGTCAAAGCCTGCGGCGATCTTTCTTGATTATGCCATAGAAATACATGATACACACAGCAATGATATCCCTTATCAGGGACCGGAGGGCAACGTTGGAAACATCTATTTTGAATGAATTTCTTATATTGGAAGAAGCAAACAGCTTTTCCAAAGCAGCCATACAGCTTCAGACCAGTCAGGCTACTCTTTCCAGACATATCAAACAACTGGAAGAATGCTATGAGGTTCCGTTATTCGAAAGGACAACACAGAAAATGAAGCTCACACCTTATGGCGAAGCACTTGTTACCCACGCAAGGAACATGCTGGATGAAGAGCGCTCCTTTAAGCGTGAGATTGAACGCATCCAGTTCAGAAAAGCCAATCACCTTGTAATCGGAACGGTAGACTTTCCTTTTTACTACGGGATTACCACCCGTCTTGCTGAATTCAAAAAGGGACATCCGAATGCAACGCTGGAGGTGCAGCTTGCCTCGACCGATGAACTGATTAAAATGCTTGAAACCGGGAAAGTAGACGTTGCCTTTATCCGTAATATATCAGGCTGTGCTGAGGTCTTTGATTCTTTTCTATATGCCAGCGATTATATGATGATGGTTGTTCCTGCCAACCATCCCTTATCCTCAAATGAAACCGTATCCCTGCAGCAGTTTTCGGACGATGTGTTTTATCATCGTTATACTAAGAATTCACTGATGTATCAATATATTTCTTCTCTTTTTGCGGCAGCCGGCATTTCTCCCAGAATCTCCGTCAGCGAAGGAAACTGGGAAGACTCTGTCATCAATGATCTGAATACCGTAACAACCTGCATGCGCGGACTTGCCAAAAATTTCGAGGGAAATGTGCATGTTAAGGTACTGAATCTTGAACCCAGGGCACATGCCGATATCTGGCTGGCAGCGTCCAGAGAAAACTCCCGCACCGACATTGCCAAGGAATTCGTGGAATTTGTACGGGCGTCTATTTGATTGAGTAAAACTCGAGCTGCGAAGCAACGGTTTTACGAATGGGGTTCTAAATAGTTACGATTTGGGTTAACACCTTTTTTATTTCTGTCATAACCAGTCCGATTCCGTCAGCGTCAATATGGTCATAATGAATGCCGACGGACACAACTGCCGGAACCTGATAAGCTCCGTACAGCGCTTCCGCCCATTCTTTGCTTATGAGCTGATCCTTATGTCCTTCAAAGATCACGGTATGGATGTGCCCTCCGGGATCAGCAATACTGACCGCACCGATATGAGGCAGATCTCCCCCCGCAATCAGAACCTCGATCCCGCAATCCATCCGGGTAACCGTGATCAAAACAGGTTTTCCCAATAAAATGAGCTTCTCTTCCAGACGTTCTATCATGCTTACATACCTTTCCAGCTCTGCAGACGATTGGGCAGCCCCAGCGCACCCAACAGACGCTCCACGAAATACTCCGTCCACTCTTCAATCGTTGAAAATCCCTGATAAAAGCTGAGCATCGGCGGAATGATGCGTACTCCCATTGCACTCAGCTCCTGAAGATTGCGCAGATGAATCGGACTTAACGGTGACTCCCTCGCAACAAGCAGCAGCGGACGGGCTTCCTTCAATGTCACATCTGCTGCACGCAGAAGCAGATTATCACTATATCCGCAGGCAATTCCTGCTGCGGTCTTCATAGAGCACGGAACGACAATCATCGCATCAAGCAAAAAGCTCCCGGAGGCCGGTCTGGCTCCGATCGCATGGATATCATATACAGCATCTGCGAGTGCCTTTACCTGTTCTGAAGTATATCCGGTTTCCTGTTCTATAGAAAGCTCCGCCCCCTGTGTCATGACAAGATGCGTTTCTACATCCTTTTCTTCCTGCAGACGCTGCAGGAAACGTATTGTTATGGGTGCTCCTGAAGCACCGCTTACACCGACTAATATCCTTTTCATGCTTTGTCCGGTACGAACTCCTTCCATTTTTTCATATCAATATCCATGAATTTTGCTCTTTGAAATTCTTCCTTTAGTGGAAACGGAACCGTACAATCAAAAATCGTCTTGCAGCTGATTCCCTTATCCCATATATTCGCACTGTACTGCGGATTCGAGCTTGGATCAAGCGGGTGGCACCGGACACCGGGAATCGTGATGATATCCTTATCTCCCTGGAATCTTGTGTTCAACGCCCAGAGTACCTCTCTGCTATCAAAGATATCCACATCCTCATCAACTAAGATCACATGCTTAAGCTCCGGAAATGCGCTGAACGCAAGCAGAGCTGCCTGCCTTTGTTTTCCCTCGTCAGTATGGACTGTCTTTCTGCATTGCAGAATCGCCATGTATTTTCCGCCGCCGGACGGATGCGCATATACATTGGTTACTTTTCCGGGCAACGCCTTGCTGATCATATGATAAATGCTCGCTTCGGTCGGAATTCCCGCCAGATTTACATGCTCCTCACTCGGTCCGATCACCGTCTGCATGATCGGATTTCTGCGATGAGTAACCGCTTTTACCTTGATCAGCCAGCATTCATGGCTTGCCAGACCATTGTATCCCGGAAATTCCGGCATTGCATAACCCGTATGTGTATTCTGATCCTCGATCACTTTCACACCGGGCTGAATCTCTCCCTCGATAACATATTCCGCATTGGCAATCGCATTCTCCCTGATCGATATGCATGGTGTCAGTTCAACCGGCTTCCTTCGGATTGCACCTGCAATCGCAAGCTCATTGTATCCAAGTGGCGTAGTTGGCGGCTCAAAGCACGCTCCCACCTCGATTGCCGGATCCACTCCGATAGAAACAGAGATCGGAAGCGGCTGGTTCAGTTCTGTCGCCCGCTCGGCCATCGCTCCGATATGCCGGCTTCCCGGCTGCAAGAAGATGGAAAGCTCGTCCTTCGACTGAATGCACATTCTGTGTATGGTCACATCCGAAAGTCCCGTATCGGGATGTGTCGCATAGCACATGCCCATCGTGATATACGGTCCGGCATCCACCGGTGTATTGGTCGGTGCCGGAACAAGCTGAAACAAATCAAAATCCTCGTCCGTCACACGGTGGATCACCTCCTGACATGGTGCTTTTTCTTTCGTCACAACCGGCTGCACCGGGTTTAGAGCAGCATCACACAAGAGCTTCCCCAGCTCCTCCTTCCTGCAGCCAAGAAGCGCAGCAACACGCTCTCTGCTCGCCAAAAGACCAATCAGCACACTTGCATCCTCGTGCCCCTTTACCCTATGAAAAAGCATTGCGGGGCCATCAACTCTGGTCGGGCGCATTACTGTTCCACCCGCTCCCACATGTCGATAAACACCCGCAAGCTCTGCATTTGGATCCACTTCAATGTCCGTCTCGACCAGCTGGTGATCCATATTCTTTAACAATTCCAATGAACTTCTCAAATCATATACTGCCATATTCCGAATGATCTCCTTATCCTCATTTTCAAATCCATTGTAGTAAATAAATGAAGATAAAAAAATTCGGAATCTGTTTCCGATTAATTCACAATACGACTTAATCCGGAAAGGAAACAGGCACACTACACCGGAGGTTATTCTCTTTGATGTTAAACAGGCACCTGTCTATTATGACAAGTGCCTGCTATAGAGACTGTCCACTGAATATCAGTTATCAAACAAATCATCTCCCAGAATAACATTCTGAACCGAACCGGAATACTTACTTTGTTTATAGCCGTTTCCACAAACCAGTGTGATATGAATGGCCTCTTTCGTCCCTGTTTCTTTTTGGAACTGTGACAATCGGTTCATGATTTTTTCATGTTCCTCAGCATCCAGAGAATACGCTTCGCTCGTGTACTTCATTTCACAGAGATTAATCACACCATCTTTTCTGCTGATGACTAAATCAATCTGTGCTCCCTTTTCGGTGTTGCTGCTTTTCCATGCAAACTCATTTGTTTCAATTCCACTGATTCCCAGAGCAGACTTTATCTGATTGATATGGTTCAGGCACACAATTTCAAAAGCACTTCCTCTCCAGGAATTATAGCCCGGAGAATTAATGTAATCCTTCCATGAGTCAAACTTTTTATTCTGAATAAACCGGATGCTAAATAAGGTAAATGGATCAATTAATTGGTAGAAGGAATCATTTTCTGCTTTCGAGAAATATCCTGTTAATCTGATCTATGGCATACAATGGCAGATTTACAAGCCATTCCTGCCTTTTGTAGTCCGCCATGGAAGTACGGACAGAGATCTCAGGTGCAAATTTCTCCTGATAAGTCTTCAGACTTTTAGCCCTAAGATTGATCTCTGCCTTTACTTCAACCGGAACAATTCTCTCACCAGTATCAACAATAAAATCAATTTCACAGGATCCTCTGTCATTTGTATAATAATAAACATCCAGATCCTCAATTGTTTTTAATTGCTGACAGACATACTGTTCCGTGAGCGCTCCCTTGAATTCAACAAAAAGAGCGTTACCATCAAGCAGTGTACTCTGACGTAATCCAGCCATACATCCAAGAAGTCCAATATCCACCACAAACACCTTAAACGCTTTCAGATCCTCATACGCCCGCAAAGGGATACCCACTCCATTAACACGACCGATTTTATGAACGAGTCCGCAATCACTAAGCCACATAAGTGCAGCTTCATAATCTCTTGCCCTGGCACCTTCACGGATAAGACCATAGATGAACTTTTTGTTTTCCTTCGCTAGCTGGGAAGGTACGCTGTTCCACAGCATACGGATTCTGGGTACAATTTCGTTCGGAGCATGCTTGGAAAAATCCTGTTCATAAGCAGTAAGAATTCGCTTTTGAATTTCACGAACCTCATTAAAATCTTTATTCTCTACAAAGCTTTGCACTGCCTCCGGCATACCGCCAACAAAATAATAATGTTTTAAAGCATCAATATATGTTTGCTTAAAGCTGGTAATCATTTGATAGTCCTGTTGATCAAGCAGTCTGGCAAATTGTTCTTTGCCGGATGCCATCAAAAATTCCTTGAAAGAAAGCGGATAAAGCTTTAAGAAGTCCACCTTGCCAACAGGAAAAGAGGTTCCTTGATGTAAAGCAATCCCGAGCAGGGATCCTGCACATACAATATGATACTGTGGCGCATTTTCATTAAAATATTTAAGCGCCGTTAACGCTCTGGGAACCTCCTGCACTTCATCAAAAATCAATAAAGAATTGTCAGGATCAATCTTATGTCCCACATATAATTCCAATCCCATAACCAAGCGATCCGTATCCAGATCAGAAGCAAATAATTCTGCCATCCTCGAGTTGGAATCAAAATTGATATATACCGTATCTGAGTAGGCCTGTCTGCCAAACTCTTTCATCAGCCAGGTCTTGCCAACCTGACGTGCGCCCTCAATAATTAGAGGTTTACGGTGTTTATTCTGTTTCCATTTTAACAATTTTTCCATTGCAATCCGGTACATATATAGACCTCCGTTACCTTAATAAGTATAGTATGGCCCATAACCACAAAAAATACAAGGAACTTTTGTATTTAAATAGCGCTTTTTGCAGTGAACTTTTGTATTGAAATAACACTTTTTACAATGAACTTCTATATCTGGATAACTTCACTATCGCTGTACACGACCAGATGCATCTCCTCCTGCCAGAGCTTCAACCTCTTTCCGGGACACTAGATTGATATCACCCGGTATGGTATGTTTCAAGGCAGAAGCAGCAACGCCAAATTCCAACGCCTCCTTAAAATCTTTACTATCTAGAAATCCACAGATCACTCCTGCCGCAAAAGAATCCCCGCCTCCGACACGATCTACGATAGGTATGATTGAGTATTCTCTGGAATGATAGAATTCTCCTGTCTTTCCTGAATAAATGCATGCCGACCATCCGTTATCCGAGGCAGATCGGCTCACACGCAGAGAAGATACGCAATATTCAAAGCCGAACTTTTGTGTCATCTGCTCAAAGATCGATTGGTATCCCGACAGCTTTAAGTTTCCGCTCGTCACATCGCTTCCTTCCGGCTTAAATCCCAATACCAGATTGGCATCTTCTTCATTACCAATACAGATATCAACATATTTCATCAGTCGGGTCATCACCTGTTGCGCCTTTTCCGATGACCAGAGTTTCTTGCGGAAATTCAGATCAACTGACACCTTGACTCCATGCTCTTTCGCTTTTTTCAATGCTACTTCTGTCAGTTCGGCCGCACTGTCTGACAGAGCCGGTGTAATTCCTGTAAAGTGAAACCAGTCCGCACCATCAAAAATCTGATCGAAATCAAAAGTCTCCGGCTTCACCGTTGCAATGGAAGAATGTGCCCGGTCATAAATTACCTTAGACGGTCGCACTGAAGATCCAGATTCTAGGAAATAAATTCCAAGACGTTCTCCTTCCTTTGCCACATACTTTGTCCCTACCTGATATTTGCGAAGTGCAGCTAATGCACATTCCCCGATTTCATTATCCGGTACCGCCGTTACAAACTGTGCATCATGTCCGAAACCTGCCAGCGATACAGCCACATTTGCTTCTCCACCTCCATAGTTTACGTCCAAATTGTCTGCCTGAATAAATCGTTCATGTGAAGGAGTGGACAATCTCAACATGATTTCACCCATTGTAATAACCTTTGCCATACGCTTCCCTCCTATTTCTGAATCAAATGAATTGCAAAACCGCCAATCTCTTCATTCAAATAAATCGCCTTTATATTCTTCTTATCATCATATTTTGCTGTATCTTCATCAAAGGTAAATCCAAGATGTTCTTCCAGATACCGCATCGTTCTCTCAATAGAATTAACAGCAATCGCAATATGTCCATTCGTACCTAAATAAGGCTTCTTCATTACTTCAATTTCCTTACCGGCAAAAACAGAGCTGTTACCGCATTTTACTTCACTGCCAAATAATAATGCAAAGCGTTCCGCAATCTTCATCGCCTGGTCTTCGTTTTCTGCATTGATTCCAATATGATGAAGCTCCAGTCCCAGCATCGTCCGGACTGCCTCCTTCGTCAGTCTCGTAATCTCTTCCCAGTTTTCTGCGTCCACCAGAGAGGTCGGAACCATCCAGGAACCGCCACAGGCAACGATCTTTGAATTACTTAAATAGGAATTTAAGTTTTCTACATTGATGCCTCCCGTCGGCATAAATCTAAGATTCCCATATGGTGCACTCATTGCCTTAATTTTTGCAATTCCACCCGATTGCTCTGCCGGGAAAAATTTCACAGTGTCAAGTCCCAGTTCAAGCGCCGTCTCCAGATCACTTGGGCAGGAAGTGCCCGGAATCATCAGCACACCCTTTTCCTGACAATATTGCACAATTCTCGGGTTCAGCCCGGGACTTACAATAAATTTTGCCCCAGCCTCTACCGCTGCATCTACCTGTTGTGTGGTCAGTACTGTTCCGGCACCTACACACATATCCGGATACTTTGCAATAATCCTCTTAATGGCTTCTGCTGCTGCCTCCGTCCGGAACGTAATTTCTGCACAGGGAAGTCCGCCTTTGCAAAGCGCCTGTGCCAGATTTTCCGCCAAATCTGCATTATGAATTGTAACAACCGGTACAATTCCTATTTTTGAGAGTCTTTTCAGCAAATCGTTCATAATATCTCCTTATAAATATAATTGAAAATTCGTAGAATCCATTGAAATCACCCACAAGACGTGCTATAGTAAATATGTCATTCGCACTATTGTTTCGTGCAATGTACCTTTAAAATAACAAATCGGATGGGGGAGTTTTTATGTCTAAAGTTACTATTAAAAAAATCGCTGAAGATCTGAGGTTATCTCGTAATACGGTTTCCATGGCTTTTAACGGCGACCCGAAAGTTGCCCCCGAAACAAGGCAAAGAATCATTTCTTACGCCCTCTCGGTCGGCTATACCAAATTGTCCTCACAGGCAGAGGCTTCGGCCAATCCCGAACATCCACTTCGTATCTTAGTTCTCCGCCGTGCCGACCAGACCGCCTATTGGGACCGGATCATCAACGGCATTTCTGAAGAGGCTGTTCTCCATAACTGTATGGTTAATATTTCTACCGTAACAGAAGAAAATATTACTTACCTGCAATTACCAACCGGCTATACCAGTAACATTGATGCCTGCATTTTTCTTCACAAATTTGGTGAAGACTATAACCGCATGCTATTAGGCTCCGATAAAATCGGCATTTTTCTTGATTGCAAAGATTTCACCCAACAGGATGCCGTTCTTGGTGACGTAATCAAAAGTGAAGGCCGCCGCAGTATCATGCAACTCACCTTATCTCTGATCAATCAAGGCTACCGCAAAATCGGCTTCATGTGTCCTTACTATATCAATGCCGAAACTTTTTATGATCGCTACGAAGGCTTCTGTGCCGCAATGAAGTTGTCCAATCTTCCCATCTTACCGGAATATGTGGTGACTTCCTCTCCGTATATGGATAAGTCCATCTGTTTCCGGGCCGCTCTGGATTCCTATCCGGATATTCCGGAAGCTATCGTCTGTGCAAATGACGATTCTGCTTTCCGGATTTCCAGCCTGTTGATAGAACGTGGTCTTAAGATCCCAGACGATGTTGCCATAACCGGTTTTGATAATGATGAATTTGATGCGTTCTCTCCCTTTTTTACAACAGTAGACTGTAACGCTTTTATCTTAGGACGCCGGATGGTCCAACAGCTGATCTGGCGTATGAACCATCCAGACGCTCCGTTTGAAACAATTACCATTTCCAGTACTCCGGTTTACCGCCGCTCTTCCCAAAAAGGGAAGTAGAATTTCTATGATCTATGATGGAAGCTCTTTCTTAATTGCTTCCATCATACCCATCATATATCCTGCCGCGAACAAATTACCATTGATTCCATAACCCTGTTCATTTACCTTATCATCATACATTGTCGGAACATGATCCGGTCTGATCACCCCCTGAAAACCAACTTCATAATATGCTTTCATAGCACGGTACATATTGGTCATTCCCGTATGATGAAATTCCTCATTAAACCGTTCGATATTTCCATTAATATCCCGGAAATGAGCGAAAAAGATCTTCTTCTGTTCTCCAAATTTGTGAATTGCCGCCGGAATATCTTCTCCCATTGCCGCAAAACAGCCCTGGCACATCGTAATTCCATTGTACTCACTCGGCACAAGATCAATCACTTGCTGCATAGCATCTGCACTGGTCAGAATCCGGTCAATTCCACCAATATTATCCACCGGGGGATCATCCGGATGCAGCGCAAGCTGTACTTTATATTTTTCTGCATAGGGAACTATCTTTTTCAGGAAATATTCCAGGTTCGTCCAGAGCCGGTCCTTCGAAACATACCCAAATTCCGTTAATGGTTCTGTCGGAATATCACTGCGGATAAATTCCGTAACAGTTGCACCGCCTCTTAATTCCATATTCTGTCTCGAACGGAACCAGCCCCATACAGGCATCCAGTTATAGCATATGGTCTTAATTCCAAGCTTCGAACAGTTTTCTAGTAGCGTAATAAAATGAGTAATCGCCTCGTCTTTTTCACTGGTTCCCAATTTTGCCGCATCAATAAAACCAACACCCTCTAATACATCAAATTCCATGCCAAATTCATTCATGGAAAGCTTTGTCTTAAGAAGCGGCATATAATCCCACTCTTTTGAATAGGAATCACAACCGGCCCAGCCACCACTGGTAACCGCATGCCGGACACCTAATTGCATTGCATGATGCTGAACAATCTCATGTACCGGATGAAAAAAAGCAAAACCTATTTCCATACCTTCTCCTTTCTGTTAACTCCACAAACGGTCGTGTGCAAATGTATTGTTCCATTCATCTGTAGATTCCCATAATCCCGGAATCTTGTCTTCTTCCATATGCTCTTTAATAACCTCATCATTTAATGCTTCAATGCCAAGTCCCGGCGCATCGGGAACTTTGATAAATCCATGATCCACAATAGGCTTAAAGGAACATTCTACCAGATCCTCCCACCATGGAATGTCATTGGAGTGGAATTCAAGTGCCATCACGTTTTCCGTTGCCGCAACACTGTGTACTGCTGCCATACAAGCAACCGGGGTTTCTGCCATATGTACGACCATGCCGACTCCGTATTCCTGCGCCAGATCGCCAATCTTCTTATTCTCTAGAATTCCTCCAGAGGTAAGAACATCCGGATGAATCAGAGATACTCCACCGCTTTCCAAAAGAGGCTTGAAATTCTCCTTCAAATAAATGTCCTCTCCTGTTGCAATCGGCACATTTACAGATCTTCTGAGGATTGCATACTGATCGGTATACTGCCACGGAAGTGCATCTTCCATCCATGCAATATTATATTTTTCAAGCATACGGCCTAATTTAATGCATTCTGTAAGGCCAACATGTCCAATATGGTCTACCGCCAGAGGAATATCATATCCAACAACTTCTCTCGCTTCCTTTACGTAATTTTCCAAAAAATCCATCCCCTTAGGGGTAATCTGAATTCCCGTTCTGCAATGTTCCACACAGGTAACTTCTTTTGCCGCATGTGCTTTGAGTCTGGTTTCCATATCTCCCACCATATGTTCATGTTTTTCGCCGGCCGCAGCCAATTTCTCTATGAAGCCAAGTGGTCCGCTCAACGTTCCAGGAATATCGTATAAAAGATCAATTCCCAGATCCATTTTCAGCATGGTAAATCCTTTTTCACGGCGTTTTTTCAATGCTTCGCCCATTTTCTTACCATCTGGCTTTCCATCCACATCCGTATCACAGTAGAGGCGGATTTCATCTCGAAATTTTCCACCAAGGAGCTGGTATACCGGTACGCCATATGCTTTCCCGGCAAGATCCCAAAGTGCTACCTCAATACCGGATACTCCGCCTCCCTGTCTTGACTGTCCACCGAATTGTTTGATTTTCCGGAAAATACGATCCACATTACAGGGATTTTCACCAATCAAGCGACTCTTTAACATAGCTGCATACCGCTTATCCGCAAAGTCCCTCACTTCACCATAACCAACAAGTCCCTGATTGGTGTATACTTTCACCAAAATACACTGCATGGGTGCATGCCAGATGTCTGCAAACCGGATATCGGTAATTTTTAATTCCGACGGAATGGAATTTGTATTTACATTATTTAATATTTCTCTTTCATTCTGCATAGGATTACCTCCAATAGTTTTATAATCATATAGCTGACCACATATGTGACCAGCTATACAATTAATAAATTCTTTGTTATGATTCGATTATTTTGTTATTCTGTTTTTGAAGCTGCTTCTTTACCAAGTTCTTCCAAATAACTTGCAGCATCTTCAATAGTTGTTTGTCCTAAAACCAAAGCCTCTTCCTGCGCTTTGAATTCTGTACCCCAATCTGTAAATGCTGTTGGAACATCATCCCAGTAGGGATTAAACTTCACACCATCAGCTGTGATTGCATCATAGAACTTTTTACTATACTGGGCTGATGCATCAAGTTCAGAAGCAAAGCTTTCATATACTTCATCGGATAAAGGAAGACCTCTCACTGTCTGCAGGGTCTTACCAGCATCAACATCAGAGATAAAATACTGAAGGAATTCTGCTGCTTCCTCAATATGCTGTGAGTTCGCACCTACTGCAAAGAAAATGGTTGACTGACACCAGCCTGAACCTCCATCACCCTGAGGCAGACATATACAACCAAGTTCCTGATCAGGAACCATAGCTGCCAGAGAGGAAACCGAGCCAACGGACACACTTCTAAGTAACACTTTTCCATTAATAAAATTATCATTTACAGGATCAAGTTCTACATTAGAAAGTGTTATATCTGCCGGCGGACAAAGTCCCTCATCTACCAACGAAGCAAAAAATTCATTAAACTGTTTATAATTCTCTACATTCAGATTAAAGCTATTTCCATCCAACGGTTTCTCACATCCCATGGACTGAGAATACTCCTGATAGTTGCTATACTGACCCCTGAAGTCTGGAATTGGATATATACCATCGGGCAGTTTCTCTTTAGCTGCGCGTGCCCATTCAACCATCTCATCCCATGTCCATCCATTAACAGGCTCATCAATTCCATACTGTTCTAAAACCGTCTTACTATAGACAATTCCCTGACCATTACGGCTGAGTGGAATACCATAAATCTTTCCATCAATTTTGATTGCCTCAATTTCTTCTTCACTTAACAGACTACTTAAGTCAACCAGATCTGTCAGATCTGCCAGCTGTCCATTATCTACATACTGATGAATATACGCTGCATCCATCTGCAAAACATCCGTCATAGAGTTTGAAGCCGCCAGTACCGGAAGTTTCTGCCAGTATCCATCCCATCCTGTATATTCTGCCGAAAATGAAATTCCTGTCTTTTCCTTATACATATCAAGAACTGAAAGTGTTGCTTCATGTCTTGCATCTGAACCCCACCACATAATGGAAAGATTTACATCTCCGGATGCATCTGTCGTCTGGTCATCACCTGATGAAGTTTCTGTTGTTGATGCAGTTGTGTCACTGCTTGCTCCGTCATCTGTAGTGTCCGTTGATGCACTGTTTCCGCATCCCGTTGCCATAATCATTGCTGCTGTCACTGCGCAGGCAATCAGCTTACTCATAAGTTTTCTTTTCATTGGTATACCTCCCTTGATTGATTTTATAGTTTTTATTTATAGTTTAAAGTTTTCACTTTTACTACCTTTGTTTGTTCAGCCTTTTAATCCGCTTGTCGCAACACCTTCCACGAAATCTTTCTGTCTGGTAAAAAACAGAATTAATGCAGGTAATATAGATACCAGAGACATTGCTAACAGTTCGCCCCATTTAATCTCCCAGGCATCAATCAGCATTCTTAATCCAAGACCGACTGTAAATTTAACCGGTGTACTCAAATATAACATTTGTGAATAGAAATCATCCCAACTCCAAGTAAATGCATAGATTGCAACAGTAGTTAATGGAGCCTTTAATAGCGGAAGGATAATTCTACTATAGGTCTGAAACGTACTGGCACCATCAATTTTGGCTGACTCATCCAGCTCTTTGGGCACGCCTCTGATAAATTGGATCATGAGAAAGATAAAAAACGCTCCACCTCCCAGCAAATAAGGCAGATTCAATGGCCAATAGCTATCAATAAGTCCAAGCTTATTATACATAATATACTGCGAAACAACCGTCACCTGAGAAGGCAGCATTAAAGTTCCCATTACAATAGCAAACCAAAAATTCTTAAATTTAAAATTCAACCGGGCAAAGCCAAATGCTACAAGACTACTGGTAACCACAGCTCCAATCACATTCACAATAACTACACGGATCGTATTTAAAAACAATCTGCCAAACGTCAATTCACTGGTTACCGTCCATCCTTCGATATAATTATCCAACGTCCAATGTTCTGGTAAGATATTCGTACTCGCGAGTTCACCTGTCGGTTTAAACGAAGCGCATATCCACCATACAAGGGGAAACAGCATAATTACCGAAAGAATAATTAATCCTATGTGATCTAAAATTTTTCTTCGCGTTCGCTTTTTCATATTGTCTTCCTTTCTCTTATCGGATCTGTATTTTAATTATCATAAAATACCCAGAATTTCGATGTCAGGAACAGCAGTCCTGTAACAGCACCTATAACAATCAGAAGTATCCATGCCATACCAGCCGCATATCCCATATCAAACGAAGTGAAAGCTTTCTGATATAACATCATTGCGTACAGATACGTCGAATTGGCAGGTCCACCCTTCGTGATCAGGAAAGCAGAATTAAACTGTTGGAAAGCTCCAATTATTCCATATACCAGATTAAAAAACAGGACGGAAGAAAGTTGAGGCAAAGTTACATGGAAGAAACTTTTTATTTTGCCTGCTCCATCAATTGCAGCAGCTTCATATAAAGAGCTTGGTATTGCTTTCAAGCCAGCAAGAAAGATTATCATACTCGAACCAAACTGCCAAACATTCAAAAGCACCAGGGTAGGAAGTGCATACTTTGTACTTGTGAGGAACGGAATCCCTTCAAGTCCTAACGCTTTAATAATTACATTGATATATCCTTCAGCTCCAAAGATGTTTCTCCACACAACCGCAACCGCAACCGAACCACCTAAAAGGGAAGGGAGATAAATTGCTGTACGATAGAAGCTCATTCCTCTCACTGCCTTATTCAATCTCGTTGCAACAAACAATGCGAAAATTAATTTTGCAGGAACTGCTAATACCACAAACTTAAGCGTTGTCAGCAATGAATTCTTAAAGGTAATATCCTTCGTTAACATTCTGATATAATTGCTTAAGCCGACCCATTTCGGTGCACTGAACAGATTGTAATCTGTAAATGACAAATACAAGCTGTATAACATGGGCCATGCTGTTAAAAGAAGAAAACCAAGCAGCCAGGGCATGATATATAAGTAACCCTCCCAGTTTTCTTTCAATTTTCTTTTCTTAACCGCTTTACTTACAGGTTTCTTTTTCACTTTATCTCTACCTCCTTCTTCAAGCTTCTTCGTTTACCATATTGTAAATGCTTTATTATGATTTATTTGTCTTTCTCCGTGTAGTGCAAATGCACCATTTATTGTATTTCCTTTTCTTGATTCTAATTCTATACTTAAGTCATGCAAAATGTCAAATATTATTTCAGTTTTGGCGCAAATTTAGTAAATGTGCACATTTTTATAGATTACTTTTTATTTAATATGCCGTTTATCACTTATAATGCACTATTTTATATTGCATTTTGTTGTGTTATGCATTATTCTATATCTATCAAACGTGATTCATTTTATTTTAATAATGAAACTAGGAGGAAGGTGAGTACATGCATTTCAATGTAAAAGAAGACATCATTCAATTAACACCATTATGGAAAGGAGAGCGTTTTGAGGATGGACGTCCCAAAGTTTCCGATGAGGATATCGCAGAATTAAAGAAACTGACGCAGGAACAGATCTGGGAGTCCCTTTGGGAAAATGATTATAAGAATCAGTTCGAATCCCACCTTATGCGGATTCATGAAGACGATCGGAAGCTGATCGGAAGAGCGGTCACCGCCGCTTATATTCCATCCCGTCCGGATCTGTTTGATGTAGTAGAAGAAATCGGACATTCCGAAGGCCGTAAAGGCACGCATAATTTATGGGTCGTTGATAAGCTGGTAGACGGCGATGTTGCGGTTGTCGATATGTATGATAAAGTATATGAAGGAACTTTTGTCGGCGGAAATTTATCCACTGCCATTTCGACCAATACCAAGACCGGCGGTGCCGTCATCTGGGGTGGCATCCGCGACATTGAGCAGATCAACAAAATTGACAATATCCAGCTTTATTATAGAGGCAACGATCCGACACCAATCAAGGATTTTGTCATGGCAAGCTATAATGCCCCTGTCCGGATCGGAGCTGCTGTCTGCTTACCGGGCGATATTGTATATGGCTATAAGGGAGGCGTTTTATTTATTCCTGCCCACCTTGTCAAATACATTCTGGCACAGTCAAAGAAGCCTCATGTAAAGGATATTTTTGGCTTTGACATGCTGGAGAAACATATCTACACTACAGCAGAAATTGATGTAGGTGTATGGCCTAAGAAAATGCTGGATGAATTAATGGACTTCATCGAGACCGATCCGAGAGCCGAAAAATATCGCGGCCTTGACTGGTCAAAGGAATATCGAAAAGCAAAAGAAACCTATGGTGAATAAACTTCTTTCTCTCAAAAAGGCAGCTCCGGAAATCCGGAGCTGCCTTTTGATATATGGATTACATTTTTACAACGAACTTTTTTAGTGATGGAACAGCCGGATTCCGGTGAATGCCATGACCATATCGTACTGATCGCAACACTCAATCACGAGATCATCACGTACGGAACCGCCGGGCTGTGCAATGTATTTCACGCCACTCTTATAAGCTCTCTCAATGTTATCCGAGAACGGGAAGAATGCATCAGAGCCGATGGTTACATTCTTGTTTCCGTCAAGCCATGCTCTCTTTTCTTCTCTGGTAAATACCGGAGGCTTTACCTTGAAGCGCTTCTGCCATTCCCCTTCCCGCAGCACATCTTCATATTCCTCTCCGATATAAACATCAATCGCATTATCACGGTCTGCACGTCCCAGAGAATCGACAAACTGAAGATCAAGTACCTGAGGAGCCTGACGCAGATACCAGTTATCGGCCTTTTGTCCTGCAAGACGGGTACAATGTACTCTGGACTGCTGTCCTGCTCCGATACCGATTGCCTGTCCTCCCTTAACATAGCATACGGAATTGGACTGTGTATACTTTAAGGTAATCATGGCAATTTTCATATCCATAACCGCTTCTTTCGGAAGCTCCTTATTCTTTGTTACAATATTCGAGAACAGTTCATCATTAATATCAAGTTCATTTCTTCCCTGCTCGAAGGTAACGCCATATACCTGCTTGCGTTCGATCTCTGCCGGAACGTAAGAAGGATCGATCTGAATGATGTTATAGTTTCCCTTTTTCTTCTGCATCAGAAGCTCCATAGCCTCTTGCGTATATCCCGGTGCAATCACGCCATCTGACACTTCGCGTTTAATAAGGCGTGCCGTATCGGCATCACAGACATCCGACAATGCAATAAAATCACCAAAAGAAGACATTCTGTCTGCGCCACGTGCTCTTGCATAAGCGCATGCCAGTGGAGAAAGCTCTCCAAGATCATCGACCCAGTAAATTTTTGCAAGAGTCCCGGTAAGCGGAAGTCCTACGGCTGCTCCTGCCGGAGATACATGCTTGAAAGAAGTTGCTGCCGGAAGTCCGGTTGCCTGCTTTAACTCCTTAACAAGCTGCCAGCCATTAAATGCATCGAGGAAATTGATATATCCCGGCTTACCATTTAATACCTTAACCGGAAGGTCACTTCCATCTTGCATATAAATTCTGGAAGGCTTCTGATTCGGGTTGCATCCATACTTTAATTGAATTTCATTCATGTTTACTGTCCTTTCCTGTTAGGTTCATCAACTGATAACTGTGTCATTACTCATTTTCCACAAGATTAACCTTCGTCTCTATTTCTGATGTTTATTCACAATTCTGGTTTCATACTTACCGGTTGCAATATCAATATATCTTACAAATAAAGAAACCTTATTCTCTTCATTGAGGCTGTTCCAGATGAGATCCGTATATTCATTGATGTCATCTATTACCTCTACCAGCTTCGGTTCTCCTTCAAAACTCGGAAGTGGATTGCCATCATGCATATAAGTATGAATAAATCGGCCTTCTCCGGCAACCGGATTATTATAATAGAAAGCAAAACGGTTGCAAGCTTTCGGATTTCCATTGTCACTCTTTAAAATGGACATGGCATAACGGTACTTACCGTCCCTTAACTCCACGCTTCCGGAAATTCTTGGGGTATAATTCGGTGCATCCGGCTCGAATTCACGGCTACGAAGTGCCTGTTCAAAATTTAATCCGTTTCTCATCCCATCATAGATGGTATCCGTCTGATCTCCGTTTGTTACGATCGTGTAATCTCCCAACACGCGGACCGGTGCGTAGATAATCAGGCTCGGATCCTCTAACTTGGACGGATCAAATGCTTCCGTGCGGATTCCCTGTTCGTATTCTACGAATACGCGGTTACGGCTATTGCTGCTTCTTCCCATGATAAAATAAGCAGTTACCGCTTTCGTTCCATCCGGTGAAATTCCGATTACAATTCCTCTTCCCGGATATGCATTCTCCTTAAGTTCCTTGACCAGTGACAGTTTTTCCATTTCTGCTTCCTCCTTTTGATTCCTTATTTCATTTCTAATTTCCAGACTCAATCTGCGCCTTTGGCTTGCTTTCGCTAAGTGCTCTACATTCACCTGCTTCACTAAAT
>CAVJLN010000020.1:0-39685 GCA_963650485.1 Bacteroidaceae bacterium
ACCCAGAAGGGACTTCCGGGGATTCTCATCGAACTGAAAGCAGAGAAGAATTGCAGTGGGGAAAGGCTGAAAAAACTGTCGGAAACCGCCCTACAGCAGATTAACAATAAAAAATATGACACCGAGCTGACCACTGCAGGCATTAGGGAAATCTTTAAGTACGGCGTTGCCTTTAGTGGAAAGAAGGTAGAAGTGACCGTTGGATAACAAAAAAGCCAGTGAGTAAAGCACCCACTGGCCTTTCTGTTGCCAAAACCTTCTCTATTCGGATATGATTTTTGCTATAATTGTACACAGATCTCGTCGTAGATGGTCCGCATGAGTTCTTCGGTGCACCGGCATTCAGACACAACGGAAATCACGGCAGCCTGATCCGGCAATACGATGGAATATTGGCCATATTTGCCATCGGCGCGGAAAGAATTGTATTCTCCTCGCCAGAACAGATAAGCATAAGGGTCCTCACCCTGTTGCCGGGTGCTTTCCTCAATCCATTCTTTAGACAGAAGCTGTTTGCCATTCCAAACGCCTTTATTTAAATAAAACAGGCCAAGTTTATGGATTTCCTCCAGATTTAAGAAAAGTCCACCGGCGCCAAAGGAATTCAGTGAAACGCTGACATCGGACTTTGGCAAAATGGAGTCTTTGACAGAACCATGTACATTCAGTATAGTAATCTTAAGGGTATAGAATGAGCTTAAGGAGGGGTATAGAGATGTCCTGTATTACTTTAAATACTACCATTTATGAAATTTTTCATCATCCGGAGATTGGCGATCTGAATCGGTATCTGATTTATTGTCTGAACAAGGATCTCTGGCTGAAGGAGCATGTAGATGCCATCATGGATCAGCCGCTTACGGCAGCAAAGGAGATCAACTGGTCGCCGGAGGGAATTTTGAAGGGAATGAATTTTCTTTTGGATGAGCTGGAACAAAACAGAGTGAGACAGCATTTTATTTATTCGGAAGAGGAAGCACAGGGAGAGCCACAGAAAAAGGAAGTCTGCCTGCTGGAATTCCAGCCGGAAAAGGTGCATCCTGAGAAACCGGTAATTATTCTGGCTTCGGGCGGTGGATATAATTCGGTCTGTAACATCGCAGAGAGCTTTCCGACAGCAAGCCATTTCGTGGAGAAGGGATATTCCGTGTTTGCATTAAGCTACCGGGTGTCCTATCCGAAGACAATGATCGTGGCACTGGAGGATCTGAAGAAAGCGGTCAGCTGGCTTCTTCAAAACGATACAAAGCTCGGCTATGATGTGAAACAACATGGCTATGTGGTTGGCGGATATTCGGCAGGAGGCAATCTGGTGTGCAATTACGGTGCTCCGAATATTGGCTGGAAGGCAGCAGGATTACGGAAACCCATCTGTCTCTTCCCGATATATCCGTTCATGGATCTGATGGACTGGCAGGAACGCAACGAAGATGCTGCAGAGTTCTTAAAACAGCGGCTGGGAAGTATGGATGAGGAACTCATTCATGAATACAATGTGGCAGAGCATGTGGATGCTGACTACCCACCCTGTTATATTGTCTGTGGAAGGGATGATGAATCGGTAGGATTCCATGACTCCGATCTGTTAAAGAAATTACTGGATCAGGCAGGCGTTCCGGCAATATTGGATGCAGCAGACCATGCACCACATGGCTTCGGGGACGGCACAGGTACAGAGTTAGAAGGCTGGCCGGAGCGTGCACTTGCCTTTTTAGAAAGATTGCTATAAGGGCATGCTTTATCAGGATATTATTTTAGAAAAGATCTGATTAGGAACAGGGAAAGGCTGGTACAACAATGAAGGTATATGAAGGGAAAAGCGTTTCTTATGGGATTGCAATCGGAAAGATCCGTCTTTTAAAGAAAGAGAAGCGCAATGTGGTAAGGACCTACATTGAGGATGTGGAAGCTGAGATTGCAAGAAAGAATAAAGCGGTTCGAGAAACTGATGCACAGTTAAAGAACCTCTATGAGAAGGCATTACAGGAGATTGGAGAGGTCGGAGCAGCAATCTTCGAGGCTCATCAGATGATGCTGCAGGATCCGGACTATCAGGAAGCGATTGAGAACCTGATCCGTACCCAGGAGGTCAATACGGAATATGCGGTTGCCACAACCTCTGATAACTTCGCGAATATGTTCGAGATGATGGACAATGATTACATGAAAGCAAGGGCAGCGGATGTACGGGATATTTCCGAACGGTTAATTGCCGTATTATCCGAAGAAACTGTGGATCTGTCAAGCAGAGAGGAAGCGGAGATCATTGTGGCTGAGGATCTTTCTCCCAGTGAGACCGTGCAGATGGATAAGAGCAGGGTGCGCTCCTTCGTAACACGTCTTGGCTCTGCCAATTCCCATACGGCGATCCTTGCCAGAACCATGAATATTCCGGCACTCATCGGAATGGATTATGAGGAAGAGATCGATGGAAAGACGGCCGTTGTGGATGGCTTTCATGGAACTCTGATTGTGGATCCGGATTCGGAGACTCTCCTTTCCTATGTGAAGAAGGAAGAAGAGGAGCGCAGCAAGCAGGAGCTGCTTCTTACCCTTAAGGGTAAGGAGACGGTTACGAAAAGCGGTAAGGCAATTCAGTTATATGCTAATATCGGCGGTTTATCCGACCTCCAGTATGTTTTACAGAATGATGCGGCCGGAATCGGGCTGTTCCGCAGTGAGTTCCTTTATCTGGAAAAGACGGACTATCCGACAGAGGAGGAGCAGTTTCAGGTTTATAAATCGGTTGCACAGACAATGGCAGGAAAGAAGGTCATTATCCGTACCCTCGATATCGGTGCAGACAAGCAGATTGATTATTTTAATCTCAAGAAGGAAGAAAACCCGGCAATGGGTTTCCGTGCGATCCGGATCTGTCTGAAACGCCCGGAAATCTTCAAGACACAGTTAAGAGCGTTGTATCGTGCGAGCGTTTATGGAAATATCGCGATCATGTTCCCGATGATTACCTCCGTCTGGGAAATCCGGAAGATTAAGGAGATTGTGGAAGAAGTAAAAGCAGAATTACATAAGGAAGATATTCCTTATCATGAGATGGAATTAGGGGTGATGATTGAGACTCCGGCAGCCGTCATGGTGAGCGAAGAGCTGGCGAAGGAAGTGCAGTTTTTCAGTATCGGAACGAATGATCTGACACAGTATACTCTGGCAGTAGACCGTCAGAACGGCGAACTGGATGACTTCTATGATGCACATCATCCGGCAGTCCTTAAGATGATTCAGATGGTCATTGAGAACGGACATAAACAGAATATCTGGGTGGGAATCTGCGGAGAATTAGGCGCAGACCTGACACTTACGGATACATTCCTTGACATGGGAATGGATGAGCTGAGTGTTTTGCCATCAGGAATTTTACCGATCCGCAAGAAAGTAAGGGAGCATCAGTAGGATGCTCCCTTGAAGGTTAAATGTAGCTATTCGGTACAGTCCGAAGCATTTGCTGCCAAGACCGTAAGAATATGATTTGGCTAAACAAAATAAAGGTCACTGCTGTGAGCAAGAATACGATCCAGCGAACCACAGGCTGAGTGGGGCGTATAGGCACCTGTAACCGCACCGGCTGCATAGCTGCTGACATCGAGCGTAATATCCATGCCGTCTCCCTTTAATGTAATCAGATGTGCATTCGTGGAAACCGCAGGGTCGGAAATAATAGTAGAATGTGTCCGATCGAATCCGATGCCGGCAAGTGCAATACAGGCATGTACGTTCACATTGCGGGGATAAAGCGAACATACCTCACGAGTTGGACCGTCATAGACAACGGTGCGTTCTGTATCGGTTCTTCCAAGACTCTTCGGACTTTTGGTAGTAACAATGGAGACTTCCTTCCAGATTTTGCGTCCATCGAACAAACCATCGATTCCAAGAACAGCTCCATGGGGAATGTAAACATGATGTCCATAGGCAGTATGCAGTTCTTTCACCTTGCTTTCAAAAGCAGGTACGGAGAATGCAGTTACAGAAAAAAGCATCAGGTCACAGTGTTTAAGGATTTGATCAAGATTCGCATTTAATACGCTTGCGGTTGCACATTCAATGATCAGATCGGTATGGGAATAAAGCGCTTCATCAGGAGCACTGATGACCGGACAGGTGAGTCCGAGATCATTCTGGAAGCCGGGATCCTGAATAAAGGAGATTTCGGTATCCTCTGTTTCCATAATATGTTTTGCAAGTGCCTTGCCGATTTTACCACAGCCTAAAAATCCAATTCGTTTCATAAGTATCCTCCTGTTGTATAAAGATAATGGTATCATGAAATAGAAATAGCTGAATAGTTATAAATTTGGTGTAACTGAATAGTTACAATTTAATTATAGATTATGGTACTCCGTGGGAATCATAGAATCCAATACATAAATTTATATAAGCTGTATAAGTAAAAAACTATAGACAAAATCCGAATTTTGGATTGACAGAGAAGTTTCCCCAGTGCTATAGTATGCAAATGTAATGAGAAAGGGCTCACATGTGTGAGTCCTTTTCCCTTTATATAAGGAAAGTTATCGGTTACTGTTCACACAGCAGCCAGACACTTGCTGTCAGGCTGCGTAAGGATATGTTTCAGGAGCTATCGTAACTGTGAAGATACAGAACAGTTAAGGATAAGGAGGCAAAAAGAGATGGAGTATAAGCGCATTAAAGAACAGATCTTAAAGATAGCAGCCATTGGCGCGCATGAAGACGGAGCGACCAACCGGGAATTCGGTACGGAGAATTTTAAAATGGGGCAGCAGGAGGTTGTAAAATATTTTCAAGAATGCGGATTGGAAACACAAGTAGATACTGCCGGAAATGTGCATGGTATTCTTTCGTGCGGAGACCCGGATGCGGAAGAGATCTGGATGGGTTCCCATATTGATACGGTAAACCACGGAGGACCATTCGACGGACTGCTTGGAGTGGTAACGGCTGCGGAGGCGATCCGGGATATCAAGAATTCCGGTGTGCAGCTTGCGAAATCTCTTCATCTGATTGGAACAAACGGAGAAGAAGGAAATGACATGGGCGGAACCTTCGGAAGCCGGGCTATGATGGGAATGCTTCCATTAAAAGATGAAAAATATCTGGAGCTGGGAAAACAATTTGGATTTTCAAAGGAAGACCTTGAAAATGCCGTAATTGATACCTCGAAAGCCAGATGCTGGCTTGAACTTCATATTGAACAGGGGCCGACGCTTGATAAATATGGAGAACAGATTGGTATTGTAACCGGAATTGTCGGACTTCGGCGTTTCAAAATTACGGTGAAGGGACATAGTAATCATGCGGGAACAACAATGATGGCAGATCGGAATGATGCTCTAGTTCATGCATCCAGGCTGATTCTTATGGGAGATGAGCTTGCAAGGCAGACTGGACACCATTTCGTAGAAACTGTCGGGCTGTTCCAGATCCATCCCTCTTCGGTAGCAGTGATTCCGGATCGTGTGGAAATGGTTCTCGAAATCCGAAATGAGAGTGAAGAACTGATGGATCAGTTCATGAAGGAATATTCAGAAAAAGCGAAGGAGCTTGCTGATTTTACTATTGAGCCTCTGGTCAGCAAAGCCCCGATCCAATGTGATCCGGAGCTGATCGAACTTACGGAAGAGATTTGTAAGGAACAGAAGATTCGTTACCGGATTATGCCAAGTGGTGCCACACATGATGGAAATGCTATGGCGATGAAGATGCCGGTTGGCATGATTTTTGTTCCAAGTGTTGGCGGAATCAGTCATGATAAAGAGGAATGGACCGAATGGAAGGATATTTATACCGGAGCCGATGTGCTGGAGCAGGTTCTTCTTCGATTGGCAGCTATATAAAGTCTGATAATTACAAAAATCTATATACAAGATATACAAAAAGAATTATATTAATTTTGCTGAAATAACTTTACGGTTATAAAACGATGTGCTAGAATGCGTTTAACAACTTGGAATCCGATACATTCCCGGAGAATTTCTATGTAAATACAAAAACTGGTGAGAACTACACTATTGTCGAGGGTGACTTGAAAGTAAATAAGTAATAAAATATTGTTTTAAGGAATAAATGACAGATATGGAGAGGTGACTATGAGATTAAGGGAAGCAGACAGTGAACAATTAAAGACACAGCTAGAAGAATTAAAAAAGGAATATGAAAAATATAAGGCCATGAAGTTGGATCTGAATATCAGCCGTGGACTTCCAAGTGAAGAACTTTTGGATCTCAATGATGAGATGTTTCATGTCCTTGATGAAACCAACTGCTTTGCAGAGGATGGTACTGATTGCAGGCAGTATGGTGTGAAATATGGAATTCCGGAATGCATTCATTTGTTCTCGGAACTGATGGACATTCCGGATGAACAGATTATTCTTGGTGGAGAATCATCCTTAAACCTGATGTTCGATCAGTTTATGAGAATCTATGTATATGGAATGCTGGGCGAAAAACCATGGTCTGTGCAGGCCGTGGAACTGAAGGAGAGGGGAGAAAAGCTCAAATGGCTGTGTCCTGTTCCGGGATATGACTGCCACTTTAATCTCACGGAATCTCTCGATTTTGAGATGATTAATATTCCTCTTCTTGAGGATGGTCCAGATATGAATCTTGTGGAAAAGCTGGTAAAGGATGACCCGACAATTAAGGGAATCTGGTGTGTACCGCAGTATTCTAATCCGACCGGAACCGTATACAGTGATGAGGTTGTAGAACGACTGGCCGCATTGCAGCCGGCAGCGAAGGACTTTATTATCTTTTGGGATAATGCATACATTGTGCATCACTTTTATAAAGAGGGATATGAGAAGAACATTGTTAAGAATATTTATAAAGAGGCATTAAAGTATGGCACACAGGATCATATTCTCTATTTTGCCTCAACTGCTAAGATCAGCTTTCCGGGATCCGGTGTCTGTGCCATGGCTTCCGGCTCCGGAACAGTGGAAGAAGCAAAGAACATTATGGCCTTGCAGCTATTTAGCCATGATAAATTAAACCAGCTCCGACATGTAAAATATCTGAAGAATAAGGAGCATATTGTGGAGCACATGAAGGAAATAGCAGCTCTGTTGATTCCAAGATTTGAACTGGTGGATGGAATTCTAAAGAAGAATCGTCTGTATGAAGATGTATACACCTGGAATACACCGGAGGGTGGTTATTTTATTACCACCTATACATTAGAGGGATGTGCAGCAAAAGCACTGGAAATGACGGAAGCCATCGGGGTCAAGGTTGCAACAGCAGCCTCAACCTATCCGTATCACCATGATCCGGAGGATCGGGTAGTTCGTCTGGCACCGACCTATCCGCCGGTTGATGAACTGAAGACAGCAATGGAGCTATTCTGTGTATGTGCTAACATTGCAGCAATTGAAAAGGAACTGGGAGGTAGATAAGCATGGCTAAGATTCTGGTAAATTCCTTATACAAGCATTTGATTGAGGAAAAGTATTATAAGGATATTTTATTTTTAAGCAATGAAGAATGTGACAACAATGGGGAAGGATACGATGTATCCGAGGTTGAACTGGCTGTGATGCAGCCGTACTATTTTAATAAAACATTTATGGATCGGATGCCGAATTTGAAGATTGCACAGATTACCGGAGCCGGCTATGACAGAGTAGATCAGCCGGAGGTAAAGAAGAGAAATGTTACTCTGTGTAATTCCAGAGGTGTTATGTCTATATCCATTGCAGAGGATGTTTTCTGCAAGATCCTTTTTATCAGCCGTGAGGTGCGGACGGTAGAGCAGGATAAGGCCACCCATCACTGGGATGGGGTATCAAAGGGCCAGGATCAGTGGATGTGCACCTGTTATCAGGATGTATACGGAAAGACATTGGGAATTATGGGATATGGATCCATTGGACATGAAATTGCTGTCCGTGCCAAGGCATTTGGAATGAACATTCATGTTTATGATGTATTTGAACAGAAGGATCCGATGATTGATCAATGCTTTGTCGGAATGGACAAGCTTCCGGAATTCTATCCGACCTGTGACTATATTGTGGTCAGTATACCGTTAAATGAGAAAACAAAACACATTATCGATGCGAAGGCTTTTGATATGATGAAGAATTCCGCAGTTCTGGTGAATGTGGCGAGAGGGCCTCTTGTAAAGACGGAGGATTTGATCGATGCATTGAAAGAGGGCAAAATTAAAGCAGCAGCTCTGGATGTATATGAAACTGAGCCACTGCCTTCAGATAGTCCATTGTGGGATGTGGAGAACCTGTTTATGACTTCCCATAAAGCCGGAATGGGAGACACATGGAAGGGCTTTATCGGAGCCCTGATTATGCGGAACATCGATCATTATCAAAACGGGGAACCGCTCGAAAATGTGATTCAGTTATGATAAATTTCTTTTGCTACCTGAATGAAGCTGTCCATGACCTTAGTACGGATGGAGTTGGTCTGGTGGGCGATGAACATATCGCGGCAGGCATCCTTATCATTCAGGGTATAAAAAAGCAGAGAATCATCCCTTAAGGGACCGTGCTGAATCAGGGTATCGGTCAGAAAACAGCATCCCAGACTTTGGGCTGCAATATTGGCAGCAGTAGATAACTGATTCAGATACATCGGATTCTTTGGAGTAAAGCCGGCACGCTCACAGATCGAGATACTTCTGGTGTGCAGATCATGTCCCTTACGAAGGAGGATGAGGCGTTCTTCCCGAAAGGCCTCCAGAGGAACAGAAGGAAGCTCAGGAGCTAAATGCTTCCGGTTCAGAATATCTTCTCTGGTAAAAGCAATTCCGGTGAACTGTTGGTTTAATGGATTAGAGGTCGGAACAGCAAATAGGATCTTTTCAGAGCAGAGATATTCCGTAGTGAAAAGATTCTGATCACAGGTTCCGGCATCCAGAATCAGATCAATATTGTCTTGTACAGCTTCCGTATAAAGGGAAGTAGAATCCGATTCTGTAATCTGGATATCAATCTTCGGGTATTTCCGGATAAAGGAATGCAGGATGGGAGGAAGGATATATGCAGAGAAAAAGTTTGCTCCTGCTACAACAAGATGACCCCGTTCCAGGTTTGATAATTCAGCTAACTGGATGGACAGATCCTTTTCAACTGCCATAATACGTTGGATTGCCTGAATATATAATTCACCGGCTTCGGTAGGACGGACAGGCAGACTGGTACGGTCAAAGATCTGAATACCGAGTTCGCTTTCTGCTTTCTTGATATAGGTACTTAGAGCAGGCTGGGAAATAAACAGGTTCTTGGCAGCTTGGGAAAAGCTTTTTTCTTTGTAAACTTCATAAATATAGGTCATGGCGTGGTTCATACTGTAACCTCCCGGATCAATACGTCAACATAAAAAATTATACTTAATACGATAACATACAAAAAAACTTATGGCAAGAATAAGAAAAAAATATGGTAAAACTACCAAAGTGCATAAGGAGGAAGGAATATGAGTACAGTACTTGAAAAGTTTGAAAAGCTGGGGTGTGACAATGCTCCCGGACAGGAAGGGAAAAGAAAGAACGGTGTCCTTGATTTGCGAGGCGAAAAGCTCGAAGGCACACCGGTTGATTTTTCTCATGGAGATGTGGATGCGTTTGAACCGCTTCCGGGAAGTCTTGAAGCATTCAATGAAGGCTTTGCGCTTGGGGCAAAGCAGGCATATACACAGTATTCTGGTAAGAAAGAGATCCGTGAGGAGCTGGCAGAGAAGCTGTCAAAGTTTACAGGGGCTTCGATTGATCCGGATTCAGAAATTATTTTGACGCCCGGCACACAAGGAGCGTTGTTCCTTGCTATGGGGGCTCTGGTTGGTACAGGAGATAAGGTAGCGATTGTAGAGCCAGATTACTTTGCAAACCGAAAGCTTGTGGAATTCTTTGATGGAGAGCTGGTTACTGTTCCGATGGATTACATGAGTGTGAAAAAGGGAGCCGGACTTGATCTTGCAAGACTTGAAACGGTTTTTAAGGATGGTGTAAAGCTGTTCCTTTTCTCGAATCCCAATAATCCGACCGGTGTGGTATACAGCTATGAGGAAATTGTCAAAATCGCAGAACTGGCAAAGAAATATGAGGTAACCCTTCTTGTAGATGAATTGTATTCGAGACAGTTATTTGAAGGAGTAGAATATACCCATTTAAGAGCACAGAAGGAAATTCCGGATAATCTGATTACGATTATCGGACCGTCCAAAACAGAATCCTTAAGTGGTTTCCGCCTTGGTGTTGCTTTTGGAACGAGTGAAATTATTACCAGAATGGAAAAGCTTCAGGCGATCGTGTCACTTCGTTGTGCCGGCTATTGCCAGGCTTTGTTTCATATCTGGTTTAACGAACCGGAAGGATTTATGGAAGACCGGATCAAGCAGCATCAGGATATCCGGGATGATCTGGTTCAGATTTATACAGAGGCAGAGGGTGTGACAACAAGACCTTCTGACGGTGGAAGCTATCTGTTCGTAACAATGCCGCCTCTTACGGTATCCATTGGGGATTTTGTAAAGATTGTACGGGAGCTTGCCGGTGTCACGGTAACACCGGGAACCGAATTCGGTCCACAATTTGTAAACAGCTTCCGGATCAACTTTTCACAGGATCATGCGGCAGCAGTAGATGCATCAAAACGTTTGTTAACGATCATGGAGCGTTATAGAAAATAGGGAGGCGATATCATGCTGGATTTACTGATTAAAAACGGAAAGGTTTATTTGGAGGGGATCTTCAGTGAAGCTTCTGTTGGCGTTAAGGATGGGAAAATCGTTCTGCTTGCAGATAAGGATGCAGAGTTTGATGCCAAAGAAGTGCTTGATCTTGAAGGACAGTATCTGATTCCGGGAGCCATTGATACCCATATGCATGTAAGGGATCCGGGACATACTGAGAGAGGCAACTTTTATACCGAGACACTGGCTGCTGCAGCCGGCGGTGTCACCACGATTATGGAGCATCCGATCAGTATTCCACCCCAGTATAATGTTTCTATTCTTGAAAATCGTATTAAGCGTGCCGATGAGCAGAGTATCGTGGATTTCTGCTTCTATGGGGCACTTGGCGGTGAATATCCGGAAGAGATCACAAAGCTTGCGGAGGATGGAAGAATTGTTGCTTATAAGACTTTTCTTCACGCAGCACCAAACGGACGGTTTGAAGAATTTCAGGGACTGACAACAGCGGATGACGGACAGTTGTTAACGGTAATGCAGGAGTTGGCAAAGACGGATCTGTTTTGTGCGTTCCATGCAGAAGATAATGATTTATGTAATTTTCTTGCACAGAAATGTAAGGAAGAAGGATATATTACCGGAAAAGCCCATGCCGTCAGCCGACCGGTTCTGGCGGAGGTACAGAGTGTTGAGCGCGTTCTTCGGTTTGCCAAAGAGACGGGAGCAAAAATTGAAATCGCCCATGTATCTACGCCGCAGGCTATGGAACTGATTAAGCAGGCAAGGCTTGAGGGCGTCAAGGTTTATGCAGAGACGTGCCCGCACTATCTGTTCCTGAATGAAGAGGATCTGGAAAAGCATGGCCCGTTTGCAAAATGCAATCCACCTCTGCGTTCACAGGAGCTGGTAGACCGTCTGTGGAATTATGTGAATGATGGAACCGTAGACTATATCGGCTCTGATCACAGCCCCTTCCTTCTGGAAGAAAAGACGAGAGGATTAAACGATATCTTTGCAGCTGTTTCCGGTTTCCCAGGAGTAGATCTTCGTCTGCCACTTATGCTGGATGCGGTACAGGAAGGCAGAACAACTCTGGATAAGGTGATTGAACTGGTATGTGTGAATCCTGCAAAGAAATTTGGTATCTTCCCACAGAAGGGAGTAATCCGGGTCGGTGCGGATGCAGACTTTGCTGTATTCAATTTTGACCACGAAACGGTTGTAGATAAAGAGAAAAACTATTCACATGCCAAGGATATTGCAATTCCATATGACGGCTGGAAACTGCGCTGTCAGGTCAGTGCAACTATTTTAAGAGGACGTATCCTGATGAAGGATGGAATTGTGGATGAAAGTGCGAAGGCATATGGACAGTTAGTATGCCCGAAGCATAGTTGATAGAATAGGAAGCGCATCGCCTCATTGAAAAGACGGATAGGTATCGTGCTGAGTGCGTAGATGTCATGGAAATGTACATCAAGTATAAACTAAAGGAATGGCAGCAGGAAGACGAATTTGCTTGCTCCACGAGGGAGGAATAGCAACATGAGCAACAATGAACAAGCAAGAGAAGAAAAGAAGCAGGAAAAACAAAGTGTGAAGCAAGAGCAGGAACAGGAAGGCTGTACTGCCGCGGAGGTTCTTGTGAAGTGTCTGGAAAAGGAAGGCGTGAAATACGTGTTTGGAATTCCGGGCGAAGAAAATTTAGATATGATGAATGCACTGGAAAAGTCGGATATCCGTGTCGTTGTAGTGCGTCATGAGCAGGGAGCCGCATTTATGGCAGATGTATATGGCCGTCTTACAGGAAAGGCAGGCGTGTGCTTTTCCACACTGGGTCCCGGTGCCACCAATCTGATTACCGGCACGGCAGATGCAAACTCAGACGGAGCACCGCTTGTAGCGATTACCGGGCAGGTGGGAACTGAGCGTATGCATCTGACCTCACATCAGTATCTGGATCTGGTAGAGCTTTTTGCTCCAATTACCAAAAGAAGCAAGCAGATCGTGAACCCGGATTCTGTGAATGAAATTATGCGGATTGCTTTTAAATATGCAGAGAGTGAAAAGCCGGGAGCCTGTCACATTGATCTGCCGACAAATGTGGCTAAGATGAAGGTGACACCGGGACTTGCAGAGAAGCCGATCAACAAACCGGCATGCTCCAAAGAATATGCTTCTTTTAGCAGCATCGATCAGGCTGCCGCCATGATCTATAAGGCAAAGCATCCTGTAGTGCTTGTCGGACACAGTGCAGTGCGGAATCATGCAGGAGAAGCCCTGACGAGCTTTGCGGATGAGCTCAAAATCCCGGTTGTGAATACCATGATGGCGAAAGGAATTATCCCTTATAATAACAAATACTCCATGTGGACCGTTGGTATTCCGCAGAAGGATTACCAGAATAAGATTCTGGATATGGCAGATCTGGTCATTGCCATCGGATATGATATCGTTGAATTCGCACCCGGAAAATGGAATGCGGAGGGCAGACATCAGATTATCCATATTGACCAGCGTTCCGCTCATATTAATATGCTCTACCAGCCGGAGGTTCAGGTCGTAGGAGATATATCCTATTCTCTGCAGCAGATTCAGTTCCGCTGTGAGGAAAAGGAAGAACCGGAAGCAATCCTGGAATTGAAAAAGGAAATGGTAAAGGAATATGAGAGTTATGCAGATGATAACTCTTTTCCGATGAAGCCGCAGAAGATTCTGCATGATGTGCGGAAGTTCATGGGTGAGGATGATATCGTGATATCGGATGTAGGTGCACATAAGATGTGGATTGCCCGTGAATATAACTGTTACAAGCCCAATACCTGTATTATTTCAAATGGATTTGCAACAATGGGAATCTCTGTTCCGGGAGCAGTGGCAGCGAAGCTGATCAATCCGGATAAAAAGGTACTGGCAATATCCGGTGATGGTGGCTTTATGATGAACAGCCAGGAATATGAAACAGCACTCCGCGAGGGAACACCTATTGTTACGCTGATTTTTTCGGATGCCAGCTATGGACTGATCAAATGGAAGCAGATTGATCGTTTTGGAAAGCACTGCTATGTGGATTTCACGAATCCTGATTTCGTGAAATATGCGGAAAGCATGCATGCGAAAGGATATCGGGTAGAAAAGGCTGAGGATCTGCTCCCGATTCTGGAGGATGCCTTTAAGCAGAATGTCCCCTGCATTATCGACTGTCCGGTAGATTATAGTGAGAATACGAAGCTGTCGGAGTACCTGCAGGAGAAGTTTGATTAAAAAATATCGAAAAGTTTTATTAGAAAAACATCAAAAGGACTTGACAAGCTGATATAACAGTTATATGCTTACTGATAAGCAAAGGTGCTTTTCAGACAATACTGTCATGAGAAGCATCTTTTTTTTACAGACAACTTGTATACAAGATAAATACAAATGAGATACAAGACATAAGGAGGAGAACAAAATGAACATTTATCCAGCAAACTTTGACAAAAACGATTGGCAGTATTCCAGAAATTACCAGAGAAGCCTTGATTTATTAAAAGGCTCAATTGATCTTCATGTGCATGCCGGCCCACATCTGATCAGCAGTCCCAGAAGTGTCAATCCGGTACAGGCAGCGATTGAGGCCAGAGACCATGGCATGAGAGGTATCGCTTATATGTGTGTATTTAACTGGTCTGTTGGTACCGCATGGATTGTGAATGAAACCGTTCCGGATTTCTGCACCTATGGTGGTATTATCCTGAACACGGTATTCGGCGGAATGAATCCGAGAGCAGTTAAAACAGCAGTTTATTACGGAAGCGGTGCAAGATACGTATCCTTTGGTGCACATTCCACCAAGTATCAGGCAGGCGTGGAAGGAAGATATGTAGACGGACAGTGGAAGCGTCTTGTGGATCTTTATCCGGAATTTGTAGAGGAAGAATACAACAGATGTATTGAAATTCCCTTAGATAAGCCGACGAAGGAATTTGATGAAATTATGAAGATTGTTGCGGATAATCCGCAGATTTATCTGGTAAGTGGTCATATTTCCAATGCAGAAGCCTTGAAGCTTTGCGATTATGCGCAGGAATATGGTATCAAAAAGGTTCTGCTCTCCAATGCGGTAACGGAGCATCTTTCCGAAAAGGAAATTGACTATGCGATCAGCAAAGGTGCCAAGCTTGAGAAGTGTCTTGCAGAGCATACTCATACAGGATCTATTCCTAAGACTCATTATTATATTGAGCCGGAATACAGAGCTTATGATGAAGGCCAGTCTGGTGCACCGGCAGGAGGTGTTTTTGCATCTGCAAACCAGATGAAGAAATTCGGCGTAGAGAACTTTATTATCGGAACAGACTTTGGTGTTTATACACTGCCTCATCCGGTAGAAGGCTTCAGAGAATGGATTGCATGTCTGATGGACTGCGGCTGGACAGATGAAGAAATCCGTACAGTAAGCACCTATAATCCTGCAAAAATGCTGGATATTGATGTAACAAAGCCGATGCCTTGGGAGAAAACCGAAGAAAGCGGAGAAGCAAAGTAGAAAGGGTAGACATGATACGGATCTGTCTGTATCATGAGAAGGTCGGAAGAGAATATGGCAGAAAAATATACAGTAGAGCAGCATGCAGCCCTGATCGGCCTGACTGGCAAATGTCTGGAGGAACAGCTTGGCGATTATGGAAAGGCAGTTTATATTAATTGTATAACGAAATACGCAAGGCAGCGGGGAAACCGCATGCGTAACCGTGCCATACGTGACGGCAGACCACTGAATTATGAAACATTTCTTGCATACGGGGAGCTGAGCTTTGAAACGCTCCCCGGAGATTATCAGGTGAAATCGGAGTCTCCGGTGTTTATCAACTGCTGTATGCGCTGCAGATGGGATCTTGGCTGGAAACAGTTCGGGCTGTCTAAGTATGGAGAGGCATATTGTAAATATGTAGATATCAATCTGGTACAGGGATTTCACCCTGATATGGTGATGATTGCGGAGACAATGATCGGTCTTGGAGATGACTGTTGTACCTTTGTGGATGTTGGCTATGAACAGACGGAGGAAACCAAGGCACATATCGCACAGATCAAACAGGAGCTGAATGGAAAATACACGAGGGATTTTCTGTATCATATGGCTCATTGGCTGAATGCTGCACTTGCAGTGCTGAAAGGGATTGTAAGCGATGAAGAGCTTGCACGGTTCACACAGAAGCTTCGGACAGAATTCGCTGCATTGGTAGGAGAGTCCCTTGCGGATGAGGTCTTTGCAGCAAAGGATCAGGATTTTGACTTGATTGATTAACGCTTCTTAACTGTTCAGTAGCTTTACAGTCATAGTGCAGAATTTATTCAAAATCAACTTTGCGGATGGAATTTTGCACAACGGAATTATTACCAATGGAGAAAAGGATGGAATTTTATGGAAAACGGGGGATTACGGGAGCTGGCCTATCAGAAAATGAAAGAAATGATCATTGCCTGTGAGATCAGGCCGGGCGAGTTTTTAGATACGGCAAAGCTCGGAAAGCAGCTCGGTATCAGCAGAACACCAATCCGCGAGGCGGAGACGAAGCTGGAAAGAGAAGGTCTGTTACAGATCATTCCGCAAAAGGGTGCGTATGTATCGACGATTTCACCGAAAATAGTCAGAGACGTGTATATGACCAGAAAACTGCTCGAACCGGGTATTATCCGGCTTGCGGGCAGCAATATTTCAAAAGAACGTTTGCAGAAGCTTCATACGCAGAATGAGGAAGAGTGGAAGGAACAGAAGATTGGACTTTTAGTAGAACAGGATGATGCTTTGCATAAAGAAATTGTATATTCGACGAAAAATCAGTATATTATAGACATTTTCGAGCAGCTGTGTGACCAGAAGAAGCGAATCAATATTATGAGCGGTGCTGTTGTTGAAAAGCATGAAAATAACTGCAGGGAGCATAATGCAATTATCACGCTTCTGCTGGAGGATAAATACGAAGAGGCAGCAGCTCTGATGGAAAAGCATCTGGATGATTCCATGGAACAGGCCTTGAAACGGTTAATTTATACCTGATCAGGAAAGTATAATTAAAATCTTATAAGTACAATAAGAAATTCGGATAATTGATTTGAAAAAAATATATTGACAGAGGAAATGGGCTGTCATATAATTCATTTTAAATTATATACGACATGATAAGCAAAGGCGCTTACACAGATGGAATAGTCTGTGTGAGCGCCTTTTTTCAAAGTAACAGGAAATTCCACGGGAATTACCTTTTATTTTGGAAACAACTTGTATACAACGAAAATACACATTAGATACGAGGTGCAGAATAATGGAAGAAAAAGAAAACGATATGATCAGATTAGTCAATGTAAATAAGAGCTTTGGAGATCTTCACGTGCTGAAGGATGTTAATCTGAGCGTAAAGGAAGGCGAAAAGCTTGTAATCATCGGACCATCCGGTTCAGGAAAATCCACATCCATTCGATGCATGAACTTTCTGGAGCGGCCAACCAGCGGAGAGGTGTACATTGCGGGAGAGAAGATGACGCATAAGAATTGTACGAGACTGATTCGTGAAAATGTTTCGATGGTCTTCCAGCAGTTCAATCTCTATCCACATATGACGGTATTGAAAAATTTGACGATTGCTCCGGTTATGCTGAAGCTGGCAAGCAAGCAGGAGGCTGAAGAAACCGCATACAAATACTTGGAGGTCGTTGGATTGAAAAATAAGGCAGATGCTTATCCGACACAGCTTTCCGGCGGACAGCAGCAGAGAGTAGCAATTGCAAGGGCATTATGCATGAAGTCCAAAATTATATTGTTTGATGAACCGACCAGTGCACTGGATCCCGAAATGGTTCAGGAAGTACTGGAGGTCATGATTAAGCTTTCCAAAGAAAATATTACCATGGTGGTTGTAACACACGAAATGGGTTTTGCCAGAGAGGTGGCGGATCGGATTGTCTTTATGGATGACGGAAGAATTGCCGAAGAGGGTTCACCGGAGCATTTCTTTACGAATGCACAGAACAAGAGAACAAGAGAATTTTTAAGCAAAATTCTGTAACGATTCTGAAGCGGCACCGGACATATGAAGATTCCCCTAGCGGGTTTCGATATATTACACAATAAGGAGGAACAAACTTATGAAGAAATTGGAATGGATGAAGAAGGTCGGAGTGATGACTCTGGCAGCAGCAATGACAATGGGAATGCTGGCAGGCTGTGGTTCGTCTGCAGAGACAAGCACTACAGAGGCAACGGAAGCAGCATCTCCGGAAGCAGCTGAGGAAGTGACAGAAGCAGCTGAGGAAGAAACCGATGAAGCTGCAGAAGCAACCGAAGAGACAACAGATAGTGAATCTGCAGTAGAAGCAATCAAGGCTCGCGGAGTATTACATTACGGCACTGAGGATTCTGCAGTTGGATTTGGATATCTGAATCCGGAAACCAACGAATACGAAGGACTGGAAGCTGATCTTGGAAGACTGATCGCTGAGGAGCTTGGAGTTGAGGTTGAATTTACAACCGTAGTTACCAATACAAGAGGACCGTTAATTGATTCCGGTGATGTGGATATGGTAGCAGCAACCTTTACTATTACAGATGAGAGAAAGCAGTCTTATGATTTCACAGAGCCTTATTACGTGGATGCACAGAGCGTGCTTGTAAGCAAGGATTCCGGTCTGAAGACCATTGATGACTTTGATGGCAAGAAAATTGCAATGAGCGCAGGCGGTACAGAAAAGGATTCTATTTCTGCTCTGACAGATGCCAATATTGAATTTGTAGAGTATGCAGATTTCTCAGAAGCAAAGCTTGCACTGACTGCCGGTACTGTAGACGGATTTGCTGCTGACAGCTCAATCTTACAGTCCTATGTGGATGATGATACAGAATTCATTGAAACAAAGTTCAGCCCGCAGCCTTATGGTATTGCAACCAAGAAGGGTTCTGATTTATCTGCTTATGTCAATGAACTCGTACAGAAATGGTTAGAAGACGGCACTATTGATGAATTAATTGAAAAGAATGGTATCCAGCCTTCTTATACCGAAACAGAAGAATAGGCTGAGTATGATATAATGAAATCGGATCATTCCGTACAGGGATATTACAAATGTACGGAATGATCATGAGGAAAGTAAGGTAAGGATTATGACAGATGTGTTTGCAGCATGGAGATGGCAGGTATTATGGGAAGACAGAATGCTGTTTATCAAAGCGTTTGGGATAACAGTAGAGCTGGCTGTCGGAGGATTGATTCTGGCTCTGATTCTGGGTTTTGCAGTAGGAATTCTGGCAACTACGTCATCCCGTATCGTAAGGGGACTTACGAGAATATATGTAGAATTATTTCGTAATATTCCACTGACACTTCAGGTTATGTTTTTCTACTATGGATGTGTATACGGCGGCATTAAAATATCAACTATGACGGTAGGTATTGTCGGACTTGGCGTATGTTCAGGTGCATTCATTGCAGAAATTGTCAGAGGCGGGCTAAATGCAGTACCGAGAGGACAGTATGATGCGGCTTTTTCACAGGGAATGAATTATGTACAGACGATGGTAAGAATTATTCTGCCACAGACAATTAAGATCATCCTGCCGCCGCTTGGTACACAGCTTGCCTGGCTTGTACTGGACACATCGGTCTTATCCATTATTGCAGGAGGTGACCTGCTTTATGTCACCAAAAACTGGGCGAGCAACGGCACACTCAGCTATGGACCGGCGTATTTAGTTACGGGGCTGATCTTTTTCGTGATCTGCTTCCCGATCACTCATACGGCAAGAAAATATGAAAAGAAAATGGAAGTCAGCAAAGGAGAGGTGTTGTAAATGGAAATCATTAATGAATGTAAAATGCTTTTTACAAGCGTAACCGTACCAACACTCTTAAAAGGACTTCTGCTTTCCTTTGAGCTTGCCGGAGGAATTTTACTCTCCAGCCTGGTTGTTGGAACAATTTTTGCTTTATTAAAGACCTACGGGGGAAAGCTCCTTGGAGCGATTGTAACGATTTATGTGGAAATATTCAGAAATACTCCGATTCTTTTCTGGATTACGGTATGCTTTATAGCAATGCCTGTAGGAAATCAATATATAAGGGCTTCTGCAGGATTATTTCTCGTTTCCACAGCAACGATATGTGAGATTGTCAGGGGCGGACTTAATTCAATCGGAAAAGGCCAGATTGAAGCCGGAAAAAGTCAGGGATTCAGTAAGCTGCAGATCATATATGCAATTGTTCTGCCCCAGTGTCTGCGGCGTGTGATCCCGAATTTAATTAATCAGACAATATCAGTATTTAAGGATACCTCGTTCTTTGGACAGGTTGCAATCATGGAATTTCTGTACTGTTCAAGAAAACTCCTTGGTACTGCGAATAAATATACAGGACATGGGATTGGCGCATTAGACGCGTTTATTATATTCGGTGTTGCAGCAGCCGTTTATTTTATAATCAATCTGTTGTTGTCTTCTGTTATGAGGGCGGTTGAAATGCATGCTGCAAAGGGAAAGGCGGTAGTAAAATGAGTCATTATGCAATAACCATCACAAGACAGTTCGGAAGTCTGGGAAGACCGATTGCCAGAGAACTGGCAGAGGAGCTGGGAATCAATTATTATGACAGGGATATTGTGGAGAGCGTTGCTCAGAAGACAAATCTGACGGTTTCGGAAATCAGTGATAATGAAGAGGTAGCGGATAACCGATTCTGGAAAATGAAATTTCCGATCATTTCGGAAACCAGAATGGTTCAGGATCATATCTTTGAAGTACAGAAAAATATTATTCAGGATATAGCGGCAAAAGAAGATTGTATCATTGTTGGAAGATGCTCAGATTATATATTGAAGGATCATGAAAAGTGTATTCATATTTACATTTATGCCAGTGAAGAGCAGAGGATGAAGAATTGCGTTGAGGTATTACATCTTGAGCCGCAGGAAGCGAAGCGGATGATGAAGGATGTAGACCGGGCAAGAGAATCCTATCATACCCGCTATGCAGGATATCTTCCGAATGATGAAAATCATCAGGATATCATGATTAACAGTGGACTTCTGGGAACGGAGGGAACTGCCAAGGCACTGGCAGATATCATCCGCAAAAAGCTTGCCATAGGTGCGAAACCGGATATGAATGATTAATGGTTCAGAAGTGAGCAAAGATATACTTAAAACACTATTGAAAATTCTCTGATTTTTGATATGCTTAATATATAGAAGAAATGGGCAGTCCTAGGGATTGCATGAAAACTCGAATCATCTGCGGATGATTCGAGTTTTGTATGGTGAATAGTTATTATGGAGGTAATTTTATGCTGCAGGGAATCATTGATACACATTGTCATATGGATGACCCGTGCTTTGAGGGAAAGCTCGATCTGGTATTGAAGGAACAGTGGGATAATGGAGTGCGTGCGATCATCAACTCCGGTTCCGAGCTTCCGTCCAGCCTCAGATCGTGCAAAATGGCACAGAAATATGAGATGGTCTATGCTTCGGTCGGAATTTATCCGAATGAAACCGCAGATCAGCCGGAAAATTATCTGGATACGCTGCGTGAATACGCAAAGCAGCCGAAAGTGGTTGCGATTGGTGAGATCGGTATGGATTATGGCTTTGAAGGCCATCCGGAGCCGGAAATTCAGGAAAAAAAGTTCCGGGAGCAGCTTTCTCTGGCACAGGAGCTGGATCTTCCGGTTGTTATTCATAACCGGGAGGCCGATGAGGACACCCTTCGGATTTTGAAGGATTATGCTGTCCGGGGAGAGATTCATCGGATCTTTTCTCCGATTGTCTATGCAAGACAGTTTGTGGAAATGGGAATTTATATGGGATTTGGCCCGCAGATTACTTATCCGGGAAGCGAGTGCCTGGTGCAGCTTGCGAAAGAGTGTCCGAAGGAGCTCATTCTTTTAGAGACCGATGCACCCTTTTTACCAAACTACGGAATGGAAATGCCGGCAACACCGTGTATGATTGAGGAAGTCGCACGGAAAATTTCTGAAATCCGCGGAGACATGACGCCGCAGGAGGTCGTGGACGTAGCGAGAGAAAATGCGGCCCGGCTGTATCACACGCCTTGCTGATCCTCGTATATCTTTTCAAATAGAGTAACTATTCAGAGGTAAGAACGAAGATCTGTAGGGGAAGTACCGGAAACCGGACTTCCTGATAGACAAAACAAGAGAGGAAAAGAAAAACATGAAGAAGAAACTGGACGATTTTTTCAAAATCACCGAACGTGGTTCTTCCATCAGCACAGAGCTGATCGGTGGAGCAACAACCTTTGCAACAATGGCGTATATCCTTGCATATATGACCTGGTCGATGTCAGCCGTTCCCGGAATTAATCTGACGGGCGTACTGATTTGTACCGCACTTGTTACCGCAATATCCTGTGTGGCAATGGGATTATATTCCAATACACCGATCTGCCTTGCCCCGGTGCTGGTCATTCCCGGTCTGATTGCAGGCTGGGTAGCAGATGGAACCGCTACTTATGCGCAGGCCTTTGGTATTGTGGCAATTTCAGGTATTGTATTTATTTTAGTTTCACTATTCAATTTAAGAGATCTGTTTGCACGCTGTCTGCCTAAGAATCTCAAAATCGGTCTGGCAGCATCCGTAGGTTTCCTGATTGCCCGTGTTGGTATGAGCTCCTGTGGCTTATATGCGGCAACCGAGTCAGGACTTACTTATGGTGATTATCATGCAAAGAGCACCATTCTGGGTCTGATTGGTATTGCGATCTGCTTCGTACTTACTTATATTAAAATCAGGATTAACGGACATGAATATAAGATCCGCGGCGCTTTGTTAATTGGGATTGTTGTAACCACAATTATTGGTATTCCCATGGGCGTTACCACTTTGCCGGAATCCGTTTTTACAACCGGCGGCTTCAGTGCGATTACAGATGTAGCATTTCAGGTAGATCTGATCGGAGCGTTAAAGCTTAGCTTTGTACCGCTTATCATGATGCTCTTGATTAATGACTTTTTCGGAACCTTAGGCTCCGGCTTTGCGCTTGCAGGCAAGGCCAATCTTCTTGATGAGGATGGTAATTTTCCGGCATTTGGCCGAGTTTTCCTCGTGGATTCCAGTGCTACATTATTAGGCTCCATTTTGGGCATTTCCACTGTCAGCTGTTATGCAGAATCTGCCTCCGGTATTGAATCCGGAAGCCGTACCGGACTGAGCAGCGTTGCGACAGGTTTCCTGTTCCTTCTTTGCTGCTTCATCAGCCCTTTGTTCCTGATGATTCCAAGCGCTGCAACGGGAGCTGCACTTGTAGTAGTTGGTATTTCCATGCTGGAAACAGTGAAGGATCTGGATTTTGAACCGATTGAATTCCTTCCGGTTGCTGCTATGTGGCTGACCACCATTTATATGTCTGATTATGTTGGTGGTATTGTAATAGGTATGTTTGTTTATATGTTTATCAATGTTTTCCGTGCATTATTGGAGCAGGATAAGAAGTACATTCCGTCTCTTCCGGTATGGGTGATGACTGCATTGATGAGCTTGTACTATATTTTCTAGTGTGGTGTAGTTAATTTAAAACCGTTGCACTAGTAAAAGGAAAACAGGAGGGCAGATATGGAAGCATCTTTGGTAAAAAAGCTTGTAGACGAGAATATGCAGCAGATGATTGCAGACAGAAGGTATCTTCATCAGAATCCGGAGCTTTCTTTTGAAGAATATGAAACAACAGCGTTTCTTTGCAGGAAGCTTACGGAAGCCGGAATAGAAGATCTGAAGCGTCCAACCAAAACAGGCGTGGTTGCCACCATTCATGGTGCATATCCCGGAAAAACCATAGCGATTCGTGCAGACATTGATGCCCTTCCGATTGAAGAAAACAATGAGCTGGAATTCTGTTCTGCAAATAAGGGGGTCATGCATGCGTGCGGACATGACGGACATGCCGCGATGCTCCTTACTGCAGCCCGGATTTTCAAGGAGCATGAGAAGGAACTGCATGGAAACGTCGTGTGTATTTTCCAGCATGCCGAGGAGGTTCCGCCCGGAGGCGCTGCAGAATTATATGATGCCGGTGTGATGCGGGGAGTGGATGAACTGTACGGACTTCATTTGTCCTCCAATTTTCCGACAGGAACCTACGGTATCCGGGCCGGTGTGCTTACCTCAGCAACAGACCGCTTTGATATTAAGGTAATTGGCAAGGGAGGCCACTCTTCGATGCCGGAGCAGAGCATTGATCCGATTGTGATCGGTGCACAGATTATTCTGGCTCTGCAGACGATTCTGTCAAGAAGAATTGCGGCTTTTGAGCCGGCAGTGATGTCCGTTTGTCAGGTAAATGCCGGTGATGCCTATAATATTATTCCGGGAGAAATGACCATTACCGGATCAGTAAGAACCTTTTCCGAAGAGCTGCGAAGCCGGATGGAAGAGATGATCAGAACAACAGTAGATGGCATTACGAAGTCCGCAGGTGCATCATACCAATATTCCTATGAAAAGGGATATTCCAGTGTTGTGAATGATGCAAAGCTCACAGCAGATGTGGAAAGGCTTCTAAAAGATCTGTGGGGCGAAGAAGCCGTTCTTTCTATCAACCCGATTATGCCGGGGGAAGACTTCTCTGCTTTACAAAAGGATTGTCCCGCCTGCTTTGTGGAAATCGGAACTGCAGATGCAGAAAAGCAAACGACATTCCCTCACCATAATCCGAATTACCGCATGGACGAAGAAGGACTGCGATATGGCTTATCTTATCTGCTTGCAGCAATCTTTGACCGGCTGCAGGCGTAGGATTATGATGGAAAGTGATCGTTTTTCTTATCAGAATGATACAAAATGAGTCGAGTATAGAAACAGAGAACCCTTGAAATGTGGCAGAAGCTGCTGCATTTTGAGGGTTCTTTTTTGACGGATTTAGTATTTGATTAAATTGGAATTAGAGATTAAACTGTAAGGGACAGAGTAATGTTTGAGCATTTCGAGAAATGGTTAGCAAAATGAATGGTATTATGAATGAAATGCAGGAAATATCAGCATTTGGGAGTTGTCAATAAAAACCTCGGGAAGGAAATATTTATGAGTAACAAAAAATACAGTCTGTTATATCCGCTTGAATCGTCAGAATATAAGAAGCTCAGTCCGACGGCTTTGCACGATCTGGGACTGGATCAGATTTGTAAGCAGTTGACACCGAAGGAGTCGGAGCAGAATCTGATTATGAATACGATGTCGAAGCTGTGCGCGGATCCGTTTGTGACGCAGTACCGCTGTGATATTTTCGAAGACATGATTCATCATGAAGAAATGCGCGAGTCGCTGATGCGGATTCTGGATAAAATTAACTTCCTGAAGGACTATGGGTGTCTGAGCAAGGAATATGAGGAGCATGCAACGGTCTGGGATCTTCTGCACCGACTGGACGAAATCAATGATTATATTGCGTGCGTGGATGCCATTTATCATTGTCTGGAGGATAAAGAGATCCATTCACGGGGGCTTGTCGGGCTGCGCGATTACGTGAAGGAGCTTTATCACAGCAACGGATTCGGTGAATTAAGGAAAGATATTTCCGAACTGAAAATCCATACTTCCCGGGTGAGGAGTATCACGGTCGGCATTAATCTGAATGACCGGTTCGAAGCAGATGCGGTCGGACTTTTGTCCATTAACAGCAAGCCGTTTACGAAAGCCGGTGTGCTGGGAAGCTTTTATGATCATATCACTTCGAAGGATAAAATCAGTGAGAGCACGGAATGGAAGGAGAATTATAAGTTCCAGCAGGTAGAGGCCGGAGACTCCAATGCCGTTACGGAGGCTATGTTCAAGGTAGGAAATCTCAATGCTATGGCAAGGAATCCGGTAAATGCAGCGATCGGAATTTCAACGATTGCGGATCATGATCCATCTAGGGATGTTACCCGGTATATGGATCGAATTGTGAACCATATGATTTCCGGAATAGTGCGCAGGCTCCGGGAGACCCTCAATAAGTATGTATCGATCACAATAACCGACATGACCGATCTGATTCCGGAATTACTGTACTATATCAAGTGGGCAGAATATATGGAGAAGCTCCAGCAAAAGGGAGTCCGGCTTGTGAAGCCGACAGTAGCTTCGAAACAGATGGATGATGCGGAAGCTGATGATACGGATTTTTACATGAAAGCAGTCGGAATTTATAATCTGAAGCTGGTGGCAGCGAAGGATGCCGATATGGCGAATGTGGTAACGAACGATCTTCTTTTTGACCGGGAGCATCGGGTCTATATTCTGACCGGTGCCAACCGCGGAGGCAAGACTACGATCACACAGTCCATCGGGCAGTTGTTTGTGCTTGCACAGGGTGGTATTTATGTTCCGGGAGAAGAGTTCTGCTTTGCTCCGGCAGATAATATCTATACGCATTTTCCCGCAGATGAGGACAAGACCTTTGACCTGGGGCGTCTCGGAGAGGAATGCAAGCGGTTTAAGGAAATGTATGCCGATGCGACGAAGCACAGTCTTTTCCTTATGAACGAAACCTTCTCTACCACATCGTTCGAGGAAGGGTATTACATTGCACGGGATTCGGTCAGAGCCATCCTGAAAAAGGGTATGCGGACGATCTACAATACCCATATGCATAAGCTGGCGTTTGATATCGATGAGATCAATGAAGAAGATTACGAGGGAAAAGCATTTTCACTTGTGGTGCACAATGAGGGAGAAAAACGCTCCTATAAGATTGAAATTGCACCTCCGATCGGCAAATCCTTTGCAAGTGATATTGCAAAGAAGTATGGCGTGACGTATGAGATGCTGACAGAAGACAAACTTGTTTGAGTCATATGATACAAACAAGTTTACATTGAACTTGTTTGAGTAATATGTTACATGTAAGTTTGCATGATCAGGAAATTGGAAAAGAGGGATAAATTATGTTTGGAAGACCGGATCATACCTATAATGATATTCGTGAAAAATCGCTGATGCAGTGGCTTAATGAAATGGAGCAGCATCCGGATATTGCGGTGCACGGCGGCGTCAAGCTTGCCAGGGAATATGTCGAACATCTGAAAACGGAGATCGCACGTCTGGAAAGCGAGAATACATTAAAAGCGGAATATCTTAAGAAAATGAAAGAAATAGGTAAATCTATAAAATAACTGTGCATCATCCCCGGAAAGAAATATCATTCCACGAATAATTGTGGAACCACCGATACCAAAAAGCAACACAGATTACCGTAGAAGAAGCTAAAAAGCTTGGACTTACTCCATGCGGTAAATGCTGGAAATAAGAGTATATGCTCCGCACTTTTTGATAATAGCGAGCAGAATACTTGACAGAGCAGGAGTTGTATGAGTATGATATTTCTTAGAGTCCTGATAAAGGACATCTATATTATTTTATACAAGGAGAGACATAGGATGAAGAAACAATTAGTGAAAAGTTTAGTTGCTGCAGCAAGTGTAGCAGCCCTGTCACTCGGAATGATACCCGGGGGGGGGGGTATGGCAGAATACCTTGGAATTGTAACAGAGAGTAGAGCAGCAGAGGAATATGCAACGATTGATTTTACAAGCTGTAGCTCTGAAGATGATGTAAAGAAATTAATAAAAGATTACGGAATATCTAAGTATGATCCAGATGTTGTAAACGCTGATTTTGAAAAGGCAGCAGCATCCGGTATGTTAGAAAATGGTGGTAAATTTGGTAATGAGGAGACTTATGAGATAAAGGGTACGGTATATGTAGTTGGGTATGAAGCTGAAGATGACCATTGTGATTTTTATACGAAATGTTATGACGAAGAAGAAAACAGAGGGAATGATTTTGATACGATAACAATCTGGTTTGAGGATGAAATATATGAATATGATTATGAAATGGTGGGGCATCATGAGGAAGTAACCTACAAGCTATTTAAGGTTAAATCTCAATCTCCAGTTATATCTTCATCTCCCCAAGTGACTTCCGGATACGCCCACGAGCATGCATACGAATGGAAGATCCTTACTGATCCGACAATCGATCAGGACGGAGTTTACGCCTATATGTGTTCCTGCGGAGATATTAAGGAGAAACAGCCGATTTCAGCAGCACAGGTCTTTGTGAAGGGGCTTTACGGCAAGGTCAAGGAGGCATCGCAGAATGGTATCGTTACCTATGATGCGAAGTCATGGAGCACCATTTCTGATTATGTACTTAAGAAAATGGCAGAGCGGAATGATGTAGCGGTAACCATTCAGTTTAATTATCAGAAAACAGCCTACGAAATTACTTTCCCGGCAGGAACGGATTATACAGTAGTTTTGAATGATACCGAAACCATGTACGGGTTCTTTGGAATTGCTAAGCTTCTGAGACTTAATGTAAAGGCAATATAAGAGAAATAAGAGCATCTGAATTTGCTTTATAATATAAGTTTTAACATATAACATACAATATAGAAGGAAAACCTTCAGGGAAAGATCCGAAACGGTGATATTTTCTGAAGGTTTTATTTTTATTAATTGTAACTATTCAGAGCCATGCAAAATCTGATAAATATGATCGGAATGCTTGCATTCCAGAGCATATTTGACAGATTTTATATGGCGAAGTAACCACATGAGTAAAACTTGAGTTGCGTTAGCAACGGTTTTACGAATGGGGTTCTGAATAGTTACTATTAATTCAAAATTGCAGATGTCAATATTGTGTCAGAACAGTAAAAAAATAATTAAAGAATGGAATAAAAAAACATTATATGCTATCATTATAATTGAAGTGGGTATGATGAATACCGGAATACAAACGGTAAATGAAACGAAAAGAAAGGGTAGGGTAACAACATGAAATTCAGTAATGGATGCTGGTTACAGAAGGAGGGATGCAGCTGCTTTGCACCTGCAGAAGCATACTTCACCAGGATTGAAGAAAAGAAGGTCACTATCTGTGCACCGACTGCGCATATCGTGACAAGAGGAGATACCCTAGGCGGTATTAACCTGACACTGGAGATTACCTCTCCGGCACCGGAAATCCTAAGAGTGCGTACTTATCATTATAAGGGAGAAGTGGAGAATACCCCTTCCTTTGAACTGGAGCTGAACGAAGAGCTTCCTCTTGATGTCATTGATACCGAGGAAGAGATCAGCATTAAGAGCGGTGAGCTGACCTTAGTCATTACAAAGAAAAACTGGTCCATGACCTATTACCGCAATGGCGAGATGATTACCAGAAGTGCAGGACGTGACCTTGCACTTATGAAGACCGATTTCAAGGGCTTTGCCTACAACGATACCGATGCAGAAGAAACTTATATGCGCCAGATGCTTTCCTTATCGGTTGGCGAACTGGTTTATGGTACCGGCGAGCGTTTCACTCCTTTCGTAAAGAATGGACAGAGTATTGACATCTGGAACGCCGATGGTGGTACAAGCACCGAGCAGTCCTACAAGAACATTCCGTTCTTTATCACCAACAAGGGATATGGTGTTCTTGTGAATCATCCGGAGAAGGTTTCCATCGAAGTTGCAACCGAAATGGTAACCAGAACCGAATTCTCCGTACCGGGCGGCTATCTGGATTACTTCCTGATCAACGGACCGACCATGAAGGAAGTACTGACACGTTATACCGACCTTACCGGTAAGCCGTCGCTTCCGGCACCTTGGACCTTTGGACTGTGGCTTTCCACTTCCTTTACTACGAACTACGATGAAGCAACCGTTATGAGCTTCATTGACGGAATGTTAGACCGTGGAATTCCGCTTAGAACCTTCCATTTTGACTGCTTCTGGATGAAGGAATTCCATTGGAGTGACTTTGTATGGGACAGCCGTGTATTCCCAGATCCGGCAGGACTCCTTAAGAGAATCAAGGCAAAGGGACTGAACATCTGCGTCTGGATCAACAGCTACATCGGACAGGAATCCGTACTTTTCGATGAAGGTATGGAAAAGGGCTACTTTATTAAGAGAACGAACGGTCAGGTATGGCAGTGGGATATGTGGCAGCCGGGCATGGCCATCGTAGACTTTACGAACCCGGAAGCATGTAAGTGGTTCCAGAGTAAGCTTGAGGTTCTGCTTGATATGGGAGTTGACTGCTTCAAGACCGACTTCGGTGAGAGAATTCCTTCTGAAGGCGTGGTTTACCATGATGGCTCCGATCCGATGAAGATGCACAACTACTACACTTACCTTTACAACAAGTGTGTTTATGAATTATTAGAGCGTAAGAGAGGCAAAGGACAGGCGGTTCTCTTCGCACGTTCCGCAACCGTCGGAGGTCAGAAGTTCCCGGTACACTGGGGCGGTGACTGCTGGTCCGACTATGAATCCATGGAAGAAAGCCTTCGTGGCGGTCTGTCCCTTTTAATGAGCGGATTTGGATTCTGGGCACATGATATCGGCGGATTTGAGAATACCTCTACCGCAGATGTTTATAAGCGCTGGGTAGCATTCGGACTTCTGTCTTCCCATTCGAGACTTCACGGAAGCTCCTCTTACCGGGTACCGTGGGTTTATGATGACGAAGCGGTAGATGTGGTTCGTTTCTTTACCAGATTAAAGGCAAGCTTAATGCCTTACCTTTACAAGACTGCAATTGAAACCTCCATTACCGGTGTTCCGACCATGAGAAGTATGGTTTTGGAATATACGGAGGATAAAACCTGTCATTATGTAGACAAGCAGTACATGCTGGGTGATAACCTGTTGGTTGCACCGATCTTCAACGATCAGAGCATTGCTGAGTACTATCTGCCGAAGGGAACCTGGACAGACTTCTTTACCGGAGAAGAAAAGGAAGGCTGCGGATGGATTACCGAAAAGCACGGCTACTTGAGCATTCCTCTTATGGTGAAGGAGAACTCCATCGTGGCAATGGGCGCACATGATGACAAGCCGGATTACGATTATGGCGATGGCGCTGAATTAAGACTTTATGCATTAAAGGATGGCAAGACCGCAGAAGCAGTTGTTTATGGTATGGATCAGAAGGAAGAGATTTCCATGACGGCAAAGAGAGAGGGAAATCAGATCCACATTACCGTTAAGAGCGACAAGAATTACGCTGTCCGCCTTGTAAATGTGGCTGCCGCTTCCGTATCTGCAGGTGATGTGAAGACCGAAGGCAGGGATACCGTAATCAGCCTTTCCGGAAGTGCAGAGGTTACCGTTACACTGTAGGGTGTTGGCGAAATAAGTTGCGAAAGCAGTAATGAAACAACATCCATATAACATAGTAACATTCATGTTAATCTATTATCACAAAATCAGAATACCTCTGGAAGGATATTTCTTCCAGAGGTATTTTTAAAGCCATTATTTCTCAAGTAAGACCTTCTGGGCAGCTAAAACCAGGAACATATAATTGGAGGATCCACCGCCGAGGACATATTCTCCCTGCTGCCAGAGATACGGAAATTCAAGCAGCTCGGGGAAGTCGGGACGGATCAGTGCCGTACCGGAGATCACGCCGCCAGGGATGTAGGAATAATCGGCGCGGTTCATGCCGTAAGCAACGGTAGCGGAGCGGGCTCCGACACCGGAGGCAAAGGAAGCGGTATTCGATCCGGGGTGGCAGCCCAATACGAAATTCAATGCACAGAGAATCAAATCCGGTTCGAAAATGTCCGGAAAGGCTTCATGCAGAAAATAATATTCGAATCCCATCCGCTGAATCCCCCATCCGGCGCCCCAGATCAACGGACGGTACGGGATTCCGTAAGGAGTTTCCTTGCTCTCTTCATCAATGGAAGCTTTCAGCCCAAGCATAGCCGCACGGATTTTTGTCGTGAAATCCGGATCGTTCAACTGGTGAACGACACGGCAGATGATCCAGCCGAGAGTCTTAATATTTTCCACAATAAAATCACACTGACCAAGCAGATAGTCCTTATAGCAGCCGTTTCCGGTCGTTAAGAAAAGCTCAACGGCGGCATGGATTCTGGCATGCTCCGTTTTGTCACTACCATCAGTTACGGCATGGAAGGAGGCGAAGTTTTCATTCACCAGATGTTCGCCGACAGTGGCGTCATAAAGCTCCATGGCATCCTGCAAGGCTTCTTTGCTTAAAGCATCATTAAATCCCTTTAAAGCACGGGATGCACCGGCAAGCTGGGCGGCTGTCATAAGCTGTCTGGGAGAATTGTCTTCGGTAAATACCCACCGGTCATCCTCATCACCTGCAATATTTCCGGTCATGGCAGCAGGATCGCCCAGCAGGACATACTGGCGCAGGTCGTTACAGATGATGCCGCGGTACAGGCGTCCCAGAGCCCGGTATCCGGCAACAACACTTAATACTCCATGTTCAATCTGCTGCTGAATGTCGTTTCTGCCATCCGGCTGGTGGATTTCAGTGATTTTATGCTCCTGATCAATGGTGGTTGCATCATAATCCACGTGGAACGCTTCAAAGGCAAGTGCAAGATTGTAGGCTTCTCCGGCTTGGGATTCCACGCGCAGGTCGAAGTCTCCGGCATCGTGCCAGCCGCCCACATTGAGTCCGGGCACCTTATCGCCGGGCTGATATTTCGTGAGGGTAGAAGGTCCTTGCACATAACCATCGAAATGGTTGTAATTCAACGGTGCCATACGTGCATCGTCGTCGTGGCACAGATCATGCCATACCCGGTATTTTTCACTCACACGCATGTGACACATCTGGATAGGAAGGAAATATTCCAGTACCGGCTGCCACACACCACGGTCATAAATATCGCTGGCAACGCGGAAGATTGCCGAAGTGCTGCTACCGTAAACCACTTCATATAAGCCCTCTTCCTGAATTGCGGAGAAGTCGTATTTCAGATAATGATAGCGTAAAAAGTCGCCCCATTCCTCCGGTGTACTACGCTGAAGTTCCACAGGTCCGTTTTCCGTGATCTGGTAAAGAACCGCATCCTCACGGCGGGTTTCCCGCTGATCCAGTTCAATCACGGCTACCTTTGAAGCAGCCGGATGATAGCCTATCTGGGAAACCTGTACCACAGGAGCATACATCCAGTCCTTCACAACGTGGGGGGTGATGATCCAGTGGATTGCATCCTTCGTTTTGCCGGCAGGAACCTCGCTGCTTAAGACAAACCAGCCGTTGTTATGGTTCATGCGGCCGTCATACAGCTTTAAGTCTGCGCCAATGCTTTCAACGGTAAAGCGCTGGTAAGGATCATCCGGACGAGAGGTGAATCGTCTGCCGACCGCATAGGGCTCTGCAATCAGGGTATCTGCGGTTGCCGGATTGTAGGAGGTCCGGTTATGTACCAGCTTGTCAAGCGGCATGCGCATGGTAGTATCGGGTTCTTTGTAAGGGTGTAAATGGTTGCCGGGAGTCTGCAGGGTCGGACCGTTTGGCTGCGGCGGGAAAATCCCCTGTTTCTTGTCCATAATCCAGGGTTTACCGAATAGAATATGAGGAACCAGCTCCAGATTGAAGCATAGTTTTCCTAAGAATTCCTCCGGAACAGGGCACTCCAGATCTACGGATATGACGACATGATCTCCTTCACCATGCACCTTTACCTCATAGGTAAATTCAAAATCCGGATAAATCAGGGGATTAAAGCCGGTCAGATGCTGTTCCTCATCGGGATAGTGTAATTTCGTGGTAATTGTGTTGTTCTTTTCATCCAGTGTCCGGGTAAGCTGCTTCGGAACGGCCTGCCATTGTCCTGGAGTCGGTTCGAAACGGAGATCGCCGTTTGTTGCAATACGGTTTCCGTGCATAATCATGCTGACACCGGCCTGATGTCCGACCGGATAGATGTCCATAAAGGCCATGACGTCTACGCCATTATTCTTAAAATAGCCCGTCCGGCTGTCTAATTGAAAGCTGTGATGTTGTTCCATAGTTGTGCCTTTCCCTACAAGGATTCCTGATCCTGTAGAAAGTGATTTTTATAATTTGTATTTCCTATAGAACTACTATACAGGAATCGTTCCCTTATTTATAGAAAGATTCCATTCTAATATTGGATGAACTGTTACGATTTTTGTGCATGGTATCTCTCATCTCGTAGACAAAGCATGGGAAAAAAGATATAATGTGGTACTAAGGTAATAACCAATCTGTACAATCCGGTAGCTTATGAATGGGCATGGCTGAATTGTTACGGAAAATGTTTGAAAGAGAAACGGAGAACTTGACAAATAGGAAAAATACACTATAATAATATTTAATAATAGTAATCATTATTGATTTATAAAAGAATAAAAAGGAGATTAAGAGTATGGCAAACAAGTATGCAGGAACACAGACCGAAAAGAATTTAATGGAAGCATTTGCAGGTGAATCACAGGCAAGAAACAAGTACACCTATTTTGCATCCAAAGCAAAGAAAGATGGTTTTGAGCAGATTTCTTCCCTGTTTTTAAAGACTGCAGACAATGAGAAGGAGCATGCCAAGATGTGGTTCAAGGAACTGAACGGCATCGGAAGTACTGCAGAAAACCTCGTTGCAGCCGCAGACGGAGAAAACTATGAATGGACCGATATGTATGAGGGATTTGCAAAGACCGCAGAGGCGGAAGGATTCCCTGAGCTGGCAGCGAAATTCCGTATGGTCGGAGCTATTGAGAAGAAGCATGAGGAGCGTTACCGTGCACTCCTTCATAATGTTGAGATGCAGGAGGTATTTGCAAAGAGCGAAGTAAAGGTTTGGGAATGCCGTAACTGCGGACACATTGTAGTTGGTGAAAAAGCACCTGAAATCTGTCCGGTATGTGCTCATCCACAGGCTTACTTTGAGATTCATGCAGAAAATTATTAAGTAGAAGAAGGCGCCTTTCCTTTGGAAGGCGCTTTTTGCTGTAAATAGAGTTCCGGGAATTTGTAACAGTTCAGCCATGCAGAAATGATTGTAAAATCAGAGAAAATGACCTATACTTTAATTTAATGCGATATATTTTTTAGAGGTTAAGTTAGCAGGTCAACCGGAAAAAGATAGGAGACAGAAGATGTATATTGCAAGTGAATCAAGATATGAAAAGATGAAATACAATCGCTGCGGAAAAAGCGGTCTGATGCTGCCGGCGGTGTCACTGGGACTGTGGCACAATTTTGGGGATACCGGCGTTTATGCCAAAATGGAAGAAATGTGTTTCACGGCATTTGACCATGGAATTACGCATTTTGATCTGGCAAATAACTATGGACCCAAGGCAGGCAGTGCGGAGAGTAACTTTGGGAAGATCTTAAAAGAGCATTTTATGCCCTATCGTGATGAAATGATTATTTCTACAAAAGCAGGCTATGATATGTGGCCGGGACCCTACGGAGACTGGGGAAGCCGCAAATATCTGATTGCCAGCATGGATCAGTCCCTGAAACGGCTTGGACTTGAGTATGTGGATATTTTCTATCATCACCGGATGGATCCCAATACCCCGCTTGAAGAAACAATGGGAGCCCTTTCGCAGATCGTGGCAAGCGGCAAGGCGTTGTATGTCGGCTTATCCAATTATGACGGTCCGACTCTTGAAAAGGCATCCGCTATTCTGGACGAACTGCATGTCCCGTTTGTGATTAACCAGAACTGTTATAATATTTTTGACCGGACGATTGAGCAGAATGGTCTGAAAGCTATGGCTAAGAAGCTGGGGAAAGGCGTGATCTGCTTCTCTCCTCTGGCTCAGGGAATGCTTTCGAACCGTTATTTGAATGGTATTCCGGAGGACAGCCGGGTACGTACCGATGGACGATTCCTGCAGGAATCCCGACTGGGAGAAGAAGTATTAGGTAAGATTCGTGCCTTGAATGAAATTGCTGAAGGAAGAGGACAGACTCTTGCGGAAATGGCGCTTTCCTGGCTTTTAAAGGAAGAAGTGATTACTTCGGTGCTGGCAGGCGCCTCCAAGCCGTCCCAGATTCTGGATAATATTAAGGCGGTCGAGAACACCGGTTTTACGCAGGATGAAATCGAAGCAATTGACCGGATTTCGAAGTAAAGCGCGTGCATGGAAAAGATTGAGGGTGGAGTTCATATGGACTTCACCCTTTAAAAATGATAAATTAAAAGTGACAGAATAAAGAGGAGTTGGCGAAGCAACAGGAGAGAGCAGAAGTTACGAATGATGGATAGAGATACTTTTTTACAAATATATACAGGACATCTGAATGAGAAACAGCTTGCAGCAGTGCAGACGGTGAAGGGACCGGTTCTGCTGCTGGCGGTTCCGGGAAGCGGCAAGACCACCGTTTTAGTCACAAGACTTGGGTATATGCTCTATTGTGAGGGAATACGGCCGGAAAATATTTTGACCCTGACGTATACGGTTGCAGCAACGAATGATATGGCACGCCGGTTCCGGGATATTTTTGGAGAGGAATACAGCAATGCGCTGGAATTCCGGACGATTAACGGAATCTGTGCCAAGGTGATTGCCAGATACGGACAGATGATCGGAAAGAGTGCCTTTGCACTGCTGACCGATGAAAAGGTGATTGCGAGAACACTCACGGAGATTCTGGTTCAGAACCTGTCGGAATATCCGACCGAAAGTGATGTGAAGAATGCTCGCACGTTGATTACCTATTGTAAGAACATGCTGCTTTCTGAAGAGGAAATTCGTGAACTGGGGAAGGAAGAGGGCATTCCGCTCTGGGAAATTTACCGTGCATACAATACTTATCTAAAGCAGAACAGCTTCATGGACTATGATGACCAGATGATTTATGCGTACCGGATGTTAAAAGGGAGTCCGGAGCTTCTTAAATTTTATCAGGAAAAGTATCGTTACATCTGTGTGGACGAGGCGCAGGATACGTCCAAAATCCAGCATATTATTATCGGGCTTCTGGCAGGAGAGAAGGGAAATCTCTTCATGGTGGGAGACGAGGATCAGAGCATTTACGGGTTTCGTGCGGCTTATCCGGAGGCGCTGCTTAATTTTGCCAGGGAGCATTCCGGGGCGAAGGAACTGGTCATGGATCAGAACTACCGCTCGAATGCGAAAATCGTAGCGGCTGCCGACTGCTTTATCCAGCATAACAAGCTCCGGCACCGGAAGCATATGGTACCGACGAAGGCAGAAGAGGCAGAAATTCATTATATTTCTTTAAAAAACCGGTCGGCTCAGTACAGCTATCTTTTGAAGGTAGCGCAGAATCATGAGGCGGAGACGGCGGTTTTGTACCGGGATAATGAAAGTGTGCTCCCGCTTATTGACCGGCTCGAACGGCAGCAGGTTCCGTACCGGATCAAAAGCACCGATATGGCGTTTTTTACGCATCGGGTCGTGACGGATGTGACAAATATTATGCGGTTTACCTTAAATCCGTATGATACGGAGCTTTTCTTACGGATTTATTTTAAATGCCAGACATATTTGAAGAAGAATCAGGCACAGCAGTTATGCCGGATCAGTGAGGAGCGGCATATTCCGGTGCTGGAAGCGGCAGAGTATGCGGAAGGTCTGAATGGAATGGTGCTTGGAAAGTGCAGAGCCTTTGCGACACACCTGCGGCATATGCTCAAAGAGGCTCCCTCCAAGGTGCTTTTCCGGATTGAGACTCCGTTGGGATATGGGGAATATCTGGAACGCAACAATATTGATGACAACAAGCTTTTTATCCTAAAGATGCTGTCCTATGAAGAGACATCCATCAGTAGTTTTTTAGGAAGACTGGAATTCCTGCAGAATATGCTGCGGGAAAAGCGTCCGGATTATGACAGTAATTTTATTCTGTCCACGATTCATTCCTCCAAGGGACTTGAGTACGAGGAGGTTTATCTGATGGATGTCTGCGATGGCGTCTTTCCGGATAAGGTGGTTTATTCGAAGAAAGCAACACTGCAGGAAAAGAAGGAATTTGAAGAAGAACGGCGTCTGTTTTATGTTGGCATGACGAGAGCCAAGAGCGTGCTTCATATATTCAAGCTGTCGGAGGAGACCTCGTCCTTTATCCGCGAGATGACTCCGGTGAAAGTGGAGAAAGTGGAAGGTGCAAAGTCAGATAAGTCGAAGAAGGCGGAAGGCGTGAAGCTGGAGCAGGGGAAGATGAAACTCAAACTTAAGGGTGCGGAGCTGTATAGTGCAAAGTCTGGAAGTGTGAAACCAGATAGTTTGAAGCTGCAGAATGAGAAGAAAGTAGAAGGAAAGACGATTGCAGCCGCGCAGCCGGATCAGATCTTGCGGGATACGGAGATTCAACTTGTCATTGGGGAGAGAGTGGAACAGATGAAATACGGAAGGGGAGTAATCAGCGATGCAGTTTATTATGCAGATGGGATTACCGGGAAATTTACGGTAATATTTGACTCCGGACTTGAAAAGAACTTCCTTTATCCGGTGGCTTTTCAGATGGGAATGCGGATAGTGGACGAAGAAGAAATACAAATCTGATACCCAATGAGAATGAAATCTCTGGGTATAGGCGAAGAAAAAGACCGCCAGTACCCAGAGCAGGAGAAATGTGTGGGTATAGTGAATAAAAAGGCTCGCCAGTACCCAGAGCAGGAGAAATGACTGGGTATGGTAAATCAAGAAGTATGAAAATACCCAATAGCAGAAAACGGGAGCACAGAGTGATTCTGGATAAACAAGAATTCACCCGATAATACCATGAGGAACAGGAAAAAACAGGAAGAAATTGGAAAAGAGGTACGGTATGAAAGAAAAGTCTAGAAGCAGCAGGATTTTGTATCAGATGCTGATGGAGAAGGGATATTCCGAGGAGTTCAGCAATTTGATTTCACAGAATCTGAATACAGATTTCACTGCGGGAAGAATGATCGGTTACCTGTCGCATTATACCAGTCTGCCAGAAGCGGAGATTGTGGACGAGATGTTATCGATCTTAAGTGACCGGAACCGGATCATGCAGAAGAAAGAAATGGAAGCAACCAATGCCAGGTGGAATGAAATGACCTGGAACAGTCCATTGTTTGATGAGGAAGGTGACAGAGCATAAAGCAGATGTTATTAGAATACAAAATAGGAGCTAATGATGTGGAGAATTAAGCAGATTTTTGATGGAGAATACGGATGTGAAGAACGGCAGGATGGAGAAAAAGCCAAATATGTTGTAACGCTTGAAAATGAACTGGGAGAAAAACGGGAACTGAGTGTTTACGATGACTGGCTTAAGGAAAAGCATCTGGAAGAGGGATCGGAATGGACCGCAGAGCTGTTTGATATTTGTAATGAAGAAGGACAGCCAATCGGAGGAATCGTAGAACGAAGTCATGCCCATGCCGAGGGTATTTGTCATAGAACCGCCCATGTATGGGTTGTCCGTATGGTAGATGGGAAATATCAGGTTCTGTTACAGAAACGGGCAGAAGATAAGGAATCCTTTCCGGGCTGCTTTGATACGTCATCCGCCGGACATATTCAGGCAGGAGACGAACCGCTTGAATCAGCAATACGGGAATTGGAAGAGGAACTTGGTATCCATGCATCTCCGGAGCAGCTGAACTATGCAGGAAAGTTTCATATTCATTATGAAATGGAATTTCATGGACATCCTTTCAAGGATAATGAAACATCGTTCGTGTTTTGCTATCAGGAGCCGGTAGATATGGAAAAGCTCACCCTGCAAAGGGAGGAAGTGGAGGCTGTGGAATGGTTTGACTTAGAGGAGGTTCACGAAGCCTGCATTACCCGGAATCCTGAGTTCTGTGTGCCGATCGAGGGACTTAAGACGCTGATGAAGTATCTCTTGTGTTCTGATTTATAGAAGGCTATATAGAAAATTTGACACCCTTTATATGTGATAAAATCACAAAAATGACAAAAATATAAAAGAATAATAGACGTATATAGCTTGAAATAATTGACAAATGTGAATAAATCACAATATAATGGAATATATTATAAACAAAAGAGAAAAGAAGGTGCAATGATGTTAGTTGGATTTTCTGTAAGTAACTATAAATCCTTTAAGGATGGACAAAAGATTTCATTTGAAGCAAGTAAGATTGTCAGACATAAATCTCATGTAGAGGTGAAGAAAAATAAAAGAATTTTAAAGAGTGGACTGATTTTTGGAGCCAACGCAGGAGGAAAAAGTAATTTAGTAAAAGCAATCCAGTTATCACGGGAAATTGTTGTTAGTGGATTGGATAAAG
>CAVJLN010000021.1:0-38963 GCA_963650485.1 Bacteroidaceae bacterium
AGAGGGCGAACTGATTGATGATGAAGAGCCGGAATGAATAGGAGATACTATGGCAAGAGATGATTACCATGTAATTGCATATCAGATATTAGCTTATTTATAACAGAAATCCCGGCAGTTTTGCCGGGATTATTTCGTGCTGCATTTCGTGTTGCATTTTGGTGTAAAACATGATATTTTTGTATCTGATTTCGGACTTTTGTTTTTTATCTGATACTACGCAACCCCAGTAAATACAAGGACTTTAAGGGAAAATGCGGTTTTTCAATATTCCTTAAAAAATGCCGGCAGTGGGACTTGAACCCACACGTGGTTGCCCACAACAGATTTTGAGTCTGCCTCGTCTGCCATTCCGACATGCCGGCGTTTTTCAGACGAATATTATATTATCATATCCCTATTTAAAATTCAAGAAAAAAATGGTATACTTTTATGAACTAAAATAAAATGATTTTGGAGGATACACAATATGAGATTAGGTGCACTGGAAGCGGGCGGAACGAAGATGGTATGCGCGATCGGGAATGAACAGGGAGAGATCTTCGAACAGATTTCGATTCCTACCGAAACACCGGAAATCACCATACCCAGAATGATCGAATATTTTAAGGATAAGAACATTGATGCACTTGGAATTGCATGCTTTGGTCCGGTAGAACTTGATAAGGCAAGTGAGAAATACGGCTATATTACCAGTACGCCGAAGCTTGCATGGCGGGATACCCCTATCGTACAGAAATTCAAGGAGGCTTTGAATTGTCCGGTAGGCTTTGATACGGATGTGAACGGTTCGGTGCTGGGAGAAGCAACCTTTGGACAGGCGAAGGGTAAAAAGAGCGTAATGTATATTACCATCGGAACCGGAGTCGGGGCAGGAATTATTTCCGAAGGAAACCTGGTACACGGTATGCTTCATCCGGAGGCAGGACATATGCTGATGATCCCGCGCAAGGATGATCATTATGAGGGCTTTTGTGTTTATCATAAAACCTGTTTTGAAGGTATGGCAGCAGGCCCTGCGATTGAAAGACGCTGGGGAAAGAAGGGTGTAGAGCTTGCAGATAACAAGGAAGTCTGGGATCTCGAGGCTTATTATATTGCGCAGGCAATTTGCAATTATATCATGGTAATATCACCGGAAATGGTAATTTTAGGCGGCGGTGTCATGCATCAGAAGCAGCTTTTTCCGTTGATCCGTGAAAAGGTTCTTAATATGGTGGCAGGATACATCCAGACGGAGGAATTGGCAGATATTGATCACTTTGTTGTACCGGCAAGCCTGCATGATGACCAAGGAATCATGGGATGCTTAGAGCTTGCAAGAAGAGAACTTCAGAATTAAGCTTTTGCAGAGAAAAGAGTAAAGTAGACATTTGACCTTGTAGGAAAGTACTTCTCAAAGTATAATAAAGAGAGCTGAAAGCATAACCATAGGGAACAGAAACATGGATTGTAAGCAGGTAGAAAAGATGATTCCTCAGTTCTTAGCCGATGATCTGACTACGGAGGAACTGAGGGAATTCATGGAGCATATCGAAAACTGCACAGACTGCAAGGAAGAGCTTACGATAGACTTTTTGGTAAGTGAGGGACTTGCGCGCCTTGAAAACGGCGCCGTATTTGACCTGCAGAAGGAATTGTCAGAGCGCATTGCAACTGCAGAGCGTCATCTGCACTGGCGCGAAAATGTACATATGTTTTTATATATTCTGGAAGGACTGGTAGCGGTAGAGGCAATCACGGTAGCAGCCCTGTTTGTGTTTTTAAAATAAAGGTATAAGGGCGTAAGGGTAAGAAGGAATGAGTAAGCTTGTACTGGTAGATGGACATAGTATTTTAAACAGGGCGTTTTATGGAGTGCCGGATCTGACGAATGCAGCCGGCCTTCATACGAACGCCATTTATGGATTCTTAAATATTTTATTCAAAATTCTGGATGAAGAATCTCCGGATTATCTGACGGTGGCCTTTGATGTCAAGGCACCGACCTTCCGGCATAAGATGTTTGAAGCATATAAAGGAACCAGAAAGCCGATGCCGGAGGAATTGCGTGAGCAGATTCCTGTAATGAAAGAAGTTTTAAAGGCTATGGGAATCCGGATCATCGAACAGGCAGGCTATGAAGCCGACGACCTTTTAGGTACGCTTGCCAAGCGCGCAGAAGCCGAAGGAATTGATGTTTCGCTGGTTTCCGGAGACCGGGATCTGCTGCAGATTGCGACGGATCGTATCAAGATCCGTATCCCGAAGACAAAGGGCGGTAAGACCGAAATCGAGGATTACTTCGCAGCAGATGTGGAAGCAAAGTATCAGGTGAATCCGCTCCAGTTTATTGACTTAAAGGCGTTGATGGGCGATACCGCAGATAATATTCCGGGTGTTCCCAAGGTAGGGGAGAAGACGGCAACCGATCTGATGGTACAGTTTGGTTCCTTGGATGGAATTTATGAGCATATTGACGAGGTGACGAAGAAGTCCGTTAAGGAATCCCTGATCCAGAATAAGGACCTTGCTTATTTAAGCAAGGAACTTGCAACGATTAAGATTGACAGCCCCATTGCTTATACCTTTGAGGAGGCAAAGGTGGGGAACTTCTTTAATGAGGATTCCTATGTCTTATTTAAGAAGCTAGAGTTTAAAAACTTACTCAATAAATTTGAAAAGGGTGTTTCCAATGAAGAAATTTCCGCAACGTTTCATCTGATAGAAGACCTTGCAGAGGCAGAAACACTTTTTACGAAAGCGTTGTCCTGCAGGGAACGACAGATTGGCTTAAAGGCAGTGAAGGAACCCGGACGGCACGGAGAATTGCTCGGTGTGGCACTCTATCTTCCGGAGGAAGGCAGCTTCCTTGTGCCGAAGCAGGGATTTTTTACCGAAGAATATCTGAAAGAGAAGATGGCGCTTCTGGGCGCACAGTGCCGAATTTTAACCGCGGATATCAAGAGTGAATATGGTTATCTGCAGGCACAGGATACGGATCGGTTCTTCGATGTGATTCTGGCGGCTTATCTGCTGAATCCGCTTAAGAACGATTATACCGTAGAGGATATTGCCAACGAATATCTGAATCTGATGCTTCCGGAAAGAAGTCAGGTATTTGGCAAGCTGTCCCTGAAGGATGCATTGAATGAAAAACCGGAAGAATTTTTGAAATATTGCTGCTTTGAAGCTTATGTGTGTGCACAGGCAGCCCGTACATTACAGCAGAAGCTGGAAGAGACACAGATGGATCGCCTGATGCGTGAAATCGAGATGCCGCTCACACTGGTGCTTTTTTCCATGGAGGAAGAAGGAATCCGTGTGAATCCGGAAGCGTTGAAGGATTATGGAGACTCTCTTTCGGGGAAAATCGCCGAACTGGAGCAGGAGATTTACCGTGAGGCGGGCTGCGAATTCAACATCAATTCCCCGAAGCAGTTGGGGGAGATCCTGTTTGAAAAGATGGGACTGCCGGGCGGAAAGAAGACGAAGACCGGCTATTCTACAGCAGCCGATGTTCTTGAAAAATTATCCGGAGAATATCCGGTAGTAAAGCATATCCTGGAGTACCGTGGACTTGCCAAATTAAAGTCCACCTATGCAGATGGTCTGGCTGCCTATATTGAGGACGAAAACCGGATTCATTCGACCTTTAACCAGACGATTACGGCAACCGGAAGAATTAGTTCCACGGAGCCGAATTTACAGAATATCCCGATCCGGATGGAGCTTGGCCGGCAGATCCGTAAGGTTTTTATTCCGAAGGATGGCTATTGCTTTATGGATGCGGACTATTCCCAGATTGAGTTAAGGGTACTGGCCTCCATGTCAGGGGACGAGCGCCTGATTGAGGCATACCGGTCCCATGCGGATATTCACCGGACGACTGCGTCTCAGGTGTTCCACATTCCGTTTGAGGATGTGACCGACTTACAGAGAAGAAATGCCAAGGCCGTAAACTTCGGTATTGTATACGGAATCAGTTCGTTTGGCTTAAGTGAGGATTTAAGCATATCGAGAAAAGAGGCAGCTGCCTATATTGAGCAGTATTTTGAAACCTATCCGCAGGTAAAACAGTTCATTGATTCTCTCGTGGAGAAGGCGAAGAAGAATGGCTATGCGGTGACCCTGTATGGAAGACGAAGACCGGTTCCCGAGCTTTTCAGCAGTAATTTCATGCAGCGTTCCTTTTGCGAACGTGTTGCCATGAATTCACCGATTCAGGGAACGGCAGCAGATATTATCAAGATTGCCATGATCCGTGTTTATGAACGGCTGAAGAAAGAAGGCCTGAAGTCGAAGCTGATTTTGCAGGTGCACGATGAACTCCTGATTGAGACGGCTGTGGAGGAAGAAGAACAGGTAAGACAGATCCTGGAAGAAGAAATGATACATGCTTCGTCTCTTGCCGTAGAACTGGAAATTGATCTTCATGTAGGCCATAACTGGTATGAGGCGAAATAGAGAGGAACAGCTTATGAGGGTGATTGGAATTACCGGAGGCGTAGGATCCGGAAAAACAGCACTTTTGGAATATATCCGTATTCATTATAACTGCGAGATCATTCTTGCGGATGAGGCGGCGCATCACGTCGAGGAGCCGGGACAGGAATGCTATGCAGAGCTTGTGGAACTGTTGACTCCGGTGATCTTAAATGAGGATGGAACAATTAATAAGAAGCGTATGGCAGAGGAGATTTTTGCAGATGCATCTCTGCTTGAAACCGTGAACGGGATCATCCACCCGGCAGTAAGGCAGTATATTATAAGTGAAATCGAACTGCAAAGAAGCTTACAGCAGATTGATTTCCTGTTTATCGAAGCAGCCCTCCTGATTGAGTGCGGATACCTCGATGTCGTGGATGAAATGTGGTACATTTATGCGACAGAAGAGGTAAGACGCAAACGGTTAAAGGAGACCCGGAATTATTCAGATGAAAAGATCAATGCCATCATGCAGTCGCAGCTTTCAGAGGATGAATATCGGAAGGCATGCCATTTTGTGATTGATAACAGTGGAGATCTGGAAGACAGTTTTGAACAAATCGACAGGAAGGTTAGGGAGTATCTGTGATCGAAGAAAAAAGAAACGCAAGTACATATGTGTTTGGTCTGGATATTGGAACCAGGAGTGTTGTGGGAACGGTAGGCTATCGAAATCAGAAGCAGTTCATTGTGGTAGCGCAACGGGTTAAGGAGCACGATACCCGTGCCATGCTGGATGGACAAATTCATGACATCCAGAAGGTAGGCGATACCATCCGTACGGTGAAACAGGAGCTAGAGGAGGCCATCGGGGAAAAGCTGAAGGGCGTCTGCATTGCGGCAGCAGGACGTGTGCTTCGCACGGTGACTACCCATGAAGAAATCCGATTCCAGAATGAACAGGAGATTTCCAAGGATGATATTTACCGTCTGGTATCCTCCGGCGTGGAGAAGGCTTATCGGGAATTTTTAAATGAAGAAAAAAACAGCGATGTGAAATTCTACTGTGTCGGACATTCTGTGGTACGTTACTATCTGAATGGATATCCGATGGGAAATCTGGAAGAGCATAAGGGAAGAAACATCGGTGTGGATCTGATTGCCACGTTCCTTCCGGATGATGTCGTGGACGGTCTGTATAAAGCGGTAGAGATTGCTGGACTGGAGGTGGCAAGCTTAACTCTTGAGCCGATCGCAGCCATCCAGCTTGCCATTCCGGAACGATTTCGGATGCTGAATATTGCATTGATTGATGTTGGAGCCGGAACAAGCGATATTTCCATTACAAATGACGGCTGTATCATTGCGTATGGCATGATTCCGGTTGCAGGAGATATACTGACAGAAACGATTGCCAAGCATTGTCTGGTGGACTTTGCGGAGGCAGAGCGGATCAAACGGGAGGCCGGAAAGAGCGATACCGTTTCTTATATGGATATCATGCTTCTTCCACAGACGATCCGTAGCGAAGAAGTAAATGAGATTCTGGCACCGGTGATTGAAGATATGTCCACACAGGTGGCAGACAAGATTATGGAATTAAACGGTGGAAAGCCGGTAAGTGCGGTCTTTATCGTCGGAGGCGGCGGCAAGATGGCAGGCTATGCCGAGGCGGTTGCCGAAAAGCTTGGCATTGCCAGGGAGCGTGTGGCTCTCCGTGGCGAAGAGGTTATGCAGAATGTGGTCTTCCGGGAGGATATTAAGAAGGACAGCTTATTAGTTACGCCGGTTGGTATCTGTATGAATTACTATGAGCAGAATAACAACTTTATTTTTGTAAGCTTCAATGGTAGCAGAATTAAGATGTACGATAACAACAATCTGACGGTTGCCGATGTGGCTTTGCAGGCACAGTTCCCGAAGGACGGACTGTTCCCGAAGCGGGGCAAAGAGCTTACCTTCCAGGTGAACGGAAAGCAGCGGATGGTGCGCGGACTGCGCGGAGAGGCAGCTGTCGTAGAAGTCAATGGAAAGATCGTAGACTTAAACACCACGGTGCGCGAAAACGATATTATTGTGGTAACAGAATCCACCGCTGGAGATGCGGCAAAGGCCACGATCGGAGATTTGCCGGAAGCAACCGAAAGCATCTGTGTGATTGTGAATGGTAATAAGGTTGAAATCCCGAAGTTTGCACAGGTGAATGGATCCTTGCAGTCCTCCTATTATGAGATTCAGGAGAACGATGAAATCGAAATGCTGAATTACTATACCGTGCAGCAGATTGCAGAATTCATGGATCTTTCCCTGACACCCGGCTGCGAGGTTTTCGTAAACCACCAGAGTGTAGAATGGAATACTCCGGTTTATGAAAATTTCACGGTGAACTTTGATCTGGAGAATGAGACCGGAAGAGAGGCTTACAGAGAACCGAGCGAGGAAGAAGCAGAAGAAGAGATGGAAGAAAATGCGGCAGGAAACGGAAAAGTAAATTCTGCGAAGGAAACGGCAGAGCATTCCCGGAGTACGGAAACAAAGGAGAATATGGCAGTCTCGAACGAGGCGGCTGCTTCAGCAGAAGCTTCCGGTGAAGAAAAGAAACCGAACGGACCGACAACGATCGTTGTGGTGGTAAACTGTTCACCGGTGACCCTAAGCGGAAAACCATCCTATGTATTTGTGGATGTTTTTGATAAAATCGACTTCGATCTGACAAGACCGAAGGGCAAAAATATTGTGACAAGTTTAAACGGCAGAACGGCACAATATATGGAAACGCTTCACGATGGCGATGTGATCGACATCTACTGGAGCAACTAAGGAGGAACGAACGTGAGATTGTGCAGTGTTGCCAGCGGAAGCAGTGGAAACTGTATTTACGCAGGAACGGATACCACCCATCTGCTTGTGGATGTGGGGATCAGCGGAAAGAGGACAGAAGCAGGGTTAAATGAACTGGGAGTTTCCATGCGGGATATTGACGGAATCCTTATTACCCATGAACATTCCGATCATATTGCAGGGCTTGGAGTTTTAGCCAGAAAATATGGCACACCCATTTATGCAACGAATGGAACGATTCATGCTATTCAGAATACCTCTTCTGTCGGGGAAATTCCGAAAGAGCTGTTTCATCCCATCCGTGCGGATGAAAAAATAATAATTAAAGATATGGTCTGCAATCCGATGAAGATTTCACACGATGCGGCAGAGCCGGTTGCGTACCGCCTCCAGCATGGCAAGAAACGGATTGCGATTGTAACTGATCTTGGAACATATAACGATTATACGATTGAATCCTTAAGAGGAATGGATGCTCTGCTTTTGGAAGCAAACCATGACATCCATATGCTGGAGGTCGGACCGTATCCGTATCCCCTGAAGCAGAGAATCTTAGGGGATCGAGGACATCTGTCAAATGAACGGGCAGGACAACTGCTTTGTTCCCTGATTCATGACAATCTGCAGGCAGTTGTGCTTGGACATTTAAGCAAAGAGAACAACATGCCGGAACTGGCTTATGAAGCGGTACGGATTGAAGTTACCGTGGAGCAGGGAAAGAATCTGGATTTCCCTATGCTCGTGGCATCCCGGAATGAAGTATCGCCGGTGATCCACATTGCCTGATCGCAGGGATGTTTATAGAGGATACCAATGCTAATGTCTGCGGATGTTAGTTAAAATATTATCAAACTATTTAAGGAGAATATTATGAAAAAAACAATTATCACTGTAGTAGGAAAAGATACCGTAGGTATTATTGCAAAGGTCTGCACGTATCTGGCTGAGAATCAGATCAATATTGAAGACATTTCTCAGACGATCGTACAGGGTTTCTTTAACATGATGATGATCGTGGACACAAAGGAATGCCCGAAGCAGTTCGGAGATGTGGCTGATGAGTTGAAGGCTCTCGGCGATGAGATCGGTGTTGAGATCAAATGCCAGAAGGAAGAGATTTTTGATAAAATGCATCGAATCTAGTTCTGAAATAAATTTGACGAAATGAACTTCGGAATGAACTTCATAGAATAAATTGCATAGAATAAATTGCATAGAATAAATTGCATAGAATAAATTGCATAGAATATGCAGGAATACCAATAATAAAGGGAACGATTAAGGGAGCAGAAGCATGATTAACTTACGCGAAGTAGTAGAAACGAATGAAATGATCGACAAGGAGAATCTTGACGTTCGTACCATCACGCTGGGAATCAGTCTGTTAGACTGTATTGATTCGGATTTGCAGCGTTTAAACGACAGAATTTATCATAAGATATATAATGCAGCCAAGGATCTGGTAAAGACCGGTGAAGAAATTTCCAAGGAATTCGGGATTCCTATTGTAAATAAGCGTATCTCCGTAACACCGATCGGACTGATCGGCGGGGCAGCATGTAAAACCAAAGAAGATTTTGTAGAGATCGCAAAGACCTTAGACCGTGTGGCCAAGGATGTCGGCGTGAACTTTATCGGAGGATATTCTGCATTGGTGGCAAAGGGAATGACACCGGCAGAGGAGCTTTTAATCCGTTCCATTCCGATGGCACTTTCTAAGACGGAACGCATCATGTCTTCCGTAAACTTAGGCTCCACCAAAACCGGTATCAATATGGATGCAGTGAAGCTGATGGGAGAAGTGATCCGGGAAACAGCCGTTTTAACCAAGGATAAGGATTCTTTGGGATGTACGAAGCTGGTTGTTCTCTGCAATGCACCGGATGATAACCCATTCATGGCAGGTGCATTCCACGGAGTAACCGAAGCAGATAAGATCATTAATGTCGGCGTCAGCGGCCCGGGCGTTGTAAAGACCGCTCTGACGAAGGTTCGAGGAAAGAATTTTGAGGTTCTATGCGAAACCATTAAGAAAACCGCTTTTAAGGTAACCAGAGTCGGACAGCTTGTTGCGCAGGAAGCTTCCAAGCGTCTTGATGTTCCGTTTGGTATTGTCGATCTGTCTTTAGCACCAACTCCGGCGATCGGAGATTCCGTAGCCGATATTCTGTGTGAAATCGGATTAGAGCATGCCGGAGCACCGGGAACGACCGCAGCCCTTGCCTTATTAAACGATCAGGTGAAAAAGGGCGGTGTTATGGCGTCCTCTTATGTCGGAGGATTGAGCGGTGCGTTTATTCCGGTCAGCGAAGATCAGGGAATGATTGATGCCGTAGATGCCGGGGCGCTTACCATCGAAAAGCTGGAGGCCATGACCTGCGTATGCTCAGTTGGACTTGACATGATCGCTATTCCGGGAGATACTCCGGTTACGACCATTTCCGGAATCATTGCAGATGAAATGGCAATCGGCATGATTAATCAGAAGACAACCGCAGTCCGTATCATTCCGGTGATTGGAAAGGGCGTTGGGGAAAACGTGGAATTCGGAGGCCTGTTGGGACATGCACCGATTATGCCGGTAAACGGCTTTTCCTGCGAAGCCTTTGTGAACCGCGGAGGCCGAATTCCAGCACCGATTCACAGCTTCAAGAACTAACAGGTAACTGTTCAGAATTGTTAAGATATTATGTAACTATTCAGAACTACATTCGCCATATAAAATTGCTTTTCTGCTTGAATGCAAGCATTCACAGAAAGCAATTTTGCATGGCTCTGAATAGTTAAGATATTATTAAGAATCCTCATGTTGTTTTGCACGGGGGAATATGCTATAGTTTGTTTACCATGGAGTTTGAAGTGGAAGTAACCGACTGATGAAGCATCCTTATACAGGTTGTAATATAACGATTCCGTACAGAATTTAGGTTTAAGTCAATGAAAATCGCTAAGCATACAGGAAAAAGAGGAGCGGAAAACCCCTCCGGAATCAGAGCAGGCAAATCCGGTAGTCGTAAGAATCTGGGGAAGTGGATAGCCAATGGCTTTCTGCTTCCCAGTATTCTGGGAGTATTGCTGTTTTTTGTTTTGCCCTTTTTTATTGTGATTTACTATTCAGTCATTAATAATCCGATCCAGGCAGAGTTTGTAGGCTTTGACAATTTTAAAATGGTATTTGAAAATTCGGCGTTTCGTCAGGCCGCGTTCAATACGATGATGTTTTCTGCGATAGCAATGCCGCTGGCGGTTATTTTATCATTGCTTCTGGCAATTCTGATGGAGAGTAAGATTCCGTTTAAGAGCCAGTTCCGGACCTTTTTCTTAAGCCCGATGATGGTACCGATTGCTTCGGTAGTATTGATCTGGCAGGTGGTGTTCCATTATAACGGAATGATGAATGAGATCATCGGGTGGTTCGGGAAGGATAAGATCGACTGGCTGAATTCAGATTATGCACAGGTAGTGATCATTGCATTGTTCCTGTGGAAAAATCTGGGCTATAACATGATCTTATTTATGTCCGCACTGAGCAGTATTCCGAAGGATATTTTAGAGGTTGCAGTGTTGGAGAGTGCAACACCGATACAGATTTTCTGGCATATCAAGCTCCGGTATCTGTCCTCGACCATTTTGTTTGTAACCATTATGTCATTGATTAATTCTTTTAAGGTATTCAGGGAAATCTATCTGTTGAAGGGAGATTATCCTTATCCGACCATGTATATGCTCCAGCATTTTATGAATAATACATTCAGCAAGCTGGATTATCAGAAAATGTCGGCGGCAGCGATTATGATGGCGGTTGTGATGGTCATTATTATCGGTATCCTTTTCCTTACCGAGAATTATTTTGGAAAGGATGTGGAGGGATGAGATTACGGCGGAGAGATCCTGCGGAGCTATGGAGCCGCCGGATGAAGCGCAGGAAGAAAATCAAAAATACCCGTTTGATGATACGGATTCTTTTGGGGACAATCGTGGCAGGATGCTTTGCCGTGCTGTTCCTGATGCCGATTGTCCTAACCATTACCAATTCGTTTATGTCATCATCAGAGATTGCTGCCAATTACGGACAGGTTTTTGCAACGACGGATTCAGGCGGCAAGGTATTTATTTCGTCTAAGGTCAATTTGAAATTTATTCCCGATATGGTATCCTTCGGCCAGTATGTGACGGTTTTGTTTAAGAGTCCGGATTATCTGCTGAAATTCTGGAATTCCGTAATTCTGGTTGTGCCGATTGTAGTCTTTCAGTTATTGGTAGCAGCGGGGGCATCGTTCGGATTTTCGAGATACCGGGGGCGGATCAAGGAATTAATTTTCTTTATTTATATTATTTTAATGCTGATGCCTTATCAGGTTACGCTGGTGCCGAATTATCTGGTTTCAGACTGGCTGCATATTTTAGATACCAACTGGGCGATCTGGCTGCCGGGAATTTTTTCACCGTTTGCGGTATTTTTGCTGACGAAGTACATGAGGCGGATTCCAGTTTCCGTGATGGAGGCAGCACAGATTGACGGTGCAGGTGAGTGGCAGATTTTTACGAAGATCTGTATGCCACTTTGTAAGGGAGCGATGTGCTCCATCGCAATTTTAATTTTTATTGATTATTGGAATATGGTGGAACAGCCGTTGATCCTGTTATCGGATTCCAATAAGCATCCGTTGTCCGTATTTTTATCGAAGATTAATTCGGGAGAAATCGGACTTGCCTTTGCTGTTGCAACAATTTACATGGTTCCGCCCATTCTGGTTTTTCTTTATGGAGAAGATTATCTGATAGAGGGAATTACCTATCAGGGTGGAATCAAGGGATAGTGCTGGATGAGGAGAGAAACGATGGAAGAGAAGAACACAACGAAAAGAAGAGAATGGGTGAAGAATGCAGCAATTATATTCCTGACGGTGATGCTGCTTCTGACATTCTTTTCCAATACGATTATGAATTATTCCCTGCCGGAGGTGGCAACCCAGTATGTGCAGACCGGAACGATTACAGCGAAGGTACGTGGAACGGGCAAGGTGGAAGCCGCCGATCCGTATAATGTGATTGCAAAGGAGTCCAGGGTGATTACCAGTGTTGCGGTGAAGCAGGGCGATACCGTGGAAAAGGATCAGGTCATCTATTATCTGGAAGAGGCGGAGAGTGATGAGCTGACAAAGGCTGAACAGGAGCTGGAGGAGCTCGAGCTTACCTATATGAAGGGACTGTTCGGAGCGAACGTATCCTCCGAAATTATCAGTAAGGTTGCAAATGGAAATGTGGACAGCTTCAGTGAACTTCAGGCCAAGGTGACCGATATGCAGAATCGTCTCGAGGCTGCAAAGAAGAGAGTGGAGGAATGTCAGAAGAATGTAGACAATCTGACCCTGCAGGGAACAGTAAATACGAATAATGCATCGGTAAATACCAAGGAGCAGGAATTAAATAAGGATCAGGCAACAACAGATCTGACTGCAGCACAAAATAAGTTTGAAAAGGATAAGGCGGCAACGATTGCCAGCCTGAATTCCCAGATTACAGAGCTGAATTCCCAGATTTTGGATCTGGAGACGCTCATTTCGAACACGGAAGAAAATATTAATTCTTCTACGAATACAACGACAGAGACAACAATCAATAACCAGAAGCGCGCTGCTGTAAAAACATTATGGCAACGGGTAAGCGCACTGAAAACTGCGGCCAAGCAAGGCAATTTGATTGATGATATAGATATAGGAGATATTGATGCTTATGATAACAAAACGGATGCTGATATTAATGTACTTAAGAGTACACTGGTAAGTGCATTTCAGACCATTCAGGGGAAAATACCATCTGACAAAGCTTCGGATTATCAGACATTGATTGCAGATTGTAATGCATCGTTGACTATGTTGAATGAAATTGCGTCTTCATCCAAAGATATCAACAATTACTCGGATAATGTCAATGCACTTAACAAAAAGAAAGCAGACTTGGCCAGTCTCCAGAAGAAGCTTGCCGAAGTACAGGCAATTACAGTGGCCTCTGACGGCAGTGTGCAGGATGTACAGAACCGCCTGAATCAGGCAAACCGTAATATTTTAGAGATCACGACAGCCAACAGCCAGTCGAGCGTTGCCTTGCAGAATCAGCTTGCTGATGCGAACACAGCTCTTAAGAATGCCCAGTCCGTTTACGATCTGTTAAAGGAAGAACAGACGGCTCTTGCAGCGGATATCAATGCGGAGCTGGATCTTTCCAAGACCAATAAGGATATTGAGCAGAAGAAGGCACAGATTGAAAAACTGAAAGAAAAGTCCATGGGATCTGCCGTGAAGGCTCCCGTAGCAGGAACGATTTCCAGTGTGAAATATGTGGCCGGGGAAACAACGAAGCCTGAGGAGGTTATGGCAGTGATTCTTCCGGAGGGTAAGGGCTTTAGTCTTTCCATTTCGGTAACCAATGAGCAGGCTAAGAAGGTTCAGATCGGAGATATGGCGGAATTACAGAATTCATGGTATTATGAGGATGCTAGAGTCATGCTTTCTGCCGTCAAGGCGGATCCAGATAAGCCCGGAACCAATAAGCTTCTGGTATTTGATGTAAGTGGATCTACCATTCAGGAGGGACAGTCGTTAAGTGTTTCAGTGGGACAGAGAAGTCAGGAATATGAGCTGGTTGTACCGAACAGTGCGATCCGCGAAGATAATGATGGTAAATTTATTCTGATCGTGGAATCCAAGAGCAGTCCGTTAGGAAACCGTTATATTGCAACAAGAGTCAGCGTAGAGGTAAAGGCTTCGGATGATAATAACTCAGCCATCTCTGCACCATTGTATGGATGGGAATATGTCATTACGACATCCACGAAGCCGGTAGAAGCAGGTAAGCAGATCCGGCTTGCAAATAACTCCTGATGAAGAAAGGAATTGAAGGTGGGAATAAGGCTTAAACGTTTTTTCTCCAATTTCACAGTAAAGCAGAAGGTATTTGGCCTGATCTCCTTGGTTTCACTGCTGTTGTTTCTTGGTCTGACGATTTTATCGCATCATCTGACCGGCAGACTGATTGACCAACAGGCTGCACAGCGATGGGATAAGGAGGGGAAAAGTGTACAGGTAAGCTGTTATTTTACGGATAATGTGAAGCTTACCGATATGGAATTTACGGGTTTTGAGAAGAAGCTGGAACAGATGCTTAAGGAAACCCTTCCTGCGGATGAATACAGTGAAGAAAATGACCGGCGGCTGGTAGTTGACTGTTATAGTGCAATGGGCAAGGTAACCGTTCTCAGTGAAAAGGGAAAGCTTGCAGATGCCAATGCCATTGGGATTGGAGGCGACTACTTTCTGTTTCATCCGGTAAAGCTGATTTCCGGCGGATATTTTACCGGTGAGGATCTGATGCAGGACAGCATCATTCTGGATACCGAGGGTGCCTGGCAGTTGTTTGGCTCGAACGATATTGTCGGAAAGAGCGTTATGATTGGCGGTGTACCGCATTATGTGGTAGGAGTCATTGAACGGGATGACAGTAAATTCGCAAAAAGCGCCGGCCTGAATAAAACAACCGTGTATCTGTCGGATGATTCACTGACGGCTTACGGAACGACAACGGGTATCAGTAATTATGAAATACTGGCACCGAATCCGATCAGGCATTTTGTCTATAATGCCGTAAAGGAAAAGCTGGGTGTCGCAGAAGAGGATATGGTGGTTGTAGAGAATACAAGCCGTTTCCATGTCAGAGAGCTTATTTCGGTTATTCTGGAATTCGGTACACGTTCCATGCAGAATACTGCTATCCGGTATCCGTTCTGGGAAAATGTGGCGCGTGGTTATGAAGATGTATGTGCAGTGATTCTGATTTTTCAGTTTGTGTTTCTGATCATTCCGGGTACGATACTTGTTGCTGCCTTGATTTTAAAATGGAGGCAACGGACATTTACCCGGAAGGATTTATGGAATCATATCATAGATATAAAGGAAGAACTTCGAAGGAAGAGCAAGCGGGAAAAGGATAAATGGAAAAACTTCTGATTCCCGGATGGAAAGGAGAAATTTATGAAAAAGAAAATGGCGGCATTACTTGCTTTGACACTTGCAATCGGATGTCTTGCAGGATGCGGAAAGAAAGGACAGGAGGATCAGCAGCAACAGGCCTCGTCCAAGGACTATGTGTATAAGCAGGAGGTTATTACCTATAATGGAAGTGCAACAGCACCTAATAACCTGATCCAGATCGGAGATAAGGTCTATGGCTACTGCTATGATTGGTATGAGGCACCCTTAGGTGATGATTCTTCTGCATCCGAAGATGCAGCAACGGATAGTGAAGCATCGGGGATTGAACCAAGGAATGCAGAAACAACAGATGCAGAAACAACAGCTACAGAAACAGCAGCTACAGAAACAACAGACTTAGAAGCAGATACAGAAACATCAGCAACAACAGTAAGCGAAAGTTATTCCTCTATGATGTTTTATGAAATTCTAGAGGACGGAACCTTTGGCGAAGGCCATAAGCTGCAGGGAGCAGCGGATCAGACGTTCAGTGCGTTTTCCGCAGATTCCCAGGGCAATCTGTATTGTCTGCGTAATGTGTATTCCTATGATGAGACGGGGGATAGCAGTGAGAATCTGTATTATTTAGAGCAGAAGACACTGGAGGATGAGACGGTATTCAGCGTGTATCTGAATGAAGTTCCGGAAATACAGAAAATTAGTGAACAGCAGGGTTGGCTTTATATTGACAATTTGTTTGCCGAGGATGATGCACTGTATCTGCTTGGCGGTGGCAGTATATTAAAGTTTGACAAGAACGGTAATTTTGTAAGTAATGTCATCAAGCAGGATCCGGGAAATGTTTTAAGCAGTTCAACCATTGTCCGGGGGAGAAACGGTCAATATATAGCAACCTGTTATGGTGATAACGGAATCAAGATTTATCCGCTCGATTTTGCAAACGGCACAATCGGAACGGCTACTGAGCTTCAAAACAGCAGCTATGGATACAATTTTTATCTGGGCTACGCTTATGACTTCTATGTGTCGGATAACTATGCAGTCTATGGATATAATGTTGGAGATACTGCCGTTACGAAGCTGATGAGCTATGTGGACTCTGATACAGATGTATGGCAGATTAACTGTATTATCCCGATTAGTGAAACGGAGTTTTACGGTTCTTATTCCGACGCTTCCGACGGACTGGACGGTATTGCAAAATTTACGAAGGTGGAACCGGAGGATGTCAAGGATCGTCAGGTGATCACTCTGGCAATGGCAAATACAGACTGGACCGTTAAAAGCAGCGTGATTGAATTTAATAAAAAGAGCGATACCTATCGGATCAGCCTGATTGATTATTCTTCTGATGCGGGAGAAGGCGAGGATGCGGTTGCCAGAATGAATACGGATATTGTATCGGGAAAGGTGCCGGATATTGTTCTGCTGGATGATTCCATGCCAATTGACAGCTATATCAACAAGGGAATGTTTGTAGACCTGCTTCCGCTGATCGAAAAGGATGAGGAAATCGATTACAATGATCTTATGCCGAATGTGATTGAGGCATTTTCTACAGACGGAAAGCTGTATCGTCTGGTGCCGAGCTATTCCATCAGAACTCTGGCTGCCAAAGCATCAGATGTTGGGGAAGATCGTGGCTGGACCGTGGAAGAGGCGATCGCACTTTGGGACTCCAAGCCGGAAGGAACGGAGTTTATAGCCGGAACCACCAGAAGTGAAATGCTGAATATGTGTATGAACTTTGCAGGCAGCCAGTTTATCAATTATAGTACCGGTGAGTGTGATTTTAATAATGAGGGATTTCTGACCTTACTGGAATTCCTGAAACGTTTTCCGGTAGAGATTTCAAATGATTATTACACAGACGAGTATTGGAATTCCTATGACAGCCTGTGGAGAGACGGCAAGGTCATTACCCAGCAGATGTATCTGAGTGATTTCCGCAGCTTCATCTATACGGAAAAGGGAACATTCGGAGAACCGATTACATTGATTGGCTTCCCTTCCTCTGATCAGGATGGCTCTGTTATCGTGCCGGCTATGCAGTTTGCAATTTCATCGAAGTCGAAGAATCAGGATGCTGCGTGGCAGTTTCTGCGTTATTATCTGACCGAAGAATATCAGAATAAAGCATCCGGATTCCCACTCAGCATGAAGGTATTGGAGCAGCGCGGAAAGGAAGCTATGGATCGTCCTTATTATACGGATGCGAATGGAAATAAGGAATACTATGACGATATTTTTCTTGTCAATGGTGTAGAAATTACGATTGATCCAATGACACAGGAAGAGGTGGATCAGCTTGTGGGAATGTTGAAAACGTTCAAGAATGTCGTCCGGTACGATGATACTCTTATCAACATCATTTCCGAAGAAGCAGAACCTTATTTTAACGGACAGAAGACCGCAAGTGAGGTTGCACAGATTATCCAGAACCGTGTACAGATTTATCTGCACGAGATACAATAACGAAACAGAGGAATTTCCCGGGAGAATAGAATGAAAAAGCGGAAAGTGACAAAACTGCAAGGTGCGTTTCTTACGATGAATCTGCTTTCCATTATCCTGATGGGATTTGTCATTACCATATTCAGTGCGAACCGGTTTGCATCATCCATGTATCATGAGGTACAGGGTGGGTTAATGGATCTTTGCAATACGATCCAGGTGACCATTGATGAACTGTACCCCGGAGCATATCATGTAGAAGAAACCGAAGATGCGATTTATTTTATGAAGGGCGATCAAGTCTTTAATGGTGACTATGAGCTGCTTGATTCCATAAAAAAGGTTACGGACGTTGATATTACACTTTTTTATCAGGATATCCGGGTGGCAACGACACTGGAAAACCCTAAGGGAGAGCGTATGGTCGGGACACAGGTAAGTCCTGTTGTGAAACGGGATGTACTGGATAAGGCTGACGATATGTTTTATTCATCTGTCATGGTAGAGGATGAGAGGTATTTTGCCTGTTATGCACCGCTGTTTGCAGAGGACGGAAGCTGCATTGGAATGATTTCTGTTGCACAACCCTCTGCAAATGTAGAGGGGCTGATCCGTAATTCCATTATGCCGATGGTAGTAATCGCAATTCTTGTCATGATTCTGGTAGCGTTTATGACGAACCACTATACGACAGGGCTTGTCGATACGATCAGGAAGATCGAAACGTATATGGCGAATATTGCGAAAGGACATCTCCATGATGCGTTGGACTATGAGGTTCTCAAGCGTGAGGATGACCTGGGCGAGATGGGAAGAAATGCGGTTCGTATGCAGAAATCTTTACGTGAGCTTGTGGAAGAGGATACCTTAACAGGACTCAATAACCGACGCTGTGGAGAAAAGAAGCTGCAGCAGACCTATGAGGATTATATGAAGCGTGGTATCGGCTGTTGTGTGGCACTTGGAGATATTGACTTCTTTAAGCAGGTTAACGATACCTATGGGCATGACTGCGGAGATGTGGTGCTGACCGAAATTGCCAAGAAGATGAAGTACTTCATGCACAACAAGGGATATGCGGTACGCTGGGGAGGCGAGGAATTTCTGCTGGTCTTCCCGGAATTCCGTATAGACGAAGTCGAAGAGGTTATGAAAGAATTTATTCAGGAGCTGGATGCACATTCGATTTTTTATAAGGAGGAAACCGAAGTCCATGTGACGATGACCTTCGGTATTGTGGAGTCCGGAGAAGGGTTTCCGGATATAGACAGCATGGTAAGCGGTGCGGACAGGCGGCTTTATATCGGAAAACAGAACGGACGAAACCAGATTGTGGCAGAAGAACAATCAGAACAGGATATGTGAGCTTTTGGAATTAGAAAGGCCGGTGCATACAATGATATGCACCGGCTCATTTTTTTAAGGTAGTTCTTTTAAATGGCTTTGAATAGACTAAATGGTTTCATTCACCGGAAGAGTAAATCCGAAATAGCGGACGGCATTCCGGTAAGAAACATCTTTTACAATTTCTTTTAAGGTTACCGGGTCATCCGGGAATTCTCCATTTTCTACCAGTTCACCAAGCAGATTACAAAGAATCCGGCGGAAGTATTCATGTCTCGTATAAGAGATGAAGCTCCGGGAGTCGGTCAGCATTCCGATAAAGCCGGACAGGCTGCCGGAGGAAGCTAAAGCCAGTAACTGGTTCTGTATACCGTTCTTGTGATCGTTAAACCACCAGGCACTTCCGTGCTGCAGCTTCGATACCGCAGTCGAATCCTGAAAGCATCCCATGATACAGTCGATCACTTCGTTGTCGTTTGGATTAAGGCTGTAGAGAATGGTTTTCGGAAGCTCATCGGTTTCACACAGGGCATTTAAGAATTCAGCCAGTGTGGAAACCGGAGCGGAATCCCCAATGCTGTCAAAGCCGGTATCGGCACCGATATGGTCAAACATTTTATGATTGTTGTCACGACGGACTCCATAGTGAAGCTGCATCACCCAGTTGCGGTGTCGGTATTCCTGTCCAAGGAAAAGCAGGAGGGCCGTTTCGTATTGCAGTTCCTCCTGTGCATCCACCATTTGCCCCTGCATCCGTTTGGCAAAGATTTCCTCAACAAGGGAATTAGAAGCAGGAGAGAACATGACATAAGGCAGTCCATGGTCACTGACAAGACACCCTCTTTGGGCAAAATAATCCATCCGGATAGAGAGAGCCTTTTTCAGATCCTCAAAGGTGGTAATCGGAATCCCGGAAACCTCCGCAAGGATATGAATGTAATCCGTGAAATCCGGTTTTCCGATGGAAACCGCATGATCCGGACGCCATGCCGGAAGAACCTGAACCGGAAAGCTCTTATCCTCTGCAAGCTGCATATGGTATTCGAGAGAATCTACCGGATCATCCGTAGTACAAAGCAGGGTAACATGAGAGCGTTCGATGATGGAGCGGGCACTCATGGAAGGCTCGGCAAGCTTTTCATTACAGAGATTCCAGACCTGTTCTGCGGTATCTTTATTCAGAATGCCATGGTAATCAAAGTAACGTTGCAATTCCAGATGGCTCCAGTGATAGAGCGGATTGCCGATTGCCCTGCCAAGAACCTCTGCCCATTTGAAGAATTTCTCCTTATCCGGAGCATCACCGGTGATGAAGCGTTCCTCCACACCGCAGGCGCGCATGAAACGCCACTTATAATGATCGCCGCCAAGCCACAGCGAGGTGATGTTATCAAAATGACGATCCTCCGCAATTTCTTTCGGGCTGATATGGCAGTGATAATCCAGAATCGGCATCGTTTCCGCTGCCTCATGGTAAAGCATTCGCGCGGTTTCACTATGTAATAAGAAATCCTGATCCATAAACGGTTTCATGAAATACCTCCATTTCTTTACCAGACAATCGGCGACTGCTGGTATTCATTGTGTAATAGTGTCTGATTTTTGCTGGAAGCAACGGCTTCGTAAGTATGGGCGATGCGTACATCTTCCTTAAACAGGGATAATCCATCCCCAGATAAAAGGGAAGAAGCATCGGCAGGCTTCGCAATCAGCGGGATCGCACTTTCCTTCTTGATCCGGTTTAAAAGAGGGGAAGCACTCTTGCGGAAGCCGAGAAGCCTTGCGTAGGGAATTTGCAGAACGTCGTCAGAATCCTTAAGAAAGACATCGTTCTTGCGCAGATCAAGCAGAATGTGCATCAATACACGGCTGATCCGGGTATAGGTGAGATTCCTGGATTTCAATAGCTGGCAAAAGCCGGTGAAATCACGGTATTCCGGAAGATACTTCGCAAGCTTTAAGGAAAGATCTTCACTGCAGTCTTCGAAGCAGGCATAACCATCTGCCTGATCGGAAAGTAGTTTATAATGCAGAAGCAGGGAAAAATCTGCTTCGGAGATTCCATAATGGATGTCCGGATCCGACTTCCAGATCAGGAGTACCTGTGCCGGAATCTGGGAGACAAAGAGGGTATCCTTGAGGAGAGAATCCAGAGAATTCTCGTGAGATCCGGCTGCCTTACGAAGCGCAGAGGCAGAAGAGTAGCTTTCGGAATCCGCAGAAAGCTGTGGACTATGATATCCCTCGCCGTTTCGGAGAATGGAAACCGGCGTAATGGTGCTGTGACGGCGGATCAGAGACTTACAGTACTCGATGCCGAGGATGTTGTTTGGAAGGAAACAATCGTCGGAAGGCTCCTGCATGGCATTTTGGATGGCGGCCGGATAGGAAAGTCCCTGCTTTTGATAGGAAGCAATGGATTTGCGGTACTCCGGATTCTGCTCTAAAGCAAGCTGTCTTTGTGCATAATAAGCAAGCTGCGTCGCATTTCCACATTCACTTCCAAAGGAAAGCAGATCAACCACACGAAGACGGTCGATCAGGGAAACGGCTCCTTCTGCAAAGCCCTCTGCACTGGAAAGGGCATAGCGGGAGGGCAGCTCGAGTACGACATCAGCTCCTCCTGCAAGAGCCATTTTCGCACGGAGATATTTGTTCATCATTGCCGGGGCTCCGCGCTGTACGAAGTCTCCGCTCATGACAACAATGATGTAATCGGCCTTTGCCATGGCACGGGTTTTTAATAAATGATATTCATGTCCCTTGTGAAAAGGGTTATATTCTGCAATTACTGCGGCTGTTCTCATAGGGTACTCCTTTTTACCCACTATATCATAGGAAAGGTGGGATCAGCAATTTAAAAAAGAGGCGAAAATGTTTCGAAAATTGCACAAATTTTTTGTGTGAGGGGACTTGTCGGAAAAGGCAGAATGGTCTATTATTTTTACATAAGCTGTGAAAGGAGACAGTGAGATGTCATATATTGATATTATTAAAGACAAAGCAAGAATAGACAAGAAGACGATTGTTCTTCCGGAGACAACGGATAAGAGAACGCTGATTGCAGCGGCTCATATTATTCAGGAAGGAATTGCCAATATTATTATGATTGGCGATGCCGAGAAGATCATGGACGGGGCAACGTGGCTCGAGATTGATCTGACCGGAGTGAAGATTGTAAATCCGCTCCTTTGTGAGAAGCTGGAAGATTATGTACAATTATTATATGAAACCCGTAAGAATAAAGGAATGACCGTAGAGAAGGCAAGAGAGATCCTGTTAAGCGATCCGCTGACCTTCGGCGTCATTATGGTTAAGGCAAATGATGCAGACGGAATGGTAGCCGGTGCATGCCACGCAACCGCAGATACCCTTCGTCCGGCCTTGCAGATTCTGAAGACCGCTCCCGGAGTGAAGCTGGTATCCGGTTTCTTCCTGATGTGTGTACCGGACTGCGAGTATGGAGAGAATGGAACCTTCCTGTTTGCAGACTGTGGACTGAATCAGGATCCTACCGCAGAAGAGCTTGCCGCTATTGCCGATTCTTCTGCAAGAAGCTTTAAGAGCCTTGTCGGAGCTAAGCCGATCATTGCGATGCTTTCCCATTCCACGAAGGGAAGTGCGAAGCATCCGTTAGTAGATAAAGTGGTAGAGGCCACCAGAATTGCCCATGAGCAGTATCCGGGACTCTGTATTGATGGAGAGATGCAGCCGGATGCGGCACTTGTTCCTTCCATTGCCAAGTCCAAGGCACCCGGAAGTGAAGTCGCAGGTAAAGCAAACGTCCTAATTTTCCCGAACTTGGACTGTGGTAATATCGGTTATAAGCTGGTACAGCGTTTAGGCAAGGCAGAAGCTTACGGACCGATGCTTCAGGGAATTGCAAAGCCCGTAAACGACTTGTCCAGAGGATGTTCCTGGCAGGATATCGTCGGTGTTGTGGCACTGACTGCCGTACAGGCTCAGTTATCTTAATAGAGAGAGGATTAAAAGGATGAATATTTTAGTCATTAACTGTGGAAGTTCTTCTTTGAAGTTCCAGTTGATTAATTCCGAATCAGAAGAAGTCATTGCAAAGGGCTTATGCGAACGAATCGCAATTGAAGGAAGCCGGATGGTTTATACCCCGAAGGGGGGAGAAAAGCAGATTACCGTTGCTCCTATGCCGGATCATACTGCTGCAATCCAGATGGTGCTTTCTGCACTGACGGATGAAAAGACCGGTGTTGTGAAGGAGCTTGGTGAGATCGGAGCAGTCGGACACCGTATTGTGCATGGGGGAGAGAAGTTTGCAAGCTCTACCGTGATAACCGAAGAGGTATTAAATACGATTGAAGAGTGTAATGATCTTGCACCGTTACATAATCCTGCAAACCTGATCGGTATCCGTGCCTGCCAACAGCTCATGAAGGACACTCCGATGGTCGCTGTATTCGATACTGCATTCCATCAGACCATGCCGGAGGAGGCTTACCTTTACGGACTTCCGTATCGTTATTATGAGGATTACAAGATCCGCCGCTACGGTTTCCATGGAACCAGCCATTCCTATGTGTCGAAGAAGGCTGCAGAACTCCTTGGACAGGATTATGAGAGCCTGAAACTGATCGTATGCCACCTTGGCAACGGTGCCAGCGTATCCGCGGTAAAGAATGGCAGGTGTGTAGATACCTCCATGGGTCTTACTCCGTTAGAGGGACTGATTATGGGAACCCGTTCCGGTGACCTGGATCCTGCAATCGTAGAATTTATCTGTAATAAGGAAAACAAAGATGTTCATGAGGTTTTGAATATCCTGAATAAGGAATCCGGAATTTATGGCCTGTCCGAGGATTATTCTTCTGATTTCCGTGATCTGGAGGAAGGCTATGTGGAGGATAAAGAGAACTGTATCCGCGCCGTAGATGCTTTCTGTTACCGCGTTGCGAAGTATGTCGGTGCCTATGCGGCAGCCATGAACGGAGTGGATGCGATCTGCTTTACCGCAGGTGTCGGTGAGAACAGCGGCTTCGTAAGAAGCCTGATCTGTAAATACTTCGGATACCTTGGCGTGACTCTGAATGAAGAAGAAAACGAGAAGCGCGGCGAAGCCCTCATTGTTTCCACGAAGGACAGCCGTACGAAGGTTTTGGTGATTCCTACGAACGAAGAACTTGCCATTGCAAGAGAAACCGCAGCATTGGTTCAAAGATCATAGTTACGACGTCCGTTTTGTCATAATTTGCATGGCACTGCATCGTTAGCAAAAAATGAGTTAGCAAAAATAAAAAGAGCCCCTTGACAAAGTCAGGAACCATCGCTATAATTGTTGAAGTGTGCGATAGTATGTTTGCTATGGTATGACACCCACTTTAAGGGAGTAAGATATGTTGATCAATCTGACAGATGTTTTTACTTCTGAGGGAAAAGTCAGAAGAGAAAGCTTTACGTATGAACCCGGAACGGTTGAATATTTTGGTTTTGAGTATCCAATTCTTTCCAAAACGGATGCAGAGATTACGTTTCAGAATATCGGAAACAACAGAATCCTGCTTACGGGGACTATGGAGCTTGATTTGGAAATTCCCTGTGATCGATGTCTGCAGCCGGTGAGAGCAACGGTACGTGTTCCGATGGAGTATGAACTGGCATCTCCGGAAGCGACAGAACAATCAGAAGACGCAGATGAACAAAGTTTCATGGTCGGATACGAGTTTGACGTAGATGCTTTCATCGAAAGTGAGATAAGCTTTAATATGCCGACGAAGATCCTGTGTAAGCCGGATTGTAAGGGGATTTGCAAGGTGTGTGGAAAGAACCTGAATGAAGGCGATTGTGAGTGCGACCAGTTCGTACCGGATTCGAGAATGGCAGCTATCAAAGATATTTACGATGCGTTTAATAAGGAGGTGTAAAGATGTCTATCTGTCCTAAGAATAAATCTTCTAAAGCTAGAAGAGATAAGAGAAGAGCTAACTGGAAAATGAGCGTACCTGGATTAGTTAAGTGCAGCAAGTGTGGAGCACTCATGATGCCTCACAGAGTCTGCAAGAATTGCGGATCCTATAACAAGAAAGAGATCATTGCTCAGGATTAATTCCGAAATGAAGGCCTCCCTGTCAGGGAGGCTTTTTCTTTTACTTGAAATTCTCAATTTACTATGATAAGATTGTTTTGTTTTTAATATTTATGCATTTCGGGGGACAAAATGTCTTACAATTTTCATTACGACATTGCTGCAATGTTTCTGATGGGAATTATGCTGATCTATTTTCATTGCAGAAAGATTATCAGAACCATTTCAACGAATATATTTGCATCGCTTTTGTGGCTGGTCATGATAACTGTGATCTTCGACTGTGCTGCCGTATATTCGGGAGCACATCAGTTTTCCGTTGCCTGGCAGTATGTATGGAACGAAGGGTACTGGTTAAGCTTCAATCTGATACCTGCTATGTATAATCTGTATCTTTTGAGTCTTGTTAAAGAGAAGAAGGAATGGACATTTCGATATAAGCTTCTTTTGTTCGCACCCTATGGAATTACCGCACTGATAGCAGTTACTACTCCGCTTACCGGATTTGCCTTTCGCTGTGATCCGGTGAAAGGGTATCAACGTGGAACATGGTTTCTGTTTCTGTTGATCCTTGGATATGGCTACTTTGTGATCTCGTGGTTTATCATGGTACGTTATAGCAGAAAGCTTACGAGAATGCAGCGGGCGGTTGTATGCGTATATACGGTTTTGTGCTTGGCAGGAACACTGATCCAGTCAGAGTTTCCCCATATACTGGTGATTCAGTTTGCGATTGCCGTATCTGTACTTCTGGCGTATCTTTCTTTGGAAAATCCGGAGGATGATCTGGATGCGCTGCTTGGGATCTATAACCGTAAGGGTTTTGTCAAAACAATTAAGAAGGCCATGGAGAAGGATAATGGCTTTGCAGTAGAGATTTTCAATGTGGATAACTACCGCCTTGTACGGGATGTCCTGGGTGTTGAGAAGAGCAGTGAGATTATGAAACAGGCAGTGGAAACCCTTGGGAAAAAGCTGCCGCAGCTTTGCCTGTTTTGTCTGAATGAGGGACAGCTTGTGGTATTTCTCAAGGATACAGAAGTCATCAATGATGGAATGATCGACGGAATCCGTCGGGAATTACAGAAGACGGTTACTCTTGATGATGTGGATATCATGCTTTCTGTTTCCAATTATGAGCTGCTTTATCCGCAGGATGTCAGCCGTATGGCAGAAATCGTCGATATCATCGATTATTCCCTGAATTTTGCTGCGGACGAGGAGCTGGAAGGACGCCGGTCTGCAAGCGAAAGAATCCTGGAGAACCGTAAGCGGGAAAATAAGATTACCCACATTTTGCAGTGCGCGATTGCTAATGAAGAATTTGAGATTTATTATCAGCCGATTTATTCGGTGAAGGGACAGTGTTTCAATTCGGCGGAGGCACTGATCCGACTGCATGATGACGAGCTTGGATTTATCAGCCCGGAGGACTTTATTCCACTTGCAGAGAAGAACGGGATGATCTTTAAGATCGGAGAATTCGTATTTCGTTCGGTATGTAAGGCAATTTCTGAAAAGAAGCTGGAACAGTATGGACTTAAATATATTGAAGTCAATCTTTCTGTTGCACAGTGCATGCAGGAGAATTTACATAAGACATTACTTGCGATCATGGATGAGTATCATGTGCCGTATTCCTTTATTAATCTGGAAATTACCGAGACCGCGGTTACTGTTTCCAAAGAAACCCTTCGCGATAACATTGAATATCTGCGTAGTAAGGGAGTTACCTTCTCTATGGATGATTATGGAACCGGATATTCGAACATTACGAACGTTATTACTTATCCGTTCCATATTGTGAAGATGGACAAGAGCATCGTCTGGTATGCGATGGAAAATGACCGTGCCCTGAGCACATTGAAGCATTCCATTCATATGATTAAGTCCCTGAATATGGATATTGTTGCAGAGGGTGTGGAGACAAGGGAGCAGTCACAGGCTCTGCAGGAAATGGGCTGTGATTATCTGCAGGGATATTACTATTCAAAGCCCATTCCGTTCAATGCCTTTCTTAACTTTATTTCCGAAAACTCATAAGCTTTTCCATTTTGGCAAGTTCCTCCGGAGAAGCATATTTTTTAAGAACATGAACAACGGACTGGAATTCCTGGTCCGTGAAGTTGATGCTCTTTTCTTTTCCACGCTTCATTACGGCCATGAGAAACGGCATCATCTGTTCTTTGGAAAGAGAAGCACTTTCGAAAATCAATGCCTGCAGGAATTGCAGTTTATAGGGTGCAATTTCCTGTAAAGAGGGATCGTTCATCCATTCATTCGTCATAAGGGGTATCATCCTTTCTTTTTTTAAATCATAGTAGCTGTTCAGTGCCCGTGGCAGAGAACAGATCGAACATCTGCTTCTGCTCAGGGGTCAGCATTCCCATCAGCATATCTGTCATGTTCGAAGGAGAAGAAGAATCTCCCTCCGGCATGAAATCCTTCATCAGCTCCATGGTATGCATCATTTCCTGATATTGTGACATCGACTGCAGCACCTTCAGGATCTGGTTTAACTGTTCCGTTTCTTCCTTCGTGCATAGGGGGAGGAGACGTTTTACGACCTGGGCAGGATCCGTGTCATCCGGGCGGATCATACAGCCGCACAGCGGATAAGGACGCTTCCTCACAAAATTGAGGGCAACCTGCAGCTCTTGAAATTTGATGTAAATGGCAAGATATTTTTGAAACTGATTGTCCATATAAGGCAGAAGAACCTTCAGCATTTGAATATGATTATTGGAAAACAGCGTATCGAAAGCTGAAATTTGACTGGCGTCCTTTTGCTCCATACAGACTCCTTTGCTTCGTAATAGTTCATTTTATGCACAAGGCTTCTTCCTTTATGCAGAAAAGTAGGCTCCGCAGAGCCTACTTCTGAAGAAGGGGTAAAGAGAAATGAAAAATCAGCATCCACATCCACAGCCGGAGTTGTTGCTTGTGCCAAGACCGTTGCCACAGAAGGACAGAAGGAGGATGATCCAGAGAATACTGCATCCACAGTCAGAATCGCCATTAAACAGACCGGTTCCACATCCACTGCCATTGCCACAGAAGGACAGAAGAAGGATAATCCAGAGAATGCTGCATCCACATCCGTTATTGTTGTTGTTTGTTCCGCATCCGCAGGATGTTGCTGTTAAATCGCTCATAAGTTACCTCCGAGGGTATTTGATATATTTATGCTATATCATATGTAGGAATGCTTGTATGTGTTTCAGTTGCAGCATAATTTTTTTTGTGTTATTTTTATTAAAGGATAAGGATGCTGAACATTATTCTGATCGATTGTGAAGCATCGAATATGATTTAGGAAGGAGTAAGAGAATATGAGATACAGTTATAAACCATCAGGCGTATGTGCAATGCAGATTGATTTTGATATTGATGGAGATGTGATTTCCAATGTGGAATTTATCGGAGGATGTAACGGAAATTTGAAGGCGGTTTCCAAGCTGGTGGATGGATGTACCGTAGACTATATTGAAAGCAAGCTGCTTGGAAATACCTGTGGATTTAAGCCGACCTCCTGTGCTGACCAGTTATGCAAGGCAGTTCGGAAGGCATACGAAGAGACGAAATAAATGAAGTGAGCAGAATGCTGTTTAAGAGGAAAGAATCGTGGAAACACGGTTCTTTGCGCTATATGTAGAAAAACGCTTGCATATCGAACTAGATATAGCTAAAATAAATGTATATGTTTAATTAAAGGAGTATTTATGTCATGACTTCAGAAAACCTGTCAGTTGGGGGCATACGCTTTCGCACCCGGGCAGATTATGAGGCGGCTCTGAGAGATCAGAAGAAGATTGATGAAATCAGGGCACATGTGGATTTCAATAATAAAAAGCAGTTAGAAGGTCTGTTTAATGAAATGCAGGCCGGAGTCTATCGGTTCGAAACCATCATCGGAACTCATTTTGACGATGAGGTCTATGAAAAAGCAGAACAGATGAAGAAGAATCCTTCTGTACAGAAAAATGAACGAAAACGTTTTCGTAAGAAAAATGGAAAGAATACGCTGCAAAAGGGAGCAAAGGGGACAGCTTCAGCAGAAAGTCAGACTTCAGGATCGGAAGGAAAGAACCCTAAAAATAATGCAAAATATCAGGCGTCAATTGAAAAGGAAGCACTGAAAGAGTTACAGAAAGCAGAGAAGCTGCGGAAAAAGATTATGATTCTTGCATCGATCGTTGCAGTCGCAAGTCTCGGATATTTTTTTGTGTATTATTATTTCAGTGCGCGGACAAGCATGGATTATGATCAGCTGGCTGCTCTTAAGGGAAGTGATGCGTTAACCTCCGGGGCACAGCAGGAGCAGAATACCTTTTCCTTACATAAATCAACCGTACGGCTTCCTGACATTCTTCCCGAGTATGAAACTTTATATAATAAAAATAAAAAGCTAATCGGATGGCTCAAAATTGACGATACAAATATAGATTATCCCGTCATGCAGACTTCGGATAATACCTATTATCTGGATCACAATTACAATCAGGAATATGACAAGAATGGAAGCATTTTTCTCGATTATAACTGCAGTGTGTATCCCCGTTCCACGAACATGATTGTCTACGGACATCATATGAAGTCAGGGAACATGTTCGGTAATCTGCAGAAATATGCCAAAGAATCCTATGGAAAGAAGCATTCCGTCGTTACGTTTGATACGATCTATGAAAAGGCACAGTATCAGGTGATGTATGTATTCCGTTCACAGGTTTACAATGAGGATGATATTGTTTTTAAGTATTATCAGTTCATTGAGGCAAATTCAGAGACAGAATTCAATTCCTACATGCAGGAAATGAGTGCATTGAGTTTATATGATACCGGTGTGACAGCCAAATTCGGCGACAGCCTGCTGACATTATCTACCTGTGACAACTCCCAGACGGATGGACGTTTCGTTGTGGTGGCAAAGAGAATAAGCTGAACAATTCGTAAATCAACCGGTTCGTGATAAAGAAGGCATTGTAAAAGAAAGGCTTGGTTTTTCAATGACAAAAGGTGCAAGAAAGAAAAATAGAAAATTAAAAAGACAAATCCGGAAAACAATTGGTGCCTTGCTGATGGTTTCCGCTATTGCAGTCGCTGCGATTCCGGTGACGAATGTGAGTGCAGATGCAGGAGATGAGAGTGATACAACAGTTCGTATTAAGGTTGTAAATTATACAGATTCCAGCATGAGCGCACATGAGACCATAACAGGAAATCCTGCAGCTGCTACTGCCGCACCGGCGGAATGGCAAAGCAAAGTGCCATATGTTGATAACCAGGCTTCCATTTATACAACGGGTACAAGTGGTAATGTCAATTTTCAGTTTGCATTTGTGCGTCCGGCAGGAGAAGCAGATCAGGTTGCAGTCATACTTGGAGCAACGATTAATAATCTGCCGGATAATAGCCTTACGATACCGGAGACTGTGGATGCTTATAAAAAATATACGGCGAATACTACAAGCACAGGTTATTGTGCAGTGAATCGTTCAGATGAGTTCCTTTACTATAAAACAAAAAAGCAGGAAGAAAATATCAACGGCGAATTACTGTTTACATCATCTAAAACACCCAATAATGGTACACAGAAGATTTCTCCATCTTTTAATGATAAATATTCAGTGATTGAAGATTCTGTGACTAAAAATGTCATTGAGTCCATGGAATTGCAGTCGGATGGAACAACGTATAAATTTGTTATTATGAAAACATATAAGACTCAGGATCAGGAGGGAAATGAAGAAGAAAAAACAGACGTTGAAAAGTATGATACATTTCCGTGTATGATCGAAACGATGAATACCTGTGATTACGATAATCAGGGACCGTGGATAGATTTGCTGGACAGCGAATTATATTATTGGAACGGAACAGGAACGGTGGATTTAAATGATGTAGACAATTTTGCATTGGCACTCACACCGGAAAAACAGCGTATTCATGATGCTAAGGTTCAGTATATTGGAAGGCAATATCTGCTTGGTACAGATGGTGAGTGGTCTGTTCAGGGGACGGTTGACCCGGAAAACAATCCTTCTAATGGTGTTTTTGCCGGCAAAGGACAGATTGTTAATTTGACAATTGGCGATAATTTGTTGGGGATTGGCGATGCTGCGTTTTACGGATGCGGAGGTATTCAGAGTGTTACTTTGGGAAATGGATTGAGTACAATTGGTAATGCGGCTTTTGCAAATTGTATTAATATGAGCAGTTGTAATATGCAGCTTTATTCTGAAATCACGGCAATAGGGAAAAATGCCTTTTTGAACTGCCGTGCATTAAAAAATATTACAATGCCTACCAGTGTGAAGGCAATCGGAGATTACTGTTTTAAAGGATGCTCTTCGCTGGAAAGCATAGAGTTGTGCGGAAATGGAAATAATGTTCAGCTGAATGCAATTGGATATATGGCTTTTCAGAATTGTTCAAGCCTTTCCAGTATTACGTTCCCGGAGAGTTTCTATCAGGATTCGACAGGGATACCCCAGGATGAGCAAAACGGAATTCCTATTCTTTATTTTAATGGATGTACCAGTATGCAATTCATTAAAATAGAGAATACGATATTGGATATTATAGATGGAACTAATGTTACTACATATAATGCAACCAAAAGCAGCAGTCATACGAAGGATACCAATGATGACATTAATAAGTTCCTTATGGTGGTATCAGACAGCTTTTACTTTGAAGGACCAGATAAGGTAGCAGCATACAGTGATACGGATTCTCCGATCCATTTGACCGCTAAGATTCACTCATCTTCCTTTAAGTATTTGGATGAGGATAAATATGAACGTGTTGTGGCATGCCCGGAGTTAGACAGTTCGGGGGAACCATTACATTATAATACCTTTGTTATTAATACCCTGGGTGAGCTTCTGGAAATGGATATTGATAATAACTGTAAGGAAGTGGAAATTCCGAGTAAGATTGGCGCATATGGTATTTTGGAGCTTTCCTCAGAAAGCTTTAAGCATAAATGCTTCCTGGAGAAGATAACCATTCCAAGCAGTATTACCTTAATTGAAAGTGGCGCATTTGAAGGATGCCATCGTTTAAAGCATGTTATTTTTGAACAGCCGGAGAACAGCGGTCTGATTATCCAGGATGGGGCATTTAACACGCAGGTAGTAGATCCGCTTCTACATGTAGAAGATTGTGATTCAGAAGTTGATAACAATAAAGATATTCCGACATTAACTTTCACCGGAACAATTTCCGAAAGTTCACCGACATTCCAGTATGCGATGAACCCGAACAACAATATTAACCGTGGAACACAACCGACAACTTATATTACATTTTATAGTGGATGGCCGACCAACCTGACCGTACAGTATAATCAGGACACACAGAAGAATGAATTAATTGATTACCCGAAGTACAATGAACTGAAGTTATATACGAAAGATTCCTATCCGTATATCACGGATGAGATGGTTTCAGCAGCTTCCACGGCTGTGTCAGATTATGAAAGCTGGAAGAACAGTGGCTACAGCCAGTCTCTCCGTCCGACAGAGGATGAGATGGCGATTGTAAATTCTGCGTTGAATCCGGTATTACCTGCCGGCATTACAGCAATTAAGTCCGGAATTTTCTCGGATCTTGATTCAGACGGAAATGTGGTAAGTGGTGGAGCTACAGCAAATCCGAATACCAAGGTAGAATCGGTAACCTGTAATACGGTTGAAGAGATTGAACCTTATACATTTGCAGACTGTACAGGGCTTACCGGTTTCTGGATGAATGGTGGAACGAAAATCGATGACTATGCTTTTAAGGATTGTGGTAAAAATCTTGTCAATGTGGGAATCGGAAGTTCTGTCAGTGAGCTTGGTAAGAGACCGTTTGCAGGCTGTACCGGTTTATCGAATGTAGCATTTACCGACAATCCGAACTTTACCTGCGAAGAGGCCATCATTTACGGAACCACCGACGGTGTTAAGGACACCATTATAGAATGTCTGGAAGGGAGAGGCTTATTACAGGAAGTCAGCAACACACAGGTTGGACCGGATGAATTGGCCGGTATTACAACGATTATGCCGGAGGCCTTTAAGGATTGTGATGAAATTGTAACTGTGGATTTAAGTTCTTCAAGCGTTACCGGTATTCCGGAGCAGTGTTTTGCGCAGACGGATCGGTTATCCACCGTGATTCTTCCGAATGGAACAGTAAAAAGTATAGATAAGGGAGCATTCTGGAACAGCTCGGTTGCAAATGTGCGTATACCGGATAAGTCCACGTTGATCGAACTGCAGGCATTTGCCAATGTAGAAGAAGATGCAGAGGGTGAAATTATTCTGGACCAAGACAGCAATCCAACAATTAAGAATGTTTCCAGTGGCCACCGTAATATTACGTTTAACTGTCCTGATGACAGCTTTGCTAATACGTATGCAGATAAATATTACTACATTAATACGAAGGCTTATGAATATTATAAGGTGGTATTTAAGGATGGAGTTGATTTCAGTACGCTGTCCGAGCAGACGGTAATGTATGGTGAAGCAGCCAAGGAACCGACTCCGAAGGAGCATGATGGTTTAACCTTTACCGGTTGGGACTCGGATGGATATAAGTATGTCATTGAAGATGGTACTTATTACGCGCAGTACAGCGGAGCTGCTTATTCGGTAACCTATGTAGATGGTGTGACCAGTACAGTAATGAGCAAGGAAACCGTAGAGGCCGGTAAGAACGGCAATCCTCCGACACAACTTACTCATGAGGGATATACCTTTGTGGAATGGAGACCTTCACCGACAGGCGTTACAGAAGACCTGATCTGTGTGGCTTATTACAAGGATAATTCCGGTGATTCCAGCAGACATAAATGTACTTTCTATGGCAGAGACGGAAGTGTGGTAGCAACTTATACAGTAAATGATAAAGATTCTGTAACACCACCTGCGGCACCGACGGTATCCGGTTACACATTTGTCAGCTGGATTCCTCAAGATTTTACGAATATTACAGAAGATAAAGTATATTATGCATCCTACGAAAAGAACTCCGCAAGTGCGAGTGCGTCTCCGAGTTCAAGTGCATCGAAGAGTGCTTCACCTTCGCCGTCCTCTACCTCCGGAAGCAGCAGTAATAACAACGGCGATAATACGAAGAAGTATACGGTAAGTGTATCCGGAGGAAGCGGAAGCGGAAGCTATGCGGCAGGAGCCATTGTTGCGCTGAATGCATATGACATGGGTGTAGGCAAAGAGTTTGACAAGTGGACAACCTCTACCGCAGGTGTTGGCTTCGCAAATGCAGAAGCAACCTCAACAACCTTTACCATGCCGGCGGCTAATGTTGCAATTACAGCAACCTATAAGACCGGAAGCACTTCTTCTTCGAATACGTCAGGGAACAGCAATAGTACAGGAAGTTCTTCAAGCAGTGGAAGCTCCTCTTCAAGTGGAGGCACAAGCTCCGGAACGAGTTCAAACCGCAACAGCGGAACGACCGTGGAAGTAACCAAGCCGGGGATTTCCAATACGAATCTTGCAGGTGCAACGGTAGCAGGATCTACCGATAATTTCGTGGTCAAGGTAACCGAAGACCAGACTGCAAATGATATGGCTGTGCAGGCTTTACAGGCCAAATTCGGAGACATCAGCAGAGTGAAGTATTTACCGATGGACATCAGTCTGTATGACTCCACAGGAAGAACCAAGATCGCAGATACTTCGGGAATTTCTGTAAATATTACGTTACCGCTGCCAGACGATCTGGCACAGTACGCAGGAAATAATAAAGTGGCGTCCACGCTGGGGGGAACCATTGAAGATCTGAATACCAGATTTACAACTGTGGATGGTGTTCCTTGTGTGAACTTTACCGCAACGCATTTTTCACCCTATGTGATTTATGTTGATACCGCAAATCTGACGGCAGGAACAATTGATGCAACTCCGAAGACCGGAGATCCGATTCATCCGAAGTGGTTCCTTGCATTAGGGCTTGCCAGTCTCTCTCTGATCCTGTTCTTTAAGAAAGACCGGAGAGCGCCTAAGACCAGAGCGGCATAAGGTGGATGGTATGAATAAAAAGATTTCAAAAACAATCGGGGTACTGCTATTGCTGACTGCAGTAGCAGTGACCCAGATACCGGTATCAGATGCGGAGGCGGCAGGCACTGCATCTGATTTTCAGATGGAAGGAAATAAGCTGCTTCGATATTCAGGCACGGCGGAAGTCGTGTCTATTCCGGATGATGTACAGATCATCGGAGAAGAGGCTTTTGCCAACAATAACAATATTGTGAAAGTCAATATTGATGGAAAGGTAAAGCAGATAGAGAACGGTGCATTTGCAAGCTGTGATTATCTGCGGACTGTGAACATCGGGGATGGTGTGGAACAGATTGATGCAGGTGCATTCAGCAATGATACAGCCCTTACCCATGTGTCGATCGGCTCCGGTGTAAAGAAGCTTGGAAGCGGTGTTTTCGCAGGGGATAAGGCACTGACGGATTTTAAAGTGTCTGATTCCAATCCTTATTTATTTATGGAAGATGGCATTTTGTATGGAAAAGATCATGCGACTCTGTATTTCCTTCTGCCGTCTTCACAGAAGGAATCCTTAAATCTGACCAACGATGTGAAGACGATTATGGCATATGCCTTCTGGGGCAATGATTCGCTTAAGAGGGTTCAGTTGGGAAGCGGTCTTAATGAGGTTCCGTCCTATGCATTTTCGAACTGCAGTAATCTGACGGAGGTTTCGATTCATCTGCCAACGCAAAGTATTGGAGCCAAGGCGTTCGAAGATTGTGTGAGCCTGCAGCATGTGGAGGTTCCGGAATCCGTAACCAGTATTCAGGATACTGCATTTGACGGCTGCCCGTATGTGAATCTCAGTGCAAAAGAGGGCTCCTATGCCTGGAATTATGCACAGACCATGCAGAAGACACCGGTAGAACAGGTGGAATATGAAGATGTGCAGCAGGCAGAGACGGTACAGCCACAGAACCTTACCGGCACGAATCAGTCACAGAACGGTTCTACAGTTACGACAGCGCCGGATGCCAGCGGAACGGTTGCAACGTCAGAAACTACTGCGACAGCTACGGCAAGTCCGGAGCAGACAGAAGCGACAACGGATCAGCCGGAAGCAGCAGATAAGGAGAGCAATACAGATTCGACATCGGCTCCATCCATGACGACAATCTCCGAAACAGTAGAGAACCAGGTGCTGCTTGGACAGTCCAGTATTGTGACAGGCAGGGCACTTGTTTTCATTGATAACGGCAAGGCGAATGTACAGCAGGGTATGCCGGTGCAGAACACTGCATTTGACTTGTCGCAGCTTGGAGAGAACCAGCCACAGGGCAATGCTTCTTTACAGAGCGCTTCCGATGGAACCATCGGGAATCTGCTTGCAGACAATGCCGAGAAGGGAAAAGGATTCCCGAAATATACGGTAGTTCAGGACAAGATCGCATCCCAGGCTTATTATCAGAATACAGAGCTTACTTCCTATGAATTTCCGGAAGGAATTACAGAAATCGGTGACTTTGCTTTTGCAAGAAGCGGACTTGAATCAATTGTGATTCCGGAAGGAGTAACGAAGATTGGCTATGGTGCATTTTATCATTGTGATAACCTGCAGTCCGTGCAGATTCCGTCCACCGTAACGGAAATTGAAGACTATGCGTTTGCCAAAACACCGTTCTTGGAGAACAATTATTCGGAAGTCTATCCGTTTGCAGTAGCGGGAGACGGTATCCTGATCGGATACCTGGGATCGGACAGTATCATTAATATTCCAAGTGGGGTAAAGCATGTCAGCGATGGTGTGTTCCGGGATCATATGGGAATTACGGCTGTGAATCTGCCGGATACGATAGAAACGATTGGCGAGGATGCATTTAAAGGCTGTCATAACCTGACCACAGTAAATGGTGGAAAGAATGTGAAATCAATCGGAGCCGCAGCATTTCAGGGATGCGCCTTATCCAATGTAACGATTCCTTCTTCGGTAGAAGAAATCGGGATTGCTGCGTACGATCTGAGTGGTGGAACCGATACGGTCACCATGGAAGGAACGACACTTCCGAAGCTGACCTATGGAACCGATTCTTCCCGTGCGTTGAACAAAGAAGACCGAACCTATGCTTTCTCCGGAAACTTAAATAAAGTGATTGTACCGACGGGGATTTCTGATTTTGAAAATACAATTCTGCAGGATGGTATTTATGGATATCAGGGGAATATTTATGATGAGCAGGGAACACTGCTTGTGCAGAATCCGGGAGTAAGCAAGGCATCGAATGTCATGTATAACATTACAATTCCGGGAAGTGAGGAGGATTTTATTCTTCATATCCGGGAATCGGAGGATGCGGCTGCGAGAATCAGTGATGCCTATGGTGAATTATATGGAGGACGTACTCCTTCGAGACTGCAGGCGTATGAAATTTCTCTGATGGATGCAACTGATACGGTTCCGATTCATAAGCTTGGTAAGCAGACGGCAACGGTAGAGTTATCTGTTCCGGAAGGTGTTTCAACAGATCAGATGCATGTGGTAACACTGGATGATGATGGGCAGCTGGAAGCGGTCAATTATGAGATCGTTGAAAACAATGGAGAGAATAAGATCCGCTTTACCACCAGTCACTTTTCACCTTACGGCATTTATGAATACGATGGTTTCGGTGGAACTGGAGTGGTCAGCAACGGTAAGGCCATCATCCGTGGCGGAAGCAGGGATAATACTCCGGATACCGGAGATCCGATACATCCGAAGTGGTTTCTGGCACTTGGACTTGCCGCACTTGCCTGTGTCTTTCTTTTTTATAAAGGACAGGGAAAAGCCAGTACCCAGGTCTTAAAGAATGAGAAGTAAGAAATAGACAAATAAACCGAATAAAACTTCCGGCATAAGATAAAGAAAAAGCCGGAAGTTTTTATTATGTATCGGGTAAAGCATCAGATCGGACTAACGAAAGAGGTGCAGGCGGCTGTACTGCATGCAGGAAGACGTAATCCGGCGATCGGAGTGGCAGTACTGGATACCGGAATCAGTCCACATCCTGATTTGAAAGAGCAGCTTCAGGTGTTCCGGGATTTTGTAAATGAGCAGATCGGAGCTTATGACGATAGTGGACATGGAACACATGTGGCAGGCTGCGTTGCCGGAAACGGTAAGCTGTCACGCGGAATTTACAGCGGAATGCATCCGCAGTGCCGCCTTGTGATCGGAAAGGTGTTGAACAATCGCGGCGAAGGACGGATCGGGCATATGATCCGGGCTATGGAATGGCTTCTTCAAAACAGTCGGGAATGGAACATCCGGATTGTGAATATTTCGGTTGGAATTGCAGAATGTAAGAACGAGGAAAAGATGAAGGAGCTTCTGCGGTGCCTGGAGGAGCTTTGGAAAAGTGGGATTGTGGTGGTGTGCGCTGCCGGAAATTCCGGGCCGAATCCCATGACGATTTCTCTTCTCGGAGCAGGAAAGGATGTCATTACAGTAGGGTGTAATGAGGGTGGTTATTTTGGTAAAGCAAAAAATCTGTGTGAAGATCATTCCGGAAGAGGACCCAGTATTTATGCCATGAAAAAGCCCGATATAGTTGCGCCGGGGACGAAAATTATTTCGTGCAATTCCAATTATAAGAAAAATCCCTATATTGCGCGGAGCGGAACTTCAATGGCAACGCCGGTTGTTTCCGGAGGCCTTGCCCTGCTTTTACAGAAAAATCCGGAGATTTCAAATGAAGAGGCGAAAACAAAATTACTGCATACCGCAAGAGATTTGGGCGAACCGTGGAATAAGCAGGGCTGGGGCATGATTCAGATACAAAAACTATTAAAATAGGTTGTATTTTATCGGGGATTTGGATATAATAAAAATAA
>CAVJLN010000022.1:0-38824 GCA_963650485.1 Bacteroidaceae bacterium
CTTTCCTATAATACTCCAAATATGAGGAAAACGGTATTTACTGTGGAAAAGTCGACCTAAGCAAGGTGAAAAAATTCAGCACTTTAACCATAACTTTTTTGTTCAGTTCAGCCGGAAGGCTGAACTGTTACGATTTTTCTCCACATTTATTTATCTTGGATCACATCGAAACCAAATTTGTCCTTTGCCGCATCCCGAATCAGGACTGCCACCTGCTCTACCGTATAGCTTCCACTGTTAATACAGATATCACTATCCAGTGTTGCATTCTGGTAACCGGGAATATACCTCTTATGGTAGCTCTCTCTTGCCTTATCTACTGCAGAAATGGTCTTCACTGCTTCCTTTTCCGTCATACCAAGCCGTTCCACACAGTTCTTCAGACGTACTTCATAGGGAGCATAGAGATATACCTTAAGAAGGTTCTTCTCATTGCGGAGGCAATAGCCGCCACAACGGCCTACAATAATGCAGGATTCCTTCTTTGCAAAATCCTGAATGATGCTCTGCTGTACCCTAAAAAGCTCATCCTTTACTGCCGGAACACCGAGTCCTAACGGATACATCCGGTATGAGAACTTGGAACTGATACCCTCTTCCTCATCACTGATCTGACGAATAGAAGCATTCATGCGCTTTGCTGTTTCATCTACAATATCTCTGTCCAAGAATTCAATGTGAAGCTGTTCTGCCAGCTCCTGCGCAATTGATCTTCCCATAGAAGCAAACTGTCGGGAAATGGTAATTGCATATTTTTCCATTTTTCTCCTCCTGCTTTGCCCTTAAAGCACCTTGTTTAAGAAGCTGATGGTTCTTGGCTCCTTTGGATTCAGAATAACCTCCTGCGGAGTTCCTTCCTCCACAATATAGCCGCCATCCATAAAGATCACACGGTCAGCCACCTCTCTGGCAAATCCAATTTCATGTGTAACAATTACCATCGTCATGCCATCTGCTGCAAGCTGCTTCATAACCGCTAATACTTCACCGACCATTTCCGGATCCAGTGCGGAGGTCGGTTCATCAAACAGCATGATATCCGGCTTCATGCAAAGCGCCCTTGCAATCGCAACACGCTGCTTCTGTCCACCGGAAAGCTGGGACGGATAGGAATCTGCCTTTTCTAAAAGATCAACTCTCTTAAGCATTTCTTCTGCACGCTGTCTGGCTTCCTTCTTATCCACCTTCTTTAATTCCAGCGGAGCAAGCATCAGATTATCCAGAACATTCATATTGTTAAACAGATTGAAGTGCTGGAACACCATCCCGATGTTCTCACGCACCTTATTCATGTTCACTTTCTTAGCTGTAATTTCGACATCATCTACGATAATTTTCCCCGCTGTTGCATCCTCCAGGCGGTTCAGGCATCGCAGGAATGTGGATTTACCGGAGCCGGAGGGTCCTAAGATAACCACTACCTCTCCTTCTGTGATTTCCGTAGAGATATCCTTCAGTACTTCGAGATCTCCGAAGCATTTCCGGAGCTTTTCTACTTTAATTTTAATCTTCTTATCTGTTGATTCCACGGTTCATTCTCCTCTCTACAAGCTTAGCCAAATAGGAAAGAATCGTAATCACGATCAGATACATGATACCGACAATTGCCCATGTTTCAAATGCTTTAAATGTATTTGCCTGTACCTGCTTGGCTGCCAGAACAAGTTCCGGAAAGCCGATAACTGACAGGATGGAGGTATCCTTAACCGTAATGATAAACTGGTTAATGATACTGGGAATCATGGTGCGGATCGCCTGTGGAAGAATGATCTTCCTCATGGTCTTCCAGTAAGGAAGTCCCAGTGATCTTCCGGCTTCCATCTGGCCGATATCCACCGACTGGATACCGGCACGGATGATTTCAGCCATATAAGCACCACAGTTTAAGGCGAGACAAATGGTTCCTGCCTGCAGAGCCGATAAGGTAAAGCCTCCACCCACTCCCAGGATCGTATTAATGAGATACGGGATACCAAAGTATATAAAAAACGCCAGCACAATCATCGGAACACCACGTATTACAAATACAAAGATATTCGCAATGATATTGCACGCTTTGTTTTTCAGTACGCTGAGCAGACCAAAAATCATACCCAGTATACATGCAAAAACCAAACCAAGGAATGCCAGCAGCAGGGTACGTCCCATTGCTGTTAAAAGCATATTTCCATAGACAGTAATAATTTTAGCCATATTGTCTCACCCTTTTTATTATTCGCCTAAATACTTGGCGATGATTTCGTCATAAGTGCCGTTAGCCTTGATATTAGCAAGACCCTTGTTGAACATATCGATTAATTCCTGATTGTCTGCAGTGAAGATTGCGAAACCATATGCAGCAGGATCATTTCCTGTACCGTCAACGATTTCCATTCCGATACCGGTATCCTTGATGTTGCTGGCCATGATCGGGGTATCATCGAAGCATGCTGCAACCTGTCCGCCTACAACTGCCTGATACATCGTCGGTGAATCTTCAAAATAAGTAACCGTAAAGCCATACTGATCAGCAATGCTCTCTGCATAAGTAGCGCTCATGGAAGCGGTCTTAACTGCAACAGACTTGCCATTCAGATCTTCAAAGCCTTTGATATCAGATCCTGTTGCAACAGCCATGCTCTGGTTTGCATCATAATATCCATCGGAGAAGATCCATCCGGATTCTTTACGTTCGTCAGTAATGGAAGCTCCGGCGATCATGCCGTCTGCCTGACCTGCCTGACATGCTGCGATGGAAGCATCCCATCCAAGAACCTGTACTTCATACTGGAAGCCCTGATCCTGAGCAATTGCATCAAGAATGTCCATATCAATACCTACGAAATCGCCATTGTCATCTGTGTACTCAAAAGGCTTGAAGGCGGTATCAGTTGCTATAACCCATACCTTATCAGAAGCTGCTGCATCTGCAGTCTCTTCTGTTGCTTCAGCAGTAGTATCCTCTGCTTCTGCGGTTTCTGTGTCAGCACTCTCTGTTTCTGCTGCTTCTGTTGTGGTGTCTTCTGTTGTAGTGGTGCTGTTAGAGCTTCCACATGCTGCAAGACCCATTACCATGGCTGCTGCCATAATAAGTGCAAGTGTTTTCTTTTTCATAATATTGTCCTCCTTTTTATGAATTGTGAAGCTTGCGTCTTCACAAAATCTATCCTAAACGGCACTATGCCGTAACAGGATCATCTTAGCAGGCATCCACAAACGCCTGAACAAGCTTTAAGCATTCCGAATCCTTTTCAAATGCGAACTCCGGATGCCACTGTACTCCTACGATAAACCTCTTATCCGGTATACAGATTGCTTCAATCAGTCCATCCTCCGAATAAGCCATTGCTTCCATACCGGGTGCCAACTCCTTCACTGCCTGATGATGATAGCTGTTCACATAATGTTCTCCGGCTCCGATAATTCCGGCAAGAAGACTCCCTTCCTCCACGGTTACCTTATGGATTCCCCTGTCGTAAGGCGATGTCATATGATGCTCCGTCTCTGACGGATGCTGGGTATTGAGATCCTGATACAAGGTTCCACCAAGACTTGCATTCATAAACTGAATGCCGCGGCAGATGCCGAATACCGGAAGATCCTTCTCTACTGCCCTTTTCAACAGATAAGCTTCCATCACATCGCGCTCATGACAGCACTGTCCGCATTCAGGAATGGCTTCTTCTCCATATACAGCAGGATCCACATCATGCCCACCTGTCAGCAGCAGACCGTCACACATGGACAGGCATTGCTCCAGCTCCTCTGTATCTTCTGTAAGAGGAAGCATAACCGGTATAGCGCCACAACGTTCAATCACCTTCATGTAACCGGGAAGCATCCAGTAGCTTTCCTTCTCTTCATCATATAATGGTATCAGACCAATTACCTTCTTCATCTCTGTATCATCTCCTGTATCAGAGGCTCCTGGCTGATGTTCACCCAAAAGCCCGATTCTTCCTTTTGGGGAATATCTCTGAATATAGAAGAAATTCCGGTGGAATTTCTCATAAAGCAAAGAAAAAGAGGTCTGCAAACTGTAGACCCCTTCGTCTATTTGTTAAAAGATTATCACATTACATTATTTATTTCAAGAGATTTTTGCAATTATTCTGAACAATTACACCCTTAATATCGCACATACGGACTTCCTCCGCAGCACAGCCCACCGCCGCCACAGCAAAGATTACAAAGCAGATTGGCAATGCACAGCTTCAGGCAAAGATTTCCATTTCCTGTAACCGGACTGCCATAGGTGTACTGACGCTGCTGATACCAGCTTCCACCGTTTTCAAACTGGTTCACCAGATTCCGATATTCACTGTTATTCGGCTCCAGTGCCGATGCACGTTTGGCATGCTCCAGTGCCGATACCTGATTGCCAAGTCCTGCATGTGCCAGTGCACTATAGTAATACCACCGGGCATTCCGTGTGCTCTCTTCCATATTATCCAGAACCGTCCGAGCTTCCTTATAATAACCGCTTCTTAAATAGTTACCTGCCGCCCGCAGATAATTGTTCTCTTCATAGCCGGTACTGCCTCCGGTGTAAGCTCCCTGTCCGAAACCGCCAAAACCGCCGAAGCCACCGAAACCGCCAAAGAAATCTTCAAAATCTCCATAATATCCGCGGTTTCCATAACCGCTCTGCTGCCCGCCTCCATAGCTTTCGGAACCGGAACCATAACTGCTCTGGGATCCGCCATAGCTGTAGCTGCTTCCTCCTCCGGTGCGTTCCTTCATGATCTGCTGGTACGCCTGCTGGATCTCCTTAAACATTTCCTCTGCCTGATCCTTATTCGGATTATTGATATTTGCATCCGGATGATACTTCCGGCTCAGTGCTTTATATGCTTTTTTAATTTCCTCTTCAGTGGCGTTCCTGGATACTCCAAGAACCGCATACGGATCACGCATACTTCCCTCCATCTCCGCACCGGTTCATCAGCCCTCCTGCTTTGACTGATCGGCACGTTTCTGATTTACTGCCTCGTAACGATACCAGACTCCCGAATAAATAATATTCCTCAAAATCTCTACATTGTCAAGGATCGGAAGCTTTTCAAATTCTCTCGAACATTCCGCCATCATCATGGTAAGAATTGTCCGCACCTCCTCTTCAAAGTCCGGATCATCACATTTTATTGTAAAAGGATTGTATCTTCCCTTTTCACGGTCTTCATACACATCCTCATATGCATCCAGAAGATAAATAAACTTGCCGAGATAAAATCCCATGCTTCGCAGGGATTCCTCCCATTCATCTGCCTTCGGAGCAAAAATCTCACTCATAATTCTGCCAAAGATCCCAGCCATCCGGTCAATATCGGCAGACTGCTTTTTTTCCTCCTTCGACAGCTCTCGCAGCAGATTCTCAATCCGCCTTGCTTTCTCCGGATACTTGTCATATGCCTTATGATATCCCTTTTTGAGCAACTTTGCATAGGAAAATTTGCTTAATTTCTTTTCATCTGTCCAATCATCCATACATTTATAATAGGAAAGCAGGATATTCATATCTGCTCCATACTCTGTATAAATGGTCTGCCGGGCCTGATGCTTCTCAAACGGGTGTGCCACACAGTTCACGATATCCTCATGAACCTCCGGCTCATAAAGGCTGCTTAACAGCATGACGGCAAAAGTCATATCGTAGGTCAATGTCATCTGCCCCGTAAACCCGTATTGTTTCTTAAGCATCTGGCACAGACCGCAATAATAGGAATGATAAATATCAAACTCTTTAAATTTCATATCACCCTTGTTAATAATTACATATCCAAACACGACTTCACCACCTGTCTGCCCATTCTTCCTGTTTGCTGTCAAAGCCAGCTCTTTCAGCTTTTCTTAATAAACCTTGTTCCACACTTGGGGCATCGGATTTCAATCCGTCCCTTGCCTCTCGGAACACGGATCTTCTGTCTGCAGGTCGGACACCTGTAAATATGATGTGTCTTCATCTGCCTGAAATTGTTCTTCGTCCTTGCAAAAAAGTTCTTTACTTTATATTCCTGTTTTAAATAAAAATTATTCTCCTGCTGCCGCTTATAATAATTTCTCGACAGAAGCCGGAAATACATATAAACAATCAGTACAATCGCGAGGATATAGGTAAACGGCACTCTGAAAAAGGATAAAATAATAAATATAAATGTCAGAACCGACAAAAATCTGGTAAAGGCGTCTGCGCCTCCTGCTCCGTATCTTCCCTGCATAAACCGGTAAATCCGTTCTCGAAATTTCATAATTTCTTCGCCTCCTAAGCTGGATTCTTATAGCTTTTCTTATGTTACAGACTTTCTAACGAAAAATCAATGAACTGCCTCTAAACGTTTCTAAAAAATTTATAAACAACGACGTCCTGTTTCTTGATCAGAAACAGGACGTCTCGCCTTCTTATCATTCATCTGTGTATAACAGAAGTCTGTCATCAATCTTCGGATTCATCATCCTGCTCTGCTGCAACTGCGGAAACAACAGAAGAAACCACTGCAACGACTACTGCAAAGATAATGATTAATAATCCGCCACCTAATAATACAAATTCCATCTGTAAGCCTCCTTGTAAACTACTTCTTATAGTGTACACGATACCGGAAGTTTTTTCAAGACGGTATTGCATGGTATTTCAAAAGTATTCCAAAAGGAGCTCTTACAGGATTTTATTTACTGCAGATACCAGCGCATCAATGGAGCTTTGGATAATATCATCTTTAATGCCGACACCCCAGTACATTTTATCCTCATGCCGGATGCCTACGAAAGCGGCTGCCTTGGAGGAAGAACCCATGGAGGTAGCATGCTCTTCGTATACGGAAAGCACATAAGTAACACCAAACCTCTGCTTCAACGCATTGCTGACCGCATCCAGACGTCCATTACCGGAAGCATGAACAGTTTCAGTCCCATCTGTGGTCTTAATAGTAACTGCTGCTTCGATATCGCCCTGCTTTTGTACAAAATGACACTCCAGGATGTCGAACTTCTCACGTACCTTGACATAATGAGATTCGAAGATTCCAAAAATATCGGCAGGAGTCAGCTCACTGTGCTTCTCATCGGAAATGCCCTTAACCAGATAACCAACCTCTTCTCTCATTTCCTGAGGCAGGGCAATACCAAAGTTCTGCTTTAAGATAAACGCAACACCACCCTTACCGGACTGGCTGTTGATCCGGATGACATCGGATTCATATTCACGTCCGAGATCCTTCGGGTCAACCGGCAGATAAGGAACGGTCCACTTGTCTCCGCTCTTTCCTTCCTCCCACCATGCCATTCCTTTGGATATTGCATCCTGATGGGATCCTGAAAACGCGGTAAATACCAGATCTCCGGCATAAGGAGTACGTTCATGCACATGCATACCGGTCAGACGCTCATAGGTCTTGCGGATCCTCATGATGTCACTGAAATCCAGTCCCGATTCCACGCCGTGAATCGTCATGTTCATTGCAACCGTCACGATATCTACATTACCGGTTCTTTCACCATTTCCAAACAGGGTTCCCTCCACACGGTCTGCACCTGCCAGAACGCCAAACTCGGCATCGGAAATACCGCAGCCTCTGTCGTTGTGTGGATGAACGCTCAGTACCACGCCATCACGATATTTGAGGTTCTTATGCATATATTCTACCTGTGTTGCAAACACATGCGGCATTGCATTCTGTACGGTTGTCGGAAGGTTCACAATCACCTTGTGCTCTAAAGTCGGCTGCCATACATCCAGAACCGCATTACATACCTCCAGTGCATATTCCATTTCAGTTCCGTGGAAGCTCTCCGGACTGTATTCAAAGGAGAAATTTCCATCGGTGTTGTCCGCAATATCCTTTAACAGCTTCGCACCATCTACAGCAATCTGTTTTACTTCTTCTTTGGACTTTTTGAATACCTGTTCGCGCTGCGCAAGGGATGTGGAATTATAAAGATGCACAATCGCATGCGGCGCTCCCTTTACGGCTTCAAAGGTCTTCTTGATGATATGCTCTCTGGCCTGTGTCAACACCTGAATGGTAACATCATCCGGAATCATATTTTTCTCAATTAAGGCACGGACAAACTGATACTCGGTATCGGAAGCGGCCGGGAAGCCCACCTCAATTTCCTTAAAGCCGATCTTTACCAGCATGGTAAAGAATTCCAGCTTCTCCTCAAGACTCATCGGCTCGATCAGCGCCTGATTTCCGTCACGCAGATCCACGCTGCACCAGATCGGTGCCTTTTCGATCGTGTCCTTCTTCACCCAGTCGTAAGTGGGGGTTGGCGGTAAAAAGTAAGTTTTTCCATATTTCTTTGCTGCATCCATGATTTGTTCTCCTCTTTTCTTATTCCGATTTATTTTTCTTTTCTCCCTGTTGCAGACTCGCAGTTGCTTAATTCTTCCTTGTAGCAGACTCGTTAATTCGTGCTTCACACTCCACGCCCTGCTATGCATGGCATTCGCTCGTTGATGTGTGCAGGAAAAACAAATGTCTGCTGCGCAGCCGCCTGTTTTTCCTGCACACATCAAAAAGTCCCCATGAAACCTCCCCCTCAGAGAGATTTCATAGAGACGTAAATTCAATCTACGCGGTACCACTCTACTTCACGATTCCTCGTGCACTCGTCAGCACTAACATGCCTGCTCCCTTCTACGGCGGAGATTCCGTCCGAACCTACACAGAAGCTTCTTCTCAATCAATCGGTCACGCTTCCTTCAGCCGGCTGCTCAAAGGTGAGTTCCTAATTCTCTTCTGACTGTCTCGCACCATCCGGCAGTTCTCTGATTTCCAGATCCTTACTACTATTCCTTATCATCGCATTTATGCGCTATTCAATTATGGAAACATAATAACATATGCCCCTTAAAGTTGCAAGTGCTTTTGTCAAAAATGCCTGGCAGCAAGCGTCTGGCTGCTATGTGAACAGCAACCATCGTAATCGTTATGACACATCCGTTACCGTAAGGACTCCTTCGTTCACTACAAACGAAATATTCTGTCCTGCAAAACTCAATCCATACTGTCTTTTCTCATCCTTGTGATACGAAGGGCGCGGATCCTGGGAAAGGAGTTTTCGCAGCGTTTCCTGCCGATCATCCGGAATCCGATCAAGTAACTCCTTTGGAATCACAACCTCCACATGATCGTCCTTTGCTTCTCCTGCAAAGCCATCCAGTGCATCCGGGTGACAGTCCGCATAGGGCAGATATGGTTTGATGTCATAGATCGGTGTCTGATCCCGCAGATCCACGCCGGAAACCTCAAGCACCGGTCCTTCTGCTGTTTCCGTGACCGCATCCAGATGTACCGAGGATAAGCCGATGGGATTGGGGCGGAAGGGCGATCTTGTTGCAAAAACACCCACTCTGGTATTTCCGCCAAGCCTCGGTGGACGCACGGTTGCATGAAAATGTGACCGATCCACTCCCTGAAACTCCCACAACAGCCAGATGTAGTTGAAGCCACCCAGTCCCTTGACAGCATCCATGGAACGGTATTCCGGTTCAAAAATGATTTTCCCTTTCAGCTCCTTCACCAGACCGCTCTGCCTTGGAATACCAAACTTTTCCGGGAGATCCGTATGAATATATGCGATTGGTTTCATCTTAATCTCCATTCTCCTGTCCATTCCCGTTCAGATCTCGATCTCACCTTCAAATACCGTCGTTGCTGGTCCGGTCATATAAACAACATTTTCTTTTCTGTCCCAGAAGATTTCCAGATTGCCGCCTAACAGCTCTACCGTAATCCGATCCCCGGTAAGTCCGTTTAAGATACTTGCAACCGTTACGGCACAGGCGCCGGTTCCGCAGGCGAGCGTTTCACCGGTTCCGCGCTCCCACACACGCATCTGTACCCGCTCTCTGCCTAGAACCTTTACAAATTCCGTATTGACTCTCCGCGGGAAACGCTCGTGATGTTCAAATAACGGTCCGATTTTTGCCATCGTTTCATCATTAATCATCTCGTCCACATAGACAACCGCATGCGGATTTCCCATGGAAACACAGGTCATGCGGTATTCCTTTCCATCGACGGTAATCGGGACATCAACCACCGGAGACTGCTCTGCAATAACCGGAATTTCAGCCGCTTCAAGAATCGGGGAGCCCATGTTGACACGCACCTTCGTAACCTTTCCGTCTTCCACCGTCAGATCCAGATATTTGATCTTTCCGCAGCTTACAATGGTCAGCGAAGTTTTCTGCGTAAGGCCATGATCGTACACATACTTTCCGACACAGCGGATTCCGTTTCCACACATCTCAGAACGGCTTCCATCCATATTGTACATTTCCATCTCAAAGTCTGCCACATTGCTTGGATTAATAAAGATTACACCATCTCCGCCGATTCCAAAATGACGGTCGCTTAAGAACCTTACAACCTCACTTTTGCGTTCTGCCGGGATCGTTTCCCGTGCGCCGTCCACATAAACATAATCATTGCCGCAGCCATGCATTTTCGTGAATTTCATAGCATAAATCTCCCTTCTTAAAAATACTATAGTAAAAAAGATATCTTAAAGGATTTCCCATGAGTGCCAAAACCAAAATCATCGTACTTCGTATGAAAGAATTAATCTATACCGGTATCTTTATTGCGCTTGGCCTTCTTCTCATCGTTCTGCTCATCGTTGTTTTTTCACCGAAAAAGGGTGAAGAAGCCGCTTCTCCTATCCAGGAGCCTGCTTATGTACCAGGTATTTATACAACCTCTCTGATGCTCAATGACCGCACCGTTGATATTGCCGTAACGGTAGACGAGAATAATATCAATGACATCCGGATGGTAAACTTAGATGAAGCCGTGACCACCATGTTTCCTCTGCTCGAACCGGCCTTTGATGATCTGGCGAACCAGATCGTGCGCAATCAGTCTGTCAGTGATATTTCCTATTCGGATGACAATAAATATACCTCTCTGGTATTACTGGATGCAATTAAGACCTCGCTTGGCAGAGCCAAAAACGAGATACACTAAGCGCTCTATATAAAAGACAACAGTATATCTTACTGTTGTCTTTTTCTGTGTTCTGTCCTATCTGGCTTTCTTTAATAAGTCCTTTAATTCCTCTACCGAAAACTTATAAGCCCTATTACAGAAGTGACAGTTGACTTCGATTTCCTGTCCGTCATCAATCATGTCCTGAATGTCCTTCTTACCGATACTGATGATTGCTTTCTCCACCCGGTGTTTGCTGCAGTCACAACGGAATTCGCAGGGGCTCTGTTCCGTAATCACTGGATCCATCCCGGCAAGAAGCATCAGCAACATTTCTTCCGGTGTCTTACCCTCATCGAGAACCTTCGTCACCGTGGAAAACTCTGCCAGATTCTTTTCCAGCTGCTCAATCACTGCTTCCTCCGTAAAAGGCATCAACTGGATGATAAAACCACCCGCCTGCTTCACGGTATTGTCCTTTTCCATCAGAACACCGAGGCCAACACTGGATGGCACCTGTTCTGATGTGGCAAAATAATAAGTAAGATCTTCGGCAATCTCTCCGGACTGAAGCTCAGTCTGACCAACATATGGCTCCTTTAAGCCCATATCCTTAATGACACGTAAAAATCCATTGCCGACCGCCCCTCCAACATCAAGCTTCCCTGCAAGGCTCGGAGGCAGCATAATCTGTGGTTCAATCGCATAACCCTTTACATGCCCCTTGGCATCCGCAGTCACGGTCATTCCCTTTAACGGACCGTCACCGCTGATCTGCAGGGTCAGCAGGTCATTTTCTCCCTTTAACATTACACCCATCATCACTGCTCCCGTCATCAGCCGTCCCAATGCTGCGGTTACCACCGGGCTTGTATTATGAACCTGTCTTGCATGTTCGGTTAAATCCTTTGTTGTTGCAGCAAAAGCCCGGATCTGAGCATTTGCCGCCGTGGCTCTTACAATATAATCCATTCTTCTACCTCTCTTTGCGGTTCACGGATTCCTCTGTGTGAACAATCATTGTTTTCCATGCTCTCTCGCAATCACATAAATGCGCTCGCTGGTTTCGGTCGGTGCTTCATGCGTTTTCTCATCCATGGCTGTCACAAATGTAAGTCCCGCTTTTTTAAGAAAAGCTTTCATTTCATTTAAGGAATACCCCCTCTGATAATGGGTCTCTGTAAATTTGCGGTACAGATCGTCCTCTTGGCGCTCAAACACCGTTACATCGTATTCGTTGATATGATCCTCACAGCTATAGAAATTCTCCCAGATAAAGCTGCACTCCTCGCGATTTTCGGCAATCGTCGTATCGCCGATCACTTCTTCGTATTTATAAATCGTATTAAAATCAAAAATAAAAATTCCACCCGGGAACAGATAATTATTCACCAGCCGGAAGGTCTGAATCACATCCTCATCCATCAGCAGATAATTCAGGGAATCGCAGACACTGACAACGGTTCCGACCGTACTGTACAGATCCAGTTCGCGCATATCCTGACACAGATACAGGATATCGCTCTGTGTCTCGAACTTCTTGTCCATGGCAATCTGCAGCATCTCTTCGGAGCTGTCCACACCGATCATATCATAGCCCTTTTCATATAAAAGCTCCGTGATTGTTCCGGTGCCACATCCCAGATCCAGTACCAGATTCCGTTCCGAAATCAGGGCATCCTCCTCGGTCACCTCAACTTTTTCCTGCGGTTCTCCGAAGTCCGGCATTTCTTCATATTCCAATGCTTCTTCGTATTCTGGCGCTTCATCACATTCTAATGCTTCTTCGTATTTCGATGCCTCTTCGCATTCCAATGCTTCTTCGTATTCCGGTGCTTCTTCGAGCTCCCGCACTTCTCCCGGTTCACGGACCGGGCGGCTCACACCGTAAGTCTCAATCAAGAAAGAAAGGAAATCTGCCCATTCTTCATACGGGACATCTCCCATAAAGGTATCATAAACTTCCGCAAAATCCGTATATGCTTCCATTACAATACTCCCCTCTTTAGTTAAGCAGTGCCCCCACTGCACCGAATACACCCATGCTGGCTGCCATCATGATCACACCGGCAAGCAGCACACCAAGCATTACGGCAATCACACTGTCCTTAAACTTCATATCCAGAAGACTCGCTGCCAGTGTTCCGGTCCATGCGCCGGTTCCCGGTAACGGAATTCCCACAAAAATCATCAATGCTACGAAAAGTCCGCGTCCTGCCTTGGCCTGAAGCTTTTCGCCGCCCTTCTTCCCCTTTTCCAGACAGAAGGTAAAGAATTTGCCAATGACCGGCTTGTCTGCTCCCCACTCTAAGACCTTACGGGCAAACAGATAGATAAACGGAACCGGTACCATATTTCCGATAATGGAAACCACATAAGAGGTCCAGATCGGCAGACCCATTCCCTGCGAAATCGGAATCGCACCACGAAGCTCAATCAGTGGAACCATAGATACAAAAAAAACAATCAGATATTTCTTTAACATAGCATTCTCCTTAACCATCTTCAAACGACTTTGCAATAATTGTAACTATTCAGAGCCATGCAAAATTGCTTTCTGTTGCCATGCATATGAGAAAATGATCCAGTGGATCATTTTTGAGTTTATGCTTGCATTCAAGCAGAAAAGCAATTTTATATGGCGAAGCTTCCATAAGCCTGTTTTAACCAAGAATCTCCGTAAGTGCCTCACACAGCTTCTTCATCTGTTCCGGTGTTCCAATCGTAATTCGTAAGTAATTTTCGATACGGGGCTTATTCCAGTGGCGTACATAGATCTTCCGTTTACGCAGCTCATCAAAGATCTGCTGTGCCGAAATCCGTTCGTGTGTTGCAAACAGGAAGTTACTCTTCGAATCCGTGAACGTAAATCCCAGGTTCTTTAACTGAACCTTCGTCCATTCTCTTGTTTCGATGATCTTCTGTACGGTTCTTTCAAAATATTCCTTATCCTTCACTGCTTCCACACCAAGCTCAATCGCCGGCAGGTTCATCGTGTAGGAATTATAAGAAAATTTCACATCCTTAAGATACCTGATCAACTTCTCATTGGCAATTGCAAAACCGATCCGCATGCCAGCCATGGCACGCGACTTGGAAAAGGTCTGTACTACCATGAGATTATCATATTTATAAATAAGCGGCAGCATACTTTCCGCTCCAAAATCCACATAAGCTTCATCAATAATAACTACCGAATCCGGATTTCGTGCCACAATTTCCTCTAATACACTGCAATCCTCAAAGATCGCTGTCGGTGCATTGGGATTCGGAATAATGATTCCCCCATTTGGGCGAAAATAATCTTCCTTCCGGATCCGGAAGGCTTCATCCAATGCGCAGGTCTCATACGGAATCTTAAAAAGCTCTGCCCAGACATCGTAAAAAGAATAAGTAATATCCGGAAACAGAATCGGCTTATCACTGTTAAAAAAGGTCATGAAGGCCATTCCAAGTACATCATCCGATCCGACTCCGACAAACACCTCGGATTCTTTTACCTTATAATAATCGGCAAGTGCCCCTACCAGCTCTGCTGCATCCATATTCGGATATAGCCGCAGCCTGTCCACGCACAGCTCCTTAGCCCGCTTCTCTACTCCCGGTGCCGGGGGATAAGGGCATTCATTGGTATTCAGCTTAATGACATCCGTATCCTTGGGCTGCTCTCCTGCGACATACGGAACTACTTTTCGCACATTTTCTTCCCAGCTCATATTGTTCCCCATTCGTAACTGTATCACAACGATTCGTTGTGCCTATTTTGTAATGTGACGTAACTATGGTATCATCTAAACGGATGCCATGCAAGATAATTCTGCATTGGAATCCTGTTCCAATTCTTTCTGATAATAGACCTCCTGCTCTCTCATGGATAAGGCATGATAGCATGCAATCAGTCCTTCCAACGGAATTTCCCTCTGATAACGGATGTTCAGAATACTCTGCTGCTCATAGGCGGCATTGTAAAACCACAGAATGGCTTCCTCATAATCCTGCCGCTTCTGATAATACTCTCCAAGAATACAGCAGACCTCACTGCTCGCCTCACCGGCGACATCCTTCATTGCATACTGATACATAGTAAGCGTATCCCCTGCTTCAAAGCAGCTCCGTACCACAACTGCAAGCGCCGTTTTTAACTGATCTGCATCCGTTTCACTGTTCTTTGCAATCGAGATAAAATAATCCTTCGCCCGGATCAGCTGTTCTTTCGTTCCTGTTACGAACAGCTCCCTTGCATAAAAATCATACAATCTTTTCGAAAGAGCCTCTCCTCGGTCAAGCAGCTGCTCGAAGATCGCAATGTCACGATCTCCGTGATTGTGTTCCGGCTTGTGAGTAATCTCGATCTCACTGTCGTATACTACCGGAAGGAGACGTACCGTTTCATGTACCGGCTCTGTCCACACAAAATTCCGAAGCCGCTTAAACAGCTTGGGACGAAGCTCTCTGTCAAAATTATAGACCGTACCGTTTGCAAGCTGGTTTCCATAGTACATCTGTACAATTTCCACCTCCGGCATCAGACTTCCCTTTAAAATCCGGAACTTCTCATGGTTCTCATCATCAAGCACTTCATCGGCATCAGCAGAATAGATATAATCACAGGTCGCTTTTTCAAAAGCGAAGTTCCTTGCTTTTGAGAAATCATTACACCAGGTAAAATCATAAATCCGGCCGGTGTACTTCGCAGCAATCTCCTTCGTGCGGTCTGTCGATCCGGTATCGACAATAATCACTTCATCCATCAGGTCACAGATGGACGAAAGGCAGCGATCCAACACTTTTTCTTCATTTTTGACAATCATGCATAAACTGATCCGAATCATGGCTTCCTCTTTTCAAAGAAGCCGATACACGGGTACATCCGTCTGTCTTTCTGATGTACCGCATACCGGCTTTATTCTTCTTGAATAGTTACCTTAAATTACAACGATCTGGAATCCCTTACAGCACCTTGGATAAGAAATCCTGCAGACGCTGACACTGAGGATTGTTAAAGATTTCGGACGGTGTATTTTCTTCCATTATAATTCCTTCATCCATAAACAATACCTTAGTTCCGACCTCTCTTGCAAACCCCATTTCGTGAGTAACCACCACCATGGTCATACCGGAATCTGCCAACTCCTTCATAACGGCAAGAACCTCGCCTACCATTTCCGGATCGAGTGCGGAGGTCGGCTCATCAAACAGCATTACCCTCGGATTCATGGCGAGGGAACGGACAATCGCAATACGCTGCTTTTGTCCCCCAGATAACTGGCTTGGGAAAGCATCTGCCTTCTCCTTTAATCCGACACGCTCTAAGAGCTTCAGGGCATTCTCACTGGCTTCTTCCTTGCTCTGCAGCTTTAACTTCACTGGCGCAAGGGTAATATTATCCATAATAGAAAGGTTATTAAAAAGGTTAAAATTCTGAAACACCATGCCCATATGCTGACGCACGTGATTGATGTTCACCTTATCATTTGTAATTAACTGTCCGTCAAACCAGATTTCACCGCTCGTAGGGATTTCCAGTAAATTGAGGCATCGAAGGAACGTACTTTTACCGGAGCCGGAAGGACCGATAATAACAATCTTCTCTCCCTGATGTACATGATAATTCACACCACGGAGTACGTGGTTATTGTCGAATTTTTTATGAAGATCCTTAACGATTATCACTCTTACGCAGCCTCCTCTCCAATACGCCCAGCAGAATGGTTAAAATCTTAATAATCACAAAGTAAATCACTGCTGCCCCAATCAATGGCATAAATGCTTCATAGGTTCTTGAAGAAATCTGGTTCGCGGCTCTGGTAAGGTCTGTCAGACTCACATAACCGACAATCGCAGTTTCCTTTAACAATACGATAAACTCGTTACCGATCGGAGGCAGTACATTCTTGATTGCCTGCGGAATAACAATATAAACCATGGTCTGTGCCTTGGATAAGCCAAGTGATCTGCCGGCTTCCGTCTGTCCCTTATCTACTGCAAGGATTCCGGCACGGACAATCTCTGCCACATAGGCACCACTGTTGATACCAAAAGAAAGTACAGCAACCAATACACCGTTCTTACAGCTCTTCATAATAATGAACCACATAATTAATAACTGTAATACTGACGGCGTTCCACGGATAATATCAATATAACAGTTCGCGATAAAGGACCAGATGGTTCCCTTTCCTTTCTTTCCGGTAGAAAGCTTCATCAGTGCGATCACCGTTCCGATGATCAGTCCGAGGATTGCAGCAAAGAATGCAACCTTCAGTGTGACTCCCAGGCCGGCAAAATATAATTTCCACCGGTCTTCTGCAAGAAATGCTTTATAAAAGCTTCCTTCTATTTTACTTAACCATTCCAACATCTGTGCTTAACCCTTCCTATTTAACCATGTGTGCCCTAAACTCAGGCTTCTCCTTTGGATCGTCTACTCTAAGTGCTGTACAATAAAGAGTTCGCATCCGTGCGGAGCATTTTTACTTCACAGGACGTAATTCCTAAAGTGAAAAAGAGGATAGCATAATATGCTATCCTCTTTGATACGCTATACGCTATATTGAATACTAACACAAAAATGATTATTCTTCAATATATGTCTTTACCAGTTCATCAAAAGTTCCATCTGCCTTTAATTCTTCAATGGCCTTGTTGACAGCATCTACTAAAGCAGTGTCTCCCTTAGGCATTGCAATTGCATAATATTCCGGTTCAAAATCAAACTGGGCACCATCTACCGCGGTAATCTTGGAACCTTCATCCTGGAATTTGCTTTCGAATACAAGTGCGGGATTCTTGTCAATAATGACACAATCTACTCTTCCGTTGATCAGATCATTTACAGCATCAACAGCCTTGTTATAGGTATTCACAGTAGTACCTTCGATATCAGATGCAATGAAGTCACCTGTTGTTCCAAGCTGGACACCAATGGTCTTGTTTTTCAGATCATCTGCAGTTGCAATCTCGCTTCCCTCCGGAAGAAGAACATACTGAACTGCTTCATAGTAAGAATCAGAGAAATCAACTGCTTCCTTTCTTTCGTCAGTTACAGTCATGCCTGCGATTGCAACGTCAATCTTGTTACCGATCGAAGAGATTAAGGATGCAAACTCCATGTTGTCTACCTGAACATCTACACCAAGCTTCTCACCGATTGCCTTGATTAAAGCGATATCGAAGCCATCAGCTTCTCCGTCATCCCCAACATACTCAAAGGGAGGAAACTCTGCGTTCGTACCTGCGATAAGCACGCCATCTGCAAGTGCTTCGGAAACGGCAGCTTCTGCGTCTGCAGCTTCTGCATCAGCAGTTTCTTCAGCTGCATCTGCGGTTTCTTCTACTGCTGCATCGTCTGTTGTGGTATCAGCTTCTGCTTCGGTAGTTTCTGTTGTGGTGTCTGTGGCTTCTGTGTTGCTGCTTCCACATGCAGTCAGCATAGCCATTGTCATTGTTGCTGTTAATAAAACGGCTAATAATTTTTTCATAACTCTCCTCATTTCTGCGTTTAAAACGCGAATCTAGTTTCTAAAACAAGTAAAATTTATCACGGCAGATCGGGAAAGTCAATAGTTTATGCAGCTTTTGTTATACTTATACATGTTGCTTCCCATATTGAAACACCTTAAATGGTAAAGGTCATCTCCTTGTCAAGGTACACGGACTTTTTCTTTCCATCCTTCACCACATAAATTTCCCAGCTGCTGTTCTTTCCGATCAGGAACAGGTCCGGCCGAATGCAATAACGGTTCGTTGCAGCGCGCTCTTCCAGCTTATCCGTAATCTGGATATAATATCCTTCTTCGGAAAGTGTCACAGCTGCCCTTCCCAGATACTTCATTCTGCCCTTGCCATTATCGTTATAAACTCTCACGCTTCTGCGCAGATAAAGAAGTAAAAGTGCAATCACTGTAAGAACCAGAACAGTTCCCGAGGTAATGGACAGCATCTTAATCACCGGTGTAAAGACGACCCATCTACGTTTCAATACAAGTGGTTCGCCGCCTGCATCCTCCGGCTGTGCTGCTGCCTCCGGAAGCTCCACCGTCTCTTCTTCTACCATCTTGGGCTGGACCTGCTGAGTGGGACTTGGTGACGGCGGCGTCAGGGTAGGCTCCGGTGTCGGTGAGGGCTTTACTACGGTTGTCTTCTCCTTCTTTATCACCGGAGCTTCTTCGGTTACCTCTGTAGCAGCCGGTGACGCAGATGGAGAAGGCTTCACAACCGGTTCTACCGAAGGAACCGGTGTCGGCAGCGGTTCCTGTGAGGATCCATCATCTCCACTTCCTCCATTCTCACCACTGTCACCATTGCTATCTCCGGAACCATCCTGTCCGGAGGAATTACCATTGTCTCCGGTATTCTCTTCTGGCGGATCGGGAATATAGATCTCTTCTCCCTCTTCCCTGCCACAGGTTTTCTCATAATAATCAATATCCTCCGATGTTTTTGTACAGGTAAGCTGGTAGGCTTCGATCGTCTCCTCTGTCTTTCCACAGTTCATTCCGTATCCTGTTATCTGGCCTTCGGTCAGGCTGCAGGAAAAACGATAACCCGTGATGCTTCTCCCTTTTCCGCAGGCAAGATAGCGGTGTCCTCCACAGTCATAGGCTGTAAAGCCGTCGCACCCATGTCCGTCACCATCCCAGTCATGCACAGTTCCGCAGTCATACGAATGAAATTCAATGTGGGAGGCGCAGGAACTGCTATGGCTCCCTTCTGCATAACAGGAATCGCCATGACTATGATAAACTGCCGTATAGCAGGCTCCTCCCTGACTCGTGCTTCCCTCATGGGTATGCACGATTTCTTCTCCATAACAACCGCCTCCGGCTGTTTCATCCCCGGTATGCACATGATAAACCGGACTGCTGTAGCATTCGCCTCCTTCTGCTTCATTTCCTTCATGGACATGGTTCACCGGATTGCCAAAACATTCACCTCCGTTCTGTGCATCCCCGGAGTGGGTGTGCCGTATGGTCTGTGCCGAAACCTGCATTTCCATTCCATTAAGCAGCAGAGTTCCCGTCATCAGCATGCCCAAAACGGCAGCTGCCATTCTTCCCTTTTTATTACTGCTTACGATTCTTCTTTTCTTTTTCTGTCCGATGTTTCTGGTTCTTCTTAAAATCAGTTCAAATTTCCTCACGTTTCTTTCCTTTCCTTTGGGTAAAATAAAAAGATATCTTTACATGGCTGACCACAGAAAGATACCCTTCATTCAAAACGCATATTTACTTGTCAATTAAGGAAAGTGCTTGTAGCATAGCATAGCTGTAAGAGCACGTCAACCGGTTTTTTCAGACTTTAGTTGCATCACCTTTCCTGTCCACAAGATGTTGTGTTATCTGTGCAAAAAGAAGCGGCATGCCGATTCCGGCAATGAGATAAACCCACTTTCCGGCATCACTTCCACCAATGGTATAAACATAATTGATGTCTGAAAAGAACTGTGCCGCGTCAAATTCCGCACACCACACCGTGGTACAGGAAAGCAGATAACAGATTGCATTCACAACAAAGAACCAGAACACATGATGCATCATAATCGCATAAGTGTTTCTTCCAATCCTTATAAACCAACTGCTGACAGACGGAATCCGGCTGATCCAGTCCGAGATCCGCAGCCAGAATGCAATTCCGGTCACCACCGTAAGATACGGGATCACTGCCGCATTGGCAAAACCCGTTACCCATACTGCACTGAATGCAAGCCCCTGACAGCATATCGTAATCAGAAGCTGGACTCCCAGAACAGCGGAAAAGTACCAGCTGTCACGGATTTTATTTACCCTGTCCTCTAATTTTTCCTTATAAATGCGTCCCAGCTGGAAGCCCGGCATCATAAACAGAAGTCTTCCGGGGAATTTATAACAGCCCCAGACGTGTCCTCCCTTTGCAAGCGCAACCGTAGCAATTCCAAGCAGGAGACACACCGTGAAGATCAGACATTCCTTCTTTAAATGAAGAAGAGCCAACACCTTTCTTCCCAATACATTGAGAACCTCAATCAGAAACAGCGCAGGTACAAACCATGCCGGGAACTGATACAGAAACTGATGCCCGCTCACGAACGGCTCTATCAATAAATTCCACAAGTTGAGAGCTCCTCCGATGGAAAAGCCTGCCTGATGCAGCAGCGATGCCAGAATTCCATAAACCAGATTCCAGATGAAATAAGGAAGCAACAGAGTTTTGCACTTTTTGCCAATATAGCCCAAAAGATGCTGCTCTGCTTCCTCCCGGTAAAAATAACCGGAAACAAACAGAAAAATAAACACATGGAACGAATAATAAGGGAACAGCCCGCCCACATCAAACAAGGAATATCCAAGATGTCCTGCCACAACCAGAATCATACCGACTGCAGACAGAATCCGCATTTGTTTATTTTCTTCCCGCATAAGCCGCCTCCCGTTTATTTCTCTTGTCTGCCTCTCAAAAAAAGTGTATAGTAAGCGTACAATTGATTTTATATGGCGAATGTAGTTCTGAATGGTTACGATTTTATTATGATGGATTTATATTGGAGTTGTCAATGAAACTGAGAAAATATACGATTTTAACCTTATTCCTGTTCCTATTCAGCACGCTTTACTTAAACGGCTGTTCTTCCCGTCCGGAGCCCGCCACACCTTACGATGGCACGGATTATATAAGAGAATCCGATCTGCTCTCCTATGACCTTGCGGACTATGAAACGATTCCCACCAATCCCAATGGTTCTTTAAGTGTACCTACTTATATTACCAAACTGGACGATCAGTATTTCATCGTAGACTGCTATCATAATCAGGTCATTTACCATGACAATCTGACCGATCCTCTCTACCTCTGGAAAGTGATGACCAATGATCTTTCCATGGGACATACGATTGCCAGCGACGGCAATGTCTATCTGATTGACGATACCGAAAATAACCGGGTTCTGATTATGGAAAAGATGCAAAACAGCAGTGGTGAAATCGTCTATGTTCCAACACAGGAATTCACCGGAATCGGCAACCGGCCTCATTACATCATCTACGATGATTATACCGACACCTTTTATGCATGGAGTTCCCAGAGCGGCGAGATGTTCCTCTTCCGTCATACGAACGACTCCACCCGCATGTATCTGACGAAGGTTTTGAGCATCCCGGAGCTTGACGGTGTGTACGTACGCTCCTTTACAATTCTGGATGACCGAATTTACTTTGTCTCCGGCAATTCGAACATCATCGAGGCCGACCTGTATACCTTCAGGGTCATAAACCGCTATCCTGTTCCCGATGCGATTGCCGGCATGATTCAGTTGGAAAAAATCCAGAATTATTACTATATTACTGTTTCCACCGACATCACCGGGAATCAGGATTTTGCCACCCTGATCCGTGTGAAAAGTCTGAAGGATCTGGCAAAGGGCAATTACGAGGATGTCTATGCAAACTTTTTAGGCGGCGGCACCCCGTACAGTCTTACCCAAATTGACGACTGCTACTATCTTACCGAGCATCGTCTTCCCGGTCACTCCATCTGGCGCTTCCGTGTAGAAAACGATGAAATCACGGATGTCGAAGCCGTTTACTAAGATTGCTGACCATCTCCGCAGGCATCAAAGTCGAGGGCTTTTGACCCCCGACATCATATAATTACAGTAAATTACGGATCTTCCGTAGGAATTTCAGGGAAAGGCACAGTAAGCCTGCGTTCCCTTTTTTCATCACGTTCAAAAGTCTCCATAGTCTCCTTGGAGGCTTTTTTCACAATCTCATGAAACTCACGCGAGGAAAGCAGCAAACATCCCTGCCCGATAATAATCACCTGTTCGAGACCATCCGAGGTCACGACCGTGATGTTATATTTCTTCGAATACTCGTGGGTAAACCGTTCAATGTAGTGGTCTGCCGTCTCTGCCTCTTTGGTATACACCACATGAATGTTATGATAATCAAGGCATTCCGTCGGATGTCCCTGCAGACGGTACGCATCAAAAACCACAATCAGTTCCCTTCCGTCAATTGCCTGATAATTGCATAAAAGATCAAGAAGCTGCCCTCTGGCACTGTCCAGATTCACCTCTGCCAGCTCTTTCAATTCTTCCCATGCAAAAATGACGTTGTAGCCATCCACCAGGATGTATTCTGCCTTTCTCTCCTTCGGACGGTATTCATAAGGCTTTGCCTCCACCATACGCGCAGCAAGCTTCTTTGCACTCTTTTCCTCCTGCTTATCCTTTCTGCGGTTCGCACCGGAAACCCGATCGATGATGGCATCCACTTCCTCTGTTCCCAGTGTCGTTGTTACCATGGTCTGCTTTCTGCGTTCAATCTCTTCCGCAAAATATTCCTCCTGTGTTCTTCTCTCTGAAAGAATACTCGGAAGATGCATGTATTCCGGCACCTCATACCACGGCACAACAAAGCCTGCTCCATGTGCACAGAATACGGAATCTGCCGTATTATACACATCCCTCTCCGGATCATAGCCGCACTGCACCATGACCTCTTGCGGATTATGACAGGGACCATATCCGTCAAAGGACATCGACCAGATCCCCTGACCTCCGGTATAGGAAATCACCATCTGTCCATAGTCCCCGATCGTTTCCATCGGAGCCCGTCCCTTTAACACACTGTATCCAATACGCTCTACTTCATTATGAAAAACCGCTCCGGCATTCGAAAGATCCGTCATGGCCCGTCCCACATATTCTTCCGGAAGCTCCAGCCGGAATTCCATAAACGGCTCCAGGATCTGACAGTCTGCCTGCATCAGTCCCTGACGGACAGCCCGGTAGGTTGCCTGCCGGAAATCGCCTCCCTCGGTGTGCTTCTGGTGTGCCCTGCCACTCTTTAACGTAATATGGATATCCGTAACGGGTGCCCCGAGCAAAACGCCACGGTATTCCTTTTCCATAAGATGGGTAAGCACCAGTCTCTGCCAGTTCCTGTCCAGTTCATCCTCACTGCAGTCGGTATCACAGACAAATCCGCTTCCCGGCTCTCCCGGCTGCAAAAGAAGATGTACCTCTGCATAATGACGCAGCGGCTCGTAATGACCGACACCTTCTACCGGCTGCGCATTCTCTGCCATCGTTTCCTTATAAAGAATCCTTCCCTTCCCAAAGGTGACAGTAATGTCATATCGTTCCTTCATGATCCGTTCCAGAATTTCAATCTGTACCGGTCCCATCACATGCGCCGTGAGCTCCTTCGTCTGTGAATTCCATTTCACCTGTAACAGAGGATCTTCTTCCTCTAACAGATGCAGCTTTTCGATGACGGTGTTCATCTGGGCTTCCTGTTCCGGCAATACCCGATAACTCATTACCGGCTCCAGTAAGGGATGCGTCTGCTCCGTTTCCACACCAAGTCCCTGCCCGATATACGTCTGCGAAAGTCCGGTCACCGTACAGATCGTTCCTGCCTGCACACAATCTGCAAGCTCGAACTTTTCTCCGTTGTAGCAGCGGATCTGGTTCACCTTTTCCTGCCATTCCTCCTGCTGTCGGTTCTTGCCGGTAACCACCGTCTTAACCGGGAGCTGTCCACCCGTAATCTTCATATGGGTCAGACGATTTCCCTGCGGATCCCGTGTAATCTTATAGACTCTCGCCCCGAATTTCCGATGATAATCTGCCGGCTCTCCATAGGTATCAATTCCTTCAAGAAGCTCCTTCACGCCCTCCAGCTTTAACGCAGAGCCAAAGAAACAGGGAAACAGCTTTCTCTCCCGGATCAGACGTGCGATTTTCTCTCTGGAAACCTCACCGGTCTGAAGATACTGTTCCATCGCTTCCTCACCGCACATGGCAACGCTTTCCATAAAAGCCTCCCCAAACGGAAGTCGGAAATCCACGCACTCCTCAGACAGGCGCTCCTGCAGTTCCTGAAACACCGCATCTGCATCCGTTCCCGGCTGATCCAGCTTATTCACAAACAGAAATACCGGAATATGATACTGGGAAAGCAGCTTCCACAGCGTCATCGTGTGTCCCTGCACTCCGTCCGCTGCACTTACCACCAGCACCGCCAGATCCAGTACCTGCAGGGTACGTTCCGCTTCTGCCGAGAAATCCACATGTCCCGGCGTATCCAACAGAATCAGTTTGTCCTCATGAACCGGCAGAACCGCCTGCTTGGAAAAGATCGTGATTCCACGCTCCCTCTCCTGCTCGTCCCGCTCCAGATAGGTATTTCCTTTATCTACACGCCCTATGCTGCGGATTACGCCGCTTTCATACAGCATGGCTTCTGAAAGTGTTGTTTTTCCCGCGTCCACATGGGCAAGAATTCCCATTACGATTGTTTTCATATCTCGCAGCTCCTTGCAGCTTTCTACATAACTGTTTACTGCCTTCACAGTTGTCTCTCTACTTATTAATATAGCGGTTTTGCGAATGGAGTTCTGAATAGTTACCATTATGTGATTATTTCGAACGCAGTCGGATTCTCCGATCAGGCCTTTGCAAGCTCTTCCTTTTTCACTTCCCGGGGAACAACATGCTTCTTCCATTTTCCCTGTAAATATCTAAGGAACGTAAGCGTACCGGTCAGCGTCCAGGTAAAGGCTGTTGCCAGCCATACGCCCCAGACTCCTACCTGAGGGATCAGGGTTAACGGCTTTGCGAAGCAGATTCTTCCCAGCATTTCGATGATACCATTCATAAAAGCAAAGGTTGCATCTCCGGCTCCGTTTAACAATCCTCTCGTAATATAAATCATGCCAAGCGGCAGATAAAACCAGCTCGTAAGCCTTAACGCATGGGCACCCATTTCAATAACCTCCGGTTCACTGACAAAGAGGCGCATGATCGAATTTCCAAAGAACTGTGCAAGTGGAAACATCGTGAAGGAAAAGACAGCCATTAACAGGAAGGCAATTCGGTATCCCTTTTTCACACGCTCCAGCTGTCCGGCACCAATGTTCTGCCCGGTATAGGTGGAAACCGACATACCAAGGGAATTGTAAGGCTGCTGTACCAACTGCTCGATCCGGCTCGTTGCGGTAAAGGCAGCAACCACAACCGATCCAAAGGTATTGACAACACTCTGCAATGCCACACAGGAAATCGCAATCAGGGAACTCTGAAACGCCAGTGGCACACCCATACGGATACACTGCCAGATAATGCCGCGGTTTAAGGAACGGTATTCCTTCTCAATCTTAAAGAACGGATTTTTCACAAGTGCAAAGACGAGACTCCCTATACCCGATACAAACTGGGCAATAATGGTCGCATATGCGGCGCCTGCCACGCCCCAGGAAAAACCACGGATAAACAGTAAATCCAGTACAATGTTAATCACGCTCGACACCATCAGGAAATACAGTGGTGTCTTGGAGTCTCCTACTGCACGCAGAATTGCAGATACGGCATTATAAAGGCTCACACCAAGAATTCCACAGCAGATAATAGTCATATATAAGGTGGAACTGTCCAGAATGTTATCCGGTGTGTTCAGAAAAATCAGTATTCTTCTTGCGAACAGAATACCGATACCTCCCATCAGAATGGCACAGAACAGCATAATATAGGCCGCGTTGATGATGGTATTCTTCACCAGATCATTTTTGCCTGCGCCGAAGTGCTGGGAAATAACAACACCGGTACCGTTCGCCATACCGCCACACAGGGAAAAGATCAGGAAATTCAGGGAGCTGGTTGCCCCAACAGCCGCAAGCGCATCCGCCCCGACATACTGTCCTACAATAATGGAATCCACCATATTATACAACTGCTGGAAAATATTTCCGATTAATAAAGGAAGCATAAAAGATACGAGTAATCCAAGCGGCTTTCCTACTGTCATATCTGTTACATAAGTTTTTTTCATAAGCTCACTCCTCTTTCTTCTATGATTTTTATAGCATAGCAGTCATTAGTAAACTATAAAAAAGCGCTTCGGAAATTGTCGTTATCTATCCGGCATCTACAATTTGGCACTTTTCAATACAATTTGGAAGACAACCTTGATTTTTAGGACTTTTGCAGGTAGAATATAAAAAACGTTATCATGAGTGACGATTGAAAAGAAAAGGAGATTTTATTATGAAGAAGAAATTATTAGCAGTATTATTGACCGGAGCTATGGCAATGTCCATGCTTACCGCATGCGGCGGCGATTCTGAAGAAGCCGGCACCGATACCGTAACCAAAAGTGTTACAGAAGATACCTCTGCTACGGACAGCGAGATGTGTTCCGATGAAACCTTCTCCGCTTTACAGGACAATTATGCCAGCATGGTTGAAGCATACAATGCCGTTAAGGATCTGTATGAAAGCGATGAAATCGAAGCTGATGCTTCCATCGAAGATGTTATGAACCAGGCTGCAGATGTAATCAATGAGATGGGTGAAATTTCCCAGGATTCCATTACCGAAGAAGACGCTGACACACTGAACTCTGCAATGCTTGACATTTTAGATGCTTTATCATTAACCGTAGATGGCATGACCGGGACAGCGGATGCTTCTGACGCATGCTCTGATGAAACCTTTACTGCTTTACAGGACAACTACGCTACCTTATCCGAAGTATACACCACGGTATCCGATGCCTATATGTCCGATGAAGTAGAGCAGAATGATGACATTGAAGCAGCTCTTAACGAAACACAGGATATCATGACCCAGATGGGTGAAATTTCTCAGGATACCATTACTGAGGAAGATGCAGAAGTATTAAATGACTCTATGCTTTCCTTAATGGATGTTCTTGACGCAGTTGTTGATGCAATGTAATTTCACGTTAAGTCCTTCCGTAAATCACATAAGCAAAAAGGGAGTACGAGTACTCCCTTTTTGTGTTTTTTGTTATGATGGGCATATACACAGGAAAATAAACGATGGTTTCTCAATGGCTTCCTCATACCGCCGAAGAAGCCTAATCCTTAATCTGTCTTCCCTCGTGATCCAGATGATAATGATCCCGGTAAATCAGTTCCGACAGCGGCACAAAGGCATAGCCCTGATCCTTCAGATTCTGAATCAGCGTATTCAGCGCCTCCGCAGTAAATTTCGCTCCATTATGGCACAAAACAATTGACCCGCTTCCCAGATGCTTATGTCCGGTAACTGTCTTGATAATGGAATCCACTCCGTAATCCTTCCAATCCAGAGAGTCTACATCCCATTGAATCGGGTAATATCCACACTCCCTTGCGACTTTAATTACCGCATTATCATAATCTCCATAGGGAGGGCGGAACAGGAACATTTCATAACCGGTCAGTTCACGGACCTTTTCATGAACCTTCATCAGTTCCTCTTTCTTCTCTTCATCGGGAATCTGGCTCATATTCTTATGATTTTCGCTGTGATTTCCCAGATCATGCCCATCTGCGAGGATGGCCTTGACATCCTCCGGATAGCTCTCCACCCAGCCGCCGGTCATAAAAAAGGTCACCTTCACATTATTCTTTTTGAGAATTTCAAGAATCTTCTTTGTGTCCTCATTTCCCCATGCCGCATCAAAGGTGAGCGCAATCTTCTTTCCATCTGCCTCAGCTGTTTTCACACAATAAATGGGCAGCTCCCGGTTTCCAACCGTGTTGCTTGCATGCACGCTGTCTCCCCCAAATACCACCGCTCCCCGCAGAAGTGCAACCGCCGCAAGCAGAAATGCAGCGTTCCGCAAAAGCAGCATGCCGACTCTTTTCTGATAATCCGGACGCTTCTCCCCGCTTTGTCTCCTCCACTCTTCCTTCCAATGCATATGCAGTCCATCTGCCCAATTTTTCCCCATCTGTTTCCATTTTTCTATGTATTTGTTCATAAAAATTCCCGGTATCTTTTTATACAAAATATGCCGGGAGCTCTTGTCCTTATACCTGGTACAGCGTTTACAAAATAACTAGCCTATTCGCTCGTCTGCAAATCCGGCAGCACGGTTCAAAAACCCTCGGAGCTAGTTCTTTAACATTGCAACCACTGCTGTCTCATTCCGTTCACAGGAAAAGTGCAGCCAGAACCGGCATGGTGATGACCGACAGCACCGTGGTAAGTGCCACACCACGGGAAGCCGTTTCATAATCTCCTCCATACTGCTGCGCGAGCATCGCCGTCATGCTTCCTGCCGGAGTTGCCATCATCACAAGGCACACGCCCCGTAAGATTTCCTGCTCTGCCATACGATTCACCATAAGCATCCATACCGCAGGCAGAACCAGTAGTTTTATGAACGAGAACAGTAACAGCTTCCTGTCCAGAAAAAGCTCCTTTAAAGGCATCTGCGCAAGGGATGCTCCAATAATCATCATGCTTAACGGAGCCGTAAGATTCCCCAGGTTCGTAATGAATGCCTGCAAAAAAGAAGGCACCGGAATCCGCAAAAAGTAGATGAGCATCGCTGCGATACATGCGATCACTCCGATATTGAAGATCTTTTTCACAACTTCCGCTATTTCCTGCAGCTTTCCATGCTGCTCCCTGTCATTTTCTTTGCTTATAGTATTCTTACCTGCCGGCTTCTCATTTTCAACCTCTGTTATATCCCGCGCATCCTGCTGTTCTCCCGGGTTTCCATCTATCTCTGTCTTTCCATCCCGCACTGTCTTCCCACAGGCATCCGGTTTTCTTGTCAGTACCGCCACACCATAGGTATAAATCAGTGTATTAAAGGGAATCTGAAAGACCGCTCCATACAGAAGCGCTCCATTGCCGTACATGGCTGCCAGTACCGGGAATCCCATGAATCCAATGTTCGTAAAAACCGTCATTGCAGCATAGGCTCCGCGGCTCTCCCTGCGTATCCGCAGCAATCCCGGCAGAAGCTGTGCCACAACAAGCAAAAGGGCATACATCAAGGTCACAATTGCAAGAGTCTGTAACAGTTCCCTTCCCCGCATCTGCTGATCGGTCAGTGCGCTGCTTAAGATCATACAGGGATTGGCTACATTCACCACAATCGCTGAAGCCTTTTTGCTCACCTCTTCGGTAAGAATCTGTTTTTTGTAACATAAATATCCGACCGCCATCATCAGAAACATCACAACCATCTGCTGCAGCATCACCATACCAGAACCCTCACATTCTCTTTTCCTTTCCTGCTTAAGCCGTTTGCCCCTTCATAGGCAAACCTGCCGTAGCCGCGGACGGTAATCTGATCGCCCTCCTTCAACGCCCGGCTGTTATTCTCACACAGTCTTCCGTTGACAAATACTTTCTGCTCCCGGAACAGCTCATTACTCTCCGTCCGGGAAAGATGATATACGCCGGCAATCAACGCATCTGTCCGCCTGGAGCTGATCTGGATAAGCTTTTCCTCCGGCTCCTTCCGTAAAAAGATCGGCGGCTCTTCACAGACCGTGCACTGTACACTTGTATGCCGGATCCGTGTGAGATTCTCGGTAATGTAATCTGCCATACTTTTCAGGCAGAACAGATACCCTGTCTTGTCCTCAATATAAATATCACCCAGCGTACTCCGTTCAATTCCAAGGTTCATCAGCGCTCCAAGAAAATCCCGGTGCGTCAGTGCATCTGCAAACTTATTCATTAGCGGTGTCATTCTGATACAGCAGATCGGGAACTCCCATTCCTCACCAAACCGGATCACCGCCCGCTCGCAGCCCTCCTGACCTCCGAAAACGCAGTATGGTACATACGAAAAGTCCATGGAATAAAAGACGGACTGCTCCGGCAGACTTAGGAAACCTGTAAAGGTTGCAATATGACTCTGGTCCGCTTTCCGTGCCAGATCGGTAAAATGCTTCCTTAATATCTGATCTTCTTCGTTTTTCAATGAATTTCCTCTTTCTTTTATTGCTCTTCTTTATTCTGTGCTATACTATATCCAATAGGGAAACCGCAATGTGTTTTCCCTGAAGTTTATTGTAACCATAAATGAGGACTTGTGCAATATGACCGTGGAAACCAGCTCACTACGGACAGCCTGAACATGGTCAAACTGTTACGGTAAGCTTCTGACAGCAATATGGCTTTTGCAATTCGGAAAGGATGGATACTATGGATTTCAAGGATGCGCTGCGAAGTATCATTAAGCCGCATAACGAAGACCCCTTAGAGCGTCTCACGACTCCCTTTGGAGAGACACTTTCAAAGGATAAGGTACTTACGGAATATCCGCGCCCACAGTTTGAGCGCCCATCCTATATTAATTTAAATGGTTTATGGGATTACGCTATTCAGTCAAAAAAAGGCTTCCCCGACAGCTACGATGGCCAGATTCTCGTTCCTTTTTCTCCGGAAGCAATCCTGTCGGGTGTGGAACGCCAATTACAGCCGGAGGAATACCTCTGGTACCGCCGTCTGCTCCCGGTTAATGAAATGGATCTCTTTAATGGCAGCCGTCTGATTCTTCATTTTGGTGCAATCGACTACGAAGCCGATATTTTTCTCAACGGTAACAAGGTAACATCTCACCGTGGCGGATATCTTCCCATCTCCTGCGACATCACGAATTTTCTGGAAAAAGGTGAAAATGAGCTGATGGTGCGGGTCAGTGATCCAAGCGATGCAGGCGCCCAGAGCCGTGGCAAACAGATTTTAAAGCGTGGCGGTATCTTTTATACAGCACAGAGTGGCATCTGGCAGACCGTCTGGATGGAATGGATCCCTGCCACCCACATTGAACATATCACCATAAAACCGGACTTTGACCGTCAGGAGGTGTTCCTTGAGGTCGATACTGTCCTGTATGATGCACTTCCACTGCTGCGCATCTGTGTCATGACACCGGATAACCAACAGGTATTGTTTCAGCAGTCCCTGACTCCGAAGAGTGATCTTGCCGATGTACACAAGCATCATATCCAGTCCCAGTCCTACGACTTTACCGTTTCCATTCCGGATGAACTGTTTTTCCCATGGACTCCGGAAAACCCGGCACTTTATCCGGTAACCGTGACCTTAGGCAAAGACGAGGTGAAGACTTACTTTGCCCTGCGCACCTATACCATTGAATTATCCGAGGATAAACCGGTCTTCTGCCTCAATCACAGACCCTATTTCCTCATGGGCGTCCTGGATCAGGGCTACTGGTCGGACGGATTGATGACCGCTCCCTCCGATGAAGCATTGCTTTATGACATCACAACCATGAAAAAGCTGGGCTTTAATATGATGCGGAAGCATTTAAAGGTAGAATCCGCAAGGTGGTATTACCACTGTGACCGTCTCGGCATGATCGTCTGCCAGGATATGATTAACGGTGGCGGTCAGTACCGGATGCCGTTTATCAACTATCTGCCCACGGTATGCCCATCTCTGGCACGCCACATCTCGGATCAGGCTTATCATCTTTTTGCAAGAGAAGACGAAAACGCCCGTGACGAGTGGGAAGCGGAGCTGGCCAATATGATTGATTACCTGAAATTCTTCCCCTCGATTGCGATCTGGTGTCCCTTCAACGAAGGCTGGGGACAGTTTGACTCAGCGCGTATTGCAGAGTCCATCCGCACACAGGATCCGACACGCCTCATTGATGCGGCAAGCGGCTGGTTCGATCAGGAAGTCGGAGACTTTATCAGCGTACACAATTATTTCCGGCGGCTTAAGGTTACTGCCGGAGAATGGAAAAAGCATAAGAAGACCCGGGCTTTCTTCCTGTCCGAATATGGCGGCTTCGCCTGTCACATCGACGGACACAGCAGCGTGGAGCGGATCTTCGGCTATAAGCGATACGACACAAAGGAAGAATTTTCAAAGGCTTATGCGGATTTCATAAGAAATTCTCTCCTCCCTCTGCAAAAACATGGCTTAAGCGGTGCAGTTTATACGCAGGTATCCGATATTGAAGAAGAGGTAAACGGAATCCTCACCTATGACCGAAAGGTCGTGAAGGCGAACTGTTACCATGATTGATAACTATTCAGATAATTACTATATTTTTACCGGAATATACGTTATAATGCTTCTGTTTTCAGGGGCTGCAATAGGTGCAGCAATGTACTGATGAATGATCCGGATAATCGCTGCTTCGAATCCTGACTCTGAATACTGATCCGGGCATAATCAACACAGACAAAAGGAGAATCCCTGCTTTTACAGCGACTCTCCTTTTTATTTTTGTGGGAAATATTTACATACTGACACGCCTTGCCTCTGTTCCGTTCAGTGTTTTTTCCAGCTTCCTTCTGACATAAAAGTATGCCGGGAAAAGAAAAACATCTGCCATAATCCAAGCCAGTGGACTTGCAAAGCAGGCTCCCGTAAATCCCAATACCGGTACAACAAAAATACCAATCAGTGTTCTTGCTATCATTTCAAACACACCGGATAAAATAGCAAAGGTACTGAATCCCATTCCCTGAATCATATACCGGATAACATTCACAAAAACAAGCGGCACATAAAAGGCTGCATTAATTAACAGAAATTGTCTGGAGCTGTCAAGCAGCTCCTGGCTGGCATCCGTCACAAAGAGACCGCATAACGTTCCCGCACTAAAATAGAGGATTACAAATGCCAGAATGGAATAAATGATACCAAACATGCTGCAGGAAAAGAGGCCTTTTCCCAACCGATCCAGTTTCTTGGCTCCTACATTCTGTCCGCCATAGGTTGCCATGGTTGTTCCGAGCGCATCATAGGCACAGCAGAAAAACATACTGACCTTACCTCCGGCGGTAACTGCTGCAACCGCAGTTGCTCCAAGAGTATTTACAGACGTCTGCAGAATAACAGAGCCAATCGCAGTAATGGAATATTGAAGTCCCATCGGAACTCCCATAGCACACAGCGTTCCGATATGGGGCATACTAAGCTTCCATTCCTCTCTGGTAATGTGAAGAATTTCGAATTTCTTTATCATATAAATCAGACACAGAATACCCGAAATCAACTGGGAAGCTACTGTTGCAACTGCTGCTCCCGCCACTCCCATATGCAGATTGATAATGCAGATCAGGTCCAGCACAATGTTAATTGCAGAGGAAATGATCAGGAATACCAGGGGAATCTTACTATTCCCCATAGACCGCATGATACCGGACAGAATATTATACAGATACGTCGCCGGAATTCCCAGAAAGACGATAAAAATATACTGATATGCATAATCAATAATATCATCCGGTGTCTGCATCCAGATCAGAATCTGTCGGCACAAAATACATACAACTACCGTAATCACCAGAGACATTACAATTCCCAGCCAGACACAGTTGGCGGCATACTTACGCATATCCGAATAATCCTTTGCACCAAAACGCTGTGCAATCGGAATAACGCATCCACCACATACTCCCATGACAAATCCAACAATCAGGAAGTTAATGCTTCCCGTTGCACCAACCCCGGCCAAAGCATTCATTCCCAAGGTTCTTCCCACAATAAAGGTATCCACAACATTGTAAAACTGCTGGAAAATAAATCCCACCAGTAACGGCATGGAAAAGCTTAAAATCAGTTTCATGGGAGATCCCACCGTCATATCCTTTGTTGCACTCTTTGCCATTTTTTTGCTCCTTTAGTCTTATTAAAAATACGCCGTTTATTCCCCTCACTAAGCTCATGCTTCGTCTTCGACTCGCATTGCTATGTGTTCCGGACCGGTTCGCACTAAGTTCAAATTTCACCTCTGACTCATTTTCATTAAGTGCTCTACTCAAAAATGATCCACCGGATCATTTTCTCATATGCTTGGCAACACAAAGCAAGCGTGAATATACTATATTGTAGTATACTCACGCTTTGCCTGATTTCTAGTAAATTTTCATCTGATAACTGTACAAATCTACATTTTCGCCCAGATCGTTTCCATTATGCAAACGGATTCTCGGACTTGTAAAGCATTCCCTTCGGCTGGTTGAATCCGATGCTCTTAACGCCTAAGAACTTGAATACTTCATACATTAACTTTCCGTAATGTCCAAATGCTACAGCTCCATGATGAGGGAATCTGCCTTCTACAAGTACATGACGGTAGAAGCGTCCCATTTCAGGAATAGCGAAGATACCAATACCACCGAAGGATCTGGTCGGTACATCCAGGATTTCACCTTCTGCGATGTAGGAAACCAGTTCTCCGTCAGAATTGCACTGCAGACGATAGAAGGTAATATCGGAAGCTGCAATATCGCCTTCCAGAGTACCTCTTGTGAAGTCCGGTTCAGAGCCGGCGGGCTCAAGAAGTCTGTGCTGGATGAGCTGATATTTTACGGCTCTTGATGAGCACATCTTGCATTCCGGTGTATTTCCACAGTGGAATCCCATAAAGGTATCGGTTAATGCATAGTCGTATTTGCCAACGATGTCTTCATCGTAAATATACTTCGGTACAGAGTTGTTGATATCAAGCAGGGTAACTGCATCTTCGGATACGCAAAGTCCGATGTACTCGCTTAATGCTCCGTAAATATCTACCTCGCAGGATACCGGAATACCACGAGAAGCTAAACGGCTGTTTACATAGCAGGGCTCGAAGCCAAACTGTGACGGGAATGCAGGCCAGCACTTGTCAGCAAATGCAACATACTTTCTTGCACCCTTGTGGTTTTCTGCCCAGTCAAGTAAGGTAAGCTCGAACTGAGCCATCTTAGCGTTGAGATCTTCATAGTAGCAGCCTTCACCCATTTCCTTAGCCATATCTGCACACACTTCCGGAATACGGGGATCGTTCTCATGCTCCTTGAAAGAAACAAGAAGATCAAGCTCGGAGTTCTCTTCGATCTCTACACCAAGTTCATATAAGCCCTTGATCGGCGCATTACATGCGAAGAAGTCCTGCGGACGGGGACCAAAGGTAATAATCTTAAGGTTCTTAACACCGATGATCGCACGCGCAACCGGTACGAAATCACCGATCATCTTTGCAATGTCATCTGCCGTTCCAACCGGATATTCCGGAATATATCCCTTAAGATGACGCATACCAAGGTTGTAAGAGCAGTTCAGCATACCACAGTATGCATCGCCTCTTCCGTTGATCATATCGCCGTCGCCTTCTGCTGCTGCCACGAACATACAGGGACCGTCAAAGTTCTTTGCAATCAGGGTTTCCGGCGTTTCCGGTCCGAAGTTTCCTAAGAATACAACAAGTGCATTACACTCTGCCTTCTTCACATCCTCAACCGCCTTCAGCATATCCTGTTCGTTCTCAACAGTTACCGGGCACTCATATAAGTCACCCTTGTATGCTGCCTTAATTGCCGCACGCCTCTTCTGGGATAATTCGATCGGGAAACAGTCACGGCTGACTGCCACGATACCAAGCTTTACTACTGGTAAATTGTTCATGTTTCTTTCCTCCATTTTCTTAATATAGCTTAATAAAATCATATTACTTCCGCAGAGTATCAGCTTCTGCGTATTCTTTTTATAAAAGATCTCTGTAAAGATTTATACAGATAAGTTCTCTCCGACAAGTCCCATCGGGCTTCCTTCCGGGAGTCCTCCTTCGGGATGTCCGAGAAGCCACTTATTTACTGCGGTTAAATGTCCGTCTTCTCCATCGGAATGCTTGGACTTCAGATCATAATTGGTTCCTTTCGGAAGTACAATCGCTACCTTAAAGCCGTTGCCGTCTACACCACACGGTGCATAATGAAGTGTGGTTGCAAATACTTCCACACCGGTTCCCTTCGGTACAAGGAATGCTTCTACCTTAGAAGTATCATAAGTGAAATCCGATGTAATATCCGCTTCTAAGCCAAGCATTAAAATTGCATCGGTTGCTGCTACATTAATCTCGGAATCACGATGATATTCCAATGCGTTCAGCATATGATTGTGGCCATTGCAGTAACCGATCTGGATCGGCATTTCCCCATAGGTCTTCATGGATAATTCCTGCATGACAGGAAGTGCTTCCAGTGCTTCACAGCCTGGAACATACTCTACATCTTCCGGTAACGGAGTCTTCTCTTCCAATGCTTTCACAAGCTCTGTGAAATCCACATTGGAGATCACCTTGCCATATTTCTTAAAACGCTCATCGGTAACCTGATAAATCTGCATCTTCTCATCCTCCTGATAAAATTTTCTAAACCTTGCTATCTTAATCTTATTGTAACTATTCAGAACTCCATTCGCAAAATCGCTGCTATGCAGCTTTCTTTTTGCTCATGTGGTTACTTCGCCATATAAATCCTGACAAATATGACTTGGAATGCAAGCATTCCATTCATATTTGACCAGGCTTTGCATGGCTCTGAATAGTTACAATTACTTAATAATTTCAAAAATCGGCTTGCAGGCAGGATAAATCTCCTTGAACTGCTGATAACGCTCTTCGTATTTTGCTACAAGCTCCTCATCCGGCTCTACGGTATCAATGATCTTCACAATCTTTGCGGCTGCGGCTTCTACACTTTCAAATTCGCCACAGGCAACAGCTGCAAGCATTGCACCGCCAAGGGCAGGTCCCTCTTCGCTCTCGATCACATCAACCTTTAAGTTCAGAATATTCGCGATCATCTTTTTCCAGAGAGGACTCTTCGCGCCGCCACCACAGATCTTGGTGCGTTCAATCCTGATTCCGAGGGACTTCGCAACCTCGAAGGAATCACGGAGTGCAAAGGCTACACCCTCCAGAACCGCCTGTGTCATGTCGGCACGGGTACTGTCCATTGTAAGTCCGATAAACGTACCTCTTGCATTCGGATTATTATGAGGAGAACGCTCTCCCATCAGATAAGGCAGGAAATAAACATGGTTCTCACCAAGCTTGTCATCCGTAATTGGTTCCTGCTCCTTCGCATATTCTTTCGTTCCGATAATTTCCTCCATCCACCACTTATTACAGGAAGCAGCACTCAGCATACATCCCATCAGATGGTAATGACCGTCTGCATGTGCAAAAGCATGAAGGGCATTGTTCTTATCCACACCGAACTTGTCGGAAGAAATAAAGATTGTTCCACTGGTTCCGAGGGAGATGTTACACATACCGTCTCCTACGGTTCCGGTTCCGACTGCGGCTGCCGCATTATCCCCGGCACCTGCTGCCACTTTAACCGTTGCAGGAATGCCAAGCTCCTTCGCAATCTCTTCTGTCACACATCCGACACTTTCATAGCTTTCATAAAGCTTCGGAAGCATTTCTTCGGAAATACCACAGATTTCACACATTTCCTTCGACCACTTACGGTTTTTCACATCCAGAAGAAGCATACCGGAAGCATCGGATACATCCGTGCAATGTACTCCGGTCAGCTTATATGCGATATAATCCTTCGGGAGCATGATCTTCTGAATCTTCCTGAAGTTCTCCGGCTCCTTGCTCTTTACCCACAGGATCTTCGGTGCGGTAAAGCCGGTAAAGGAAATATTCGCAGTATATTCGGAAAGCTTGTCCTTTCCGATTACATTGTTCAGATAATCGCATTCCTCATAGGTTCTGCCATCGTTCCATAAAATTGCAGGACGGATCACCTGATCCTGATCATCCAGAATCACAAGTCCGTGCATCTGTCCGCCAAAGCTGATTCCGGCAATCTGGCTCTTATCGGTTTCCGCAATCAGTTCCTTAATGCCTGCCATGGTCTGCTCATACCAATCCTCCGGCTTCTGTTCTGACCAGCCCGGATGTGGGAAATACAGCGGATATTCTTTGGATACGATTTTGTGAATCTTACCTTCTCCATCCATCAGAAGAAGCTTCACGGCACTGGTTCCTAAATCTACCCCTATGTATAACATCATAACCCTCCTTATTGTTTTCATATTCCGTCACGTGCTCCAGTATAAAGACGGGATTCTGTGAAGTATTTAACCTGTCAGAAACCGGTACACATATCAAGTTGAACACGTGTTAAATATTCTGTTTTCATCGTATCATTTTCCTATTCCCATGTCAATAAATACCACTCGAAAATGCATCCAAAAATACGACTTCTTTTTAATGCAAATTGCTGAAAACAGCAGAGGATAATTCCCCTGCTGTTTTGGCAAGATTCTGTCTTTGACAGTCTTTTAGCGAAAAAAGTCCCGCAGACCGCTCTATAAGCGGCTTGCGAGACTTTTATTAATT
>CAVJLN010000023.1:0-37535 GCA_963650485.1 Bacteroidaceae bacterium
TTAACGAGAGCAAGCCAAAGGTGCAGCACGAGTTTAGTGAGAGGGAGAAGCAGAGCACTTAGTGAAAGCAAGCCAAAGGCGCAGCTTGAGCTTAGGTGCGAGCCAGTCCAGAACACTTAACGAGAGCAAGCCAAAGGTGCAGCACGAGTTTAGTGAGAGGGAGAAGCAGAGACAGAGAGAATATGATGTTTGATTTTCAGGAAGAATTAAAGAAGCTCCCGCACAGTCCGGGAGTTTATATCATGCATGATGCCCAGGATGAAATCATCTATGTGGGAAAGGCCATTGACCTTCACAACCGTGTCAGGTCTTATTTCCGTAAAATCGTGGGAAGAGGTCCACAGATTGACAAGATGGTTTCTTTGATTGCACGATTTGAGTATATTGTTACGGATTCCGAGCTTGAGGCACTGGTGTTAGAGAATAATCTGATCAAGGAAAACAGTCCCAAGTACAATACCATGCTTAAGGATGATAAAACCTATCCATACATTAAGGTGACCCTCGGAGAGGATTATCCGCGGGTACTGTTCAGTCGTCAGATGAAAAAGGATCGTTCCCGGTATTTTGGGCCGTATACCAGTGCGGCAGCGGTCAAGGATACAATTGATCTGATCAATAAGCTGTATCAGTTACGAACCTGCAATAAGGTTCTTCCGCGTGATTTCGGGATTGACCGTCCGTGCCTGAATTTTCATATTCACCAGTGTGTAGCGCCCTGTCAGGGACTGGTCAGTAAGGAGGAGTATGGGGAACGGGTAAAGAAAGCGTTAAATTTCCTGAATGGAGATTATCAGGAAACATTGAAGGATCTGAACGTCAAAATGCAGCAGGCATCCGACAATCTGGAATTTGAGGATGCAGCCCGTTACCGGGATCTGTTTAACAGTGTGAAGCAGATTTCAGAGAAGCAGAAGATCACCGACTTTGACGGAGAGGACAAGGATATTATAGCACTTGCAGTTGAGACAACGGATGCGGTTGTCCAGGTGTTCTTTGTCCGCGGAGGCAGACTCATTGGCAGGGAGCATTTTTATATGACACATGTGTCACAGACCCCGAAGGAGCAGATCCTGCAGGATTTTGTGAAGCAGTTTTATGCGGGAACTCCGTTTGTACCGAAAGAAATCATGCTGCAGACGGATATTGAGGACCGGGAAGTGATTGAGCAGTGGCTGACCGGAAGACGTGGCTCGAGAGTATATTTACGCGTCCCCAAGATTGGTTCCAAGGAAAAGCTTGTGGAGCTTGCAGCGAAAAATGCGGAGCTGATTCTGAGCAAGGACAAGGAGCGGATCCGGAGAGAAGAGGGGCGTACAATCGGTGCAGTAAAGGAGATTGCATCGCTCCTGTCTCTATCGAATATTTCCCGTATGGAGGCTTATGATATTTCCAACATCAGTGGTTTTGCAAATGTCGGTTCCATGGTTGTGTTCGAAAAGGGAAAGCCCAAACGCAGTGATTATCGTAAGTTTAAGATTAAAACCGTGTCAGGACCCGATGATTATGCATGTATGCGCGAGGTGCTGACAAGGCGTTTCCTGCATGGTATGGAGGAGCAGAAGGAGCTGGAAGAACAAAATAAGGATGCAGAGCTTGGCAGTTTTACGAAATTTCCGGATCTGCTGATGATGGATGGAGGTAAGGGGCAGGTGAATATTGCGCTGCAGGTACTTGATGAGCTGCATCTTAATATCCCGGTCTGCGGTATGGTGAAGGATGATAACCATAATACGAGGGGACTTTATTATCAGAATGAAGAGATCCCGATTGACCGCCGCAGTGAGGGCTTTAAGCTGATTACGAGGATTCAGGATGAGGCACATCGCTTTGCAATTGAATTTCACCGGTCGCTCCGCTCCAAATCGCAGGTACATTCGGTACTGGATGAGATTCCGGGAGTCGGATCCGCAAGAAGAAAGGCACTTATGCGGCATTTCCGCTCCATAGAAGAAATCCGTGCTGCAAAAGTGGAGGAGCTACTTGCCGTAGATGGAATGAACCGGCCCACCGCTGAGGGGATTTATCAGTTCTTCCGTACGGAAAAAACATCAGAACAAAATCTTTAATTGTGTAAGAATTACTGATATGGTATGATAAAAGCGTTGAACAGTATCACTTTCAGATAGATGCTGTGATATTCAATACGAAGGGAGTATGGGCATGGCAAGTGTAAAGCTGGAAAAAATTGTTGAGAAGATGAAACTGGAGAATCTGACTCCGGAACTGGATATTTCCAAGATTAAGATTAAACAGCCGGATATTAACCGTCCGGCATTACAGATGGCGGGTTACTTTGAGCATTTTGAGGATACACGTCTGCAGATTATCGGTTTTGTAGAATATACCTACATGGAAGGCTTACCGCAGGCACGTCAGAAGGAGATCTTTACCAGACTTCTTTCCTATGACATTCCGGCGATCATTTTCAGTCGTGAACTTCAGCCGAATCCCTTATTTTTACAGATTGCATTGGAACACAAGATTCCGCTTTTTTCCACGAAAAAGGCAACCTCTTCCTTTATGGCTGAGATTATCCGCTGGCTGAATGTGATGCTGGCACCCTGTATTTCCGTGCACGGTGTTCTGGTCGATGTCTTCGGTGAAGGCGTTCTGATTACCGGTGAAAGTGGAATCGGTAAATCCGAGGCCGCACTGGAGCTGATTAAGAGAGGTCATCGTCTGGTAACAGATGATGCTGTTGAAATCCGTAAGGTGTCCGATGATACCCTCGTTGGTTCCGCACCGGATATTACGAAGCACTTTATCGAGCTTCGAGGTATCGGTATCATCGATGTGAAGACATTGTTCGGTGTATCAAGCGTTAAGGATACCCAGAACATTGACCTGGTAATCCGTCTGGAGGACTGGGACAAGGAGAAGGAATACGATCGTCTTGGACTGGAGGAAGAATATACGGAATACCTTGGCAATAAGGTGGTGTGTCATAACATTCCGATCCGCCCCGGACGTAATCTTGCAGTCATCTGTGAGTCTGCCGCAATCAACCATCGTCAGAAAAAGATGGGTTACAATGCCGCACAGGAGCTGTACCGTCGTGTGCAGGAATCCCTCACAAGAAGACGTGACGAGGACGAGGACGAATAAAGAGAGGATATTCTCAACGGATACACATATTTATAAGAAAATCACATAAGAATAAAGAGAGGTATAGAAACAATGAGTCAGTATGTATTTGGCGTTGATATCGGTGGAACGACCGTAAAGCTTGGATATTTTGATGCAGAGGGCAACGTTCTTGACAAGTGGGAAATCCCTACCAGAAAAGAAGACAACGGAAGCAACATTCTTCCGGACATTGCCGCAAGCATTGAGAAGAAGATCAAGGCTGCAGGAATTGACCGTAAGGATGTGGTTGGTGTCGGTGTTGGAGCACCGGGACCGGTTGACAGCGAAGGTGTCATCTATAAGGCTGCAAACCTTGGATGGGGTGTATTCAGTATCAAAGAAACGCTGGAAAATATCTTAAAGCTTCCTGTTATGGCAGGTAATGACGCCAACGTTGCTGCACTTGGTGAAATGTGGAAGGGCGGCGGACAGGGCTACAAGGATCTTGTCGTTGTGACACTTGGAACCGGTGTTGGCGGTGGAATCATCGTCAACGGAAAGATGCTTACAGGAGCAAACGGAGCCGGTGGTGAAATCGGACATATTCATGTGGAAGATGCCGAGCAGGAGGCCTGTGGCTGTGGAAATAAGGGATGTCTGGAGCAGTATTCCTCTGCGACCGGTGTTACCCGTCTGGCAAAGCGGAAGCTGGAAAAGACCACACAGGATTCCGTTCTTCGTACGACAACACTTTCTGCAAAGAGCGTATTTGACGCAGTAAAAGCAAAGGATCCGGTTGCAATGGAAATCGCAGAGCAGTTCGGACAGTATCTCGGAGAAGGACTTGCAGCAATTGCCTGTGTAACTAATCCGGAAGCTTTCGTTATTGGCGGCGGCGTATCCAAGGCGGGTTCTGTTCTCATTGATTATATCAGGCCTTACTATCAGAAAGCCGTTTTCCATGCAAGCAGGGAAGCAAAGTTCGAACTTGCAACACTGGGAAATGATGCCGGTATTTTCGGAGCAGCCAAGCTGGTACTGGATCGCTAGTATCAAATAAAACAGATGTGCAGGAGTGCAATTTGGAACTTATAAATGAAGCAGTTTATGAATATATCAGTCAATATGTAGATCCACAGGATATTCTTAGGAATGAACCGATGAGCCGACATACGACATTTCGTGTGGGCGGTGAAGCGGAAGCGTTCTTACGGATCCGCAATAAGGAACAGCTGGAAAAGCTGATTCCCTATTTTAAAATGGTTGAGCTTCCGTATTTTGTCATAGGAAATGGAAGTAACCTTCTGGTGGGGGACAAAGGCTATCATGGTATGATTCTTCATCTTGGAGATGGGATGGATCAGATTCAGGTGGATGGAAACAGATTGACGGTTCAGGCGGGATGTCTCATGTCCCGGATTGCCCGGGAAGCCTACGAACATGCCTTGACCGGTTTTGAATTTGCATCCGGAATTCCCGGATCGATCGGCGGCGGTGTGGTGATGAATGCCGGAGCCTATGATGGGGAACTGAAGCAGGTTGTTACGAAGGTGTGGGTCATGAATGAAGAGGGCGAAATCCTTGTCCTTGACAATCAGGATATGGAATTTGGATATCGCACCAGCGTGATTAAGAAGCGTCCCTTTATTATAGTACAGGCAGAGCTTGAACTGCAGCCGGGCAATAAGGAAGAGATTGCAGCGAAGATGGCAGAGCTGAACCAGCGCCGCAGGGATAAGCAGCCCCTGCAGTATCCAAGTGCCGGAAGCACCTTTAAGCGGCCGGAAGGGTACTTTGCCGGCAAGCTTATTATGGATGCGGGCTTACGGGGCTATTCGATCGGAGGAGCCTGCGTTTCCGAAAAGCACTGTGGCTTTATTATTAACAAAAATCATGCTTCCGCAGCGGATGTGGCAGAGGTGATCTGCGAAGTGCAGGAGCGTGTGAAAGAGAAATTCGGTGTCACTCTGGAGACAGAAGTGATCTTTTTGGGAGATTTTTAATATGCGTTTTGTAATTGTTACCGGTATGAGCGGTGGAGGAAAAAGTACAGCACTCCGTATGCTGGAGGATGCAGGATTTTATTGTGTAGACAATCTTCCGGTTCTTCTGATTGAGAAGTTTGTGGAGTTGATTGCCATGCCAAACAGCGAGGTTACCAAGGTGGCACTTGGCCTTGATGTGCGTGCGGACCAGTCCTTTGAAGATGTAGAGAAGATCCTGCACAAGCTCCGCGACAATGGCTATTCTTTCGAAATCCTCTTTATGGAAGCGGGAGATGCCGAGCTTTTAAAGCGTTACAAGGAAACAAGACGTGTTCATCCGCTTTCACCGGATGGACGAATTGAGGATGGAATCCGCAAAGAGCGGGAAATCCTTAAGAATATGAAGTGTCAGGCGGATTATGTCATTGATACCTCCCGCCTTTTAACAAGAGAATTAAAGGAGGAGCTGGATCGAATTTTCATACGGAATGAGCATTATAACAGCCTGATGGTGACGATCCTGTCCTTTGGATTCAAGCATGGTATTCCGGCAGATGCGGATCTGGTATTCGATGTACGTTTCCTGCCGAATCCATTCTATATCGAAGAACTGAAATACAAAACCGGAAATGACAAGGAAGTACAGGACTATGTTATGAGCTTTGAAGAGGCGCATATCTTTATTGACAAGCTGACGGATATGATAAAATTCCTGATTCCCAATTATGTGAAGGAAGGAAAGTATCAGCTTGTGATCGGTATCGGCTGTACCGGAGGCAAACATCGCAGTGTGACGCTGGCCAACCGCCTCTATGAGGAGCTGAAGGATCAGGGTGATTACGGACTTAAGATTGCGCATCGTGATGTGGGACAGGGTGTTTAGGAGAGAAGTATGTCATTTTCGTTACAAGTGAAGGAAGAGTTGGAAAATGTGGTATCGGGAGCCAGACATTGTCAGCTTGCCGAGCTGGCGGCGATCGTTACGTACGGATGTGTCCTGAAAAAGGACATTTCCGGCACACAAATTGAACTAAAGTCTGAAAACGAGATAATAGGGAGAAAATACTTTACATTACTGAAAAAAACATTTATGATAAATGCGAGTGCGGATAAAGTCCTGCAGGCTTTGAAAATGCTGGATGAATTGGGAGAACCTCTTTTTCCATTGGAAGGGGTGAACCGGCTTCTGCTGAAGCAGAGCTGTTGCAAGAGAGCCTATTTACGAGGCGCTTTTCTGTGTGCAGGTTCCATGAGTGACCCGAAGAAGGGTTATCATTTGGAATTTGTCTGTGAACAGGAGAAGCAGGCACAGCAGATCAGGGAAATGATCGCAGACTTTGATCTGGATGCGAAAATTATTTGCAGAAAGAAGCACTATGTAGTATATATGAAAGAAGGAGCGGCGATTGTCGATCTGTTGAATGTCATGGGCGCGCGCCTGTCTTTAATGTATCTGGAGAACCTTCGTGTGGAAAAAGAGGTTCGAAATTCTGTAAACCGTAAGGTGAATTGTGAGGCAGCAAATATTACGAAAACGGTAACAGCTGCGAGCAGGCAGATTGAGGATATCCTGTATCTGCAGAAGCATTACGGAATGGAAAAACTGCCGGAGAACCTGCGTGAAATGGCGGAAATTCGACTGGAATATCCGGAAAATTCTTTGCAGGAGCTCGGGAGGCTCCTTAGTCCGTCGGTAGGGAAGTCCGGCGTCAATCATAGATTACGCAAACTTAGCGAGCTTGCCGATAAGATTAGGGTTTAAAGGAGGAGAATATTATGATGGAGAAATCGATCAAGCTTCAGTTGGATGGACAACTGGAGGCAAGACCCATTGCGATGCTGGTGCAGGTTGCAAGCCAGTATGACAGCACGGTTTATCTGGAAACCGAGGGGAGAAAGGTCAATGCGAAGAGTATTATGGGTATGATGAGCCTTGCATCAAGCTTAGGAACGCAAATCAAGATTATAACAGATGGATCCGACGAAGAACAGGCGATGGCAGGTATGGAGGCATATTTAAGCAATCCTGAAGGTAAATAATGAAAGAAATGAGGGCCATTGTGTTGTCGGGGGGCGATACAGTGGTTTTTCTTTGTGTAGAGCACTTAATGAAAGCAAGCCGGAGGCGCAGCTTGAACTTAGTGCGAACCAGTCCGGAACACTTAACGAAAGCAAGTCAAAGACGCAGCTTGAGTTTAGTGAGAGGGACAAGTAGAGCACGAAAGCAAGCCGGAGGCGCAGCTTGAAAAAACTTCTATTTATATATAATCCAAGAGCCGGAAAAGAAAAGATCCGGAGCAATCTTTTAGACATTATTGATATTTTTGCAAAGTCAGATTATGAAATTACGGTTTATCCCACGCAGGCACAGGGCGATGGAAGAAGAGCAGTCGTGGAACGGAAAAAGGGTTACTTTGACCTGATTGTGTGCTGTGGTGGGGATGGTACGCTCGATGAAGTGGTGAGCGGAATGATGTATAGCAGCGAGAAGCTTCCCATCGGGTATGTTCCGGCAGGAAGTACGAATGACTTTGCATCAAGTCTGGGAATTCCGGGTAGAATGAAAGCAGCAGCCTCTTCCATTGTGAACGGCCGACGGTTTTCCTGTGATGTGGGTGCTTTTAATGAGAATTACTTTATTTATATTGCGGCATTCGGTCTGTTTACCGAGGTTTCCTATGCGACGAAGCAGGATGTGAAGAATGTCCTCGGTCATATGGCCTATCTGCTGGAAGGCATGAAGAGTCTTTCCAATATTAAGGCCTATGATCTTAAAGTGGAAAGTGAAGACTTTTCCATTGAGGGAAGCTTTTTGTATGGGATGGTGACAAACTCGGTGTCTGTAGGAGGATTTAAGAATATTACAGGTAAGAATGTGCAGCTTGACGATGGCAAATTCGAGGTAACCCTGATTAAAAAGCCCAACAGTGCGATCGAACTGAATCACATTATGGCGGCACTGGTCAATCGTGATATCAGTACGGAAAGTATGTATTGCTTTAAGACGAAGGCACTGACGATTACTTCGGAGGAAGGCGTTGCCTGGACACTGGACGGGGAATATGGAGGAATTCATAACAGAGTCGAGATCCGAAACGAAATGCAGGCTTTGCAGATTATTGTCCCCGAAGACGGCCATTAAAAGCAGGAATTTCGTGATTTTGGAAGAAATATTCATTTTTTAGTTCCCATTTTAAGGGGAATCGGTTATAATGAGTGAGGTTGAAGAAGTTATAACAAACCTATAAAGTATACAATAAAGAAAGGATGAACAAAAATGGCATTAGTTACTACTACCGAAATGTTCAAGAAAGCTTATGATGGCGGCTATGCAATCGGTGCTTTCAATGTGAACAACATGGAAATCGTGCAGGGTATTACAGAAGCAGCCGGTGAGCTGAAGAGCCCTGTTATTCTTCAGGTTTCAAAGGGAGCTCGTGCATACGCTAATCATACTTACTTAGTTAAGTTAGTAGAGGCAGCTGTTATCGAGAATCCTGACATCCCGATCGCACTTCACCTTGATCATGGTGACAGCTTCGAATTATGTAAGTCTTGTATCGATGGCGGATTTACTTCCGTTATGATCGATGCATCTTCCAAGTCCTTCGAAGACAATATCGCAATTACCAAGCAGGTTGTTGAATATGCACACGCTCATGGCGTTGTTGTAGAAGCAGAGCTTGGTACACTTGCTGGTATCGAAGATGAAGTTGTTGTAGAAGCCGGTAAGGAAGCATATACTCATCCGGAAGAAGTAGAAGAGTTCGTTGACAGAACAGGTTGTGACTCTCTTGCAATCGCAATCGGTACTTCTCATGGTGCTTACAAGTTCACTGCTGCTCAGTGTACACGTAATGCAGATGGTATCCTTGTTCCCCCTCCACTTCGTTTCGACGTTCTGGAAGAGTGTATTAAGAGATTACCCGGATTCCCGATTGTACTTCATGGTTCTTCTTCCGTTCCTCAGGAATTTGTTAAGATGGTTAACCAGTACGGCGGAAACATGCCTGATGCAGTTGGTATTCCGGAAGAACAGCTTCGTAAGGCTGCTGAACTTGCTGTATGTAAGATCAACATTGACTCTGATATCCGTCTTGCAATGACAGGTAACATTCGTAAGTACTTTGCAGAGCATCCGGATCATTTCGATCCTCGTCAGTACTTAAAGCCGGCTCGTCAGGCTGTTAAGGACATGGTTGCTCACAAGATTAAATACGTACTTGGATCTGAAGGAAAGGCTTGATTGTGCTGATTTTCAGATAGATTCGATAAACGAAAAGCAAAAGGAAAGGTGTTGTCCATTTGGGACAGCACCTTTTGTTTTGCGTAGAGCGCTTAGCAAAAGCAAGTCGTAAGACGAAGCTTGAGTTTAGTGCGAACCATAACAAAAAAATCCCCATAAAAGGGAGGATGCCAAGCAAACTGGTTTTGCTTGGCATTTATTATGAAAAAGTTATTAATAAATCAATTACTTTGATATAAGCGTTTTTAAAATTCTTTCTGTGTTTCTCTTGTTCTGTATCTTATGATCTTAGTATATGATTGAGAAATGTCTAAAGAATGATTGGGAAATGAAGTTTTTTGAAATAAATTGTGAATAAATTGTAAACAACGAATAAAAGACACAGAAATCTAGAATTTGAAAAGGAATCTATGATATGATGGGCTAAAGAAAATCAGGCGGCTGCGGAGGAAATATGAAAAGAATAGGAATTATGGGGGGAACCTTTGATCCACCCCATTTCGGACATCTATATGCTGCAAAGGCGGCTTATGAGACAGCAAAGCTCGATCATATTCTGTTTATTCCTAACGGAACACCGGCGTACAAGACATTGGAGGGAAGCGTGACGGATAAGGAGCACCGCTGTGGAATGCTGCAACGATTAATTGAAGGGGAATCCTGGTGTGAATTATCCAGAATGGAATGTGAACGGGAAGGAAACACTTATACGGCAGATACACTTCTGGAACTGACTTGCCAAAATCCGGATATCCGGTATGAGCTGATTGCCGGAAGCGATTCCTTAAAGGCTATGGTACACTGGTATCATCCGGAGGTCATCTTCCGGCTGGCAGGAATCATTGTGCTGATGCGGGATCAGGATACGCCAGAAACACTTGCAGAAACCGTGAAAAGGTATGAGACAGAGTACGGAGCCGGAATCCGTTTGATCCCCTTTGAAAAACAGGAGATTTCCTCGACCCGGATTCGTGAGAGGGTAAAGAATGGGGAAAAACTGACCGGTCTGGTTCCGGAAGGCGTGGAGCAGTATATTACAGAACACGGGCTGTACCGTTAGAGACCGATGAGACGGCTGATGGACTTGAAAACAGAAAGGAACAGTTATAACAAAGATAAAAGGGAGGGTTACTATGAATCCACATTTAAAAGCTTATATGGAAAAAGAATTTGATGCGGGAAAGGAAGCGGAGAGGGTCATTGAATGGATCCGGGACTGGTTTACTAAGAATGGCTCGGAATCTCCGGCGGTGATCGGACTGTCCGGAGGAAAAGATTCCACACTGGTGGCAACGCTTTGTGTGAAGGCACTTGGAAAGGACAGGGTATTCGGAGTATTGATGCCGGATCATGTGCAGTCGGATCTGCAGGTGGCAAAGGATATTGCAGAGTGGTTACAGATTTCGTATGCCATCGTGGATATCGGGGCAGCAACCGATGGTTTAAAGAAGTGCTTAAAGGAAGCGGTTCATTTTGAAACAGGATGTATTCCGGCAGAGCGGGAGTTTGTGCAGGAGACGGCAATGCTGACCAATATTCCGCCACGGATTAGGATGACAACACTCTATGCTGTGGCGCAGTCGATGAATGGCAGAGTTTCCAATAATGGAAATCGTTCGGAAAGGCATGTGGGCTATTGCACGATTTACGGAGACATGGCAGGAGATTTCTCGGCGATTTCCGCATTTACGGTGACGGAAGTGATTGCGATCGGAGAATACCTTGGGATTCCGGATAGGTTCATTCACAAGGATCCTTCGGACGGACTTACCGGAAAGACAGATGAGGATAACTTCGGCTTCACCTATGAAGAACTGGATACTTATATTCTCACCGGAGTCTGTGAGAATGGCGAAGTGAGGAAAAAGATTGAGGAGCGTTATCAGAGAAACCTGTTTAAGCAAAGCCCTATGGCGGCCTATCGCAAAAATAACAGAGAATAGCCATTTAGGGCAGACATAGCAGTATATATAGAACCATAAAGAAGAGGGTCCCGGAAGGGAAGAGGGTAAACAATGAATACACAATATCATGAACGTAACATTTCCATGGTGATGGACATGTATGAACTGACAATGTCCAATGGCTATCTTAACCAGGGCTTTAAGGATACGTGGGTGGCTTTTGACGTGTTTTACAGAAATAATCCGGACAATGGAGGATTTGCCATTTTTGCTGGTCTGCAGCAGGTGGTGGAATACATTGAGAATCTGCATTTCAGTGAAGAGGATGTGGAATATCTCCGATCGAAGCAGCTTTTTACGGAGGAGTTTCTGAATTATCTGTTACATTTCCGTTTTCACGGGGATATTTATGCAATGAAGGAAGGTACGGTGATGTACCCGAATGAGCCGATTATGACGGTGGTGGCGCCTCTCATTGATGCGCAGTTGGTCGAAACAACCATTTTGCTGGAGATTAACCATCAGTCACTCATTGCCACGAAGACCAACCGTATTGTGCAGGCAGCGAACGGAAAGCCGGTATCGGATTTCGGGGCAAGGCGTGCACATAATGTGGATGCGGCAGTATATGGTGCACGTGCCGCTTATATCGGAGGGGCAGCCGGAACGGCAACGGTGCTAGCCGGAAAGATGTTTCAGATTCCCATTTCCGGAACGATGGCGCATAGCTGGGTGATGACCTTTGATTGTGAATATGACGCGTTTAAAGCCTATGCAGAAAGCTATCCGGATGGAACAGTATTATTGGTTGACACCTATGACGTGTTAAAGAGCGGTGTCCCGAATGCGATCCGGACGGCCAGAGAGGTTTTGGAACCGATGGGTAAAAGGCTGATTGGAATCCGTCTCGATTCCGGCGATCTTGCCTATCTGTCTAAGGAGGCAAGGAAGCTGCTGGACGAAGCAGGACTTTCGGATTGTATCATTGTGGCATCTAACAGCCTGGATGAGTATACGATTTCTTCTCTGCATCGTCAGGGTGCAAAGATCGACAGCTATGGCGTGGGAGAGCGGCTGATCACGTCCTCTTCCACACCGGTATTCGGTGCGGTGTATAAGCTTGTTGCAGTGCAGAAGGACGGAAAATTCATACCGAAGATCAAAATCTCGGAAACGGCCGAAAAGATCACAAATCCAGGAATCAAGGAGGTTTATCGGGTATACGATGAGAACGGAAAAGCCGTCGCAGACTATCTTGCAGTTAAGGGAGAGCAGATCAATGACGTCGATCCGGTGCGCTATGTGGATCCGGTGAACTATTGGAAGAACCGCAGCTTCGTGGGATGCCGTTTTAAGAAGCTTCAGGTGCCTGTTTTTGAAAAGGGAGAATTGATCTATGACCTTCCGGATATTGAGGAGATCCGCCAGTATGTGAAGGATCAGCTTAAGAATGAAATCTGGGAGGAAGAACAGCGTTTTGAAAATGCACACGCGCATTATCTCGACATGAGTCCTGCAATGTTTGAATTAAAGATGAGCCTGCTTCATGAAGAAAATTAGTAACTGAATAATTACGAAAATCAAAGTAAAAATTACCCCGGATGTCTGTGACTGGGCATCCGGGGTTCAATTTCTTTCTGAAATGGGTAAGATCCGTACGCTTAGTACTTCTCCGGCTCTGGATAATCGACACCGAAGGTCTCAACCGTGAGGGTCTTTATACGCTGATCCTCTAACGGACGGTCATTGTAATCGGTAGCGGTTTCGGCAATCTTATTTACCACGTCCATACCCTCGATAATCTTACCGAAAGCGGCATAGGAGCCGTCTAAGTGAGGGCTGTTTTTGTGCATAATAAAGAACTGGGAGCCTGCGGAGTTAGGCATCATGCTTCTTGCCATGGAAAGAACGCCCTCGGTATGCTTTAAGTCATTCTTGAATCCATTCTGTGAAAACTCACCCTTGATGCTGTATCCGGGACCGCCGCAGCCGGTACCTTCCGGATCGCCGCCCTGAATCATAAAGCCACGGATGACACGATGGAAAATCAGGCCATCGTAGAAATTTTTCTGAATCAGACTGATGAAATTGTTGACGGAAGTGGGTGCAATTTCAGGATAAAGCTCTGCCTTCATCACATCACCGTTTTCCATAGTAAATGTAACAACTGGATTCTGTGCCATAATTGTATTCCTTTCTTATCATTAAAAATAGATTTGAGAGATCTGTCGTTCAGATCCTAAGCAGCTATTAGTTTAGCATGATTTTGGGCGACTGACAATATATCTTGCATGCGGAATGCCCTGAATCAAATCTTCACCTGCGTAAGTAAAACCGAGCTTTTGCAGAAGATGAAGGGAGGCCGTATTTTTCGGATGACAGAAAGCCTGCACCTGTGAAAATTCCAGTTCTTCCCATGCATAACGGAGGATGGCTTCACAGATCTCGTAAGTATAGCCCTGATGCTGGAAAGCGACATCCGTTACGAAACCAAGCTCGGGAAGCCCGTAGCCTTCCCGGACGCTTAAACCGGCCCGTCCGATGACGATTCCGGTAACCGTGTGAATGACACTCCATAGGCCGAACCCGTAAAAGCCGTAAATTTTCTGAATATAGTCCTTCATATAATAACGTTCTTCGTCCCTGTCCGGAAAAAGCTCCTCCATATATTTCGTGATCGAAGGCTCCTGATAGATCCGGTAGAAATCCTCTACGTCGGTAACCGTGCTTTCCCGCAGGGTAAGCCGTGGGGTTGTAAGGATCTGCCAGGGAAGTCCGGCAAGCCGTTCATAGGCTTTTTCATAAGAATCATAGGTCATGGAAAACAGGTCTTCTACCGCATAGGGAGTTCCGGAGAAGTCTTCGGAATGATTCGTTTCGTGATAAAGCGCAATCACGTAACAGCCCTGTGCTAAAAGCCGGTGCAGCATAAAAGAGGAGTCTGTAACGGCAAGGAGATGTTTCCTGTCAGAGACCCTTGGATCTGCAGGGACAGAATTCGCAAGAAGGGGATCTGAGCAGGCATCGGAGAATGGTGTACACTCACTTTCGTGAATTGCGGAAAAAGTAAGCCGCAGAGTCGCGCCTTCCGGTAATCTGCTCCTGGCAGCAGCACGTACTTCGGAAAGCTTCGGATGAAGGGAGGCATAATATTCATTTGTCAGGAAAAAGCGGATCTGCTGCAGCATCGTTCTGTCAGGTCTCCTTTTGTATGTTGATCTTAGCAATGCATGTTGTGCTTATTAGCTTAGTATAATGCATCCGATAAAAAATGCAATGTTGCTGTTCTGTTATCTTGAACAAGCATCTCTGCATGGCTGAACGGTTGCGGCAAATTTCCCCGGAAGAATTGACATCACCGGGCATTTTCGATAATATTAAGATAATTATGCAGAGTTGTGCAAAATTGCTTTGAGGCAATACTTGCATCCTTCGATCTGCATAGTTACGTAATGTGTATAAAGGATACACAGGAAAGGAACGTTATGGGTAATAAAGGAAAGTATTATATTACGACTGCAATTGCGTATACCTCAGGGAAACCGCATATAGGAAACAGTTATGAAATTGTTCTGGCAGACAGTATTGCCAGATTTAAGAGAAAAGACGGCTATGACGTGTTTTTTCAGACAGGAACTGATGAACATGGCCAGAAGATCGAGATCAAGGCACAGGAAGCCGGAATTACACCGAAGGAATTTGTAGACCAGACAGCCGGAACGATCCGCAAATTGTGGGATCTGATGGATACTTCTTATGACAAATTTATCCGTACTACGGACGAGCCGCATGAGAAGCAGGTACAGAAGATTTTCAAGAGACTGTATAATCAGGGTGATATTTATAAAGGATCCTATGAAGGAATGTACTGTACACCGTGCGAATCCTTCTGGACCGAATCCCAGCTAAAGGATGGCAAGTGTCCGGACTGCGGAAGAGAGGTAAAGCCTGCGAAGGAAGAGGCTTACTTCTTTAAGATGAGCAAATATGCAGATCGTCTGATTGAGCATATCAATACCCATCCGGAATTTATCCAGCCGGTATCCCGTAAGAATGAAATGATGAACAACTTCTTATTACCGGGACTGCAGGATCTGTGTGTATCAAGAACCTCCTTTAAGTGGGGAATTCCGGTGGATTTTGATGACAGGCATGTCGTTTATGTATGGCTGGATGCACTTACGAACTACATCACCGGTATCGGTTATGACTGTGAGGGTAACAGCTCCGAACAGTATAAGAAGCTCTGGCCCGCAGACCTTCATCTGATCGGTAAGGATATTATCCGTTTCCATACCATTTACTGGCCGATCTTCCTGATGGCACTGGGGGAGCCGCTGCCGAAGCAGGTGTTTGGTCATCCATGGTTATTGATGAACAACGATAAGATGAGCAAATCCAAAGGAAATGTGATTTATGCCGATGACCTGGTAGACTTCTTTGGCGTTGATGCTGTCCGTTACTATGTATTGCATGAGATGCCGTTTGATAACGATGGTAACATTACATGGGAGCTTGTAACGGAGCGGACCAATGCCGAGCTTGCCAATACCCTTGGCAATCTTGTGAACCGTACGATTTCCATGAGTAATAAATATTTTGGCGGCGTGGTAGCAGACAAGAAGGTTGCCGATGAGATGGATGAAGACCTTAAGGCAGTCGTAACAGGCACTTTTAAGAAAGTATCTGCGAAGATGGACGAGCTGCGTGTGGCAGATGCGATTACTGAGATTTTTGCACTGTTCAAACGTTGCAATAAATATATTGATGAAACGGAACCGTGGGTGCTTGCCAAGGATGAGGCTAGGCTGGATCGTCTCTCCACCGTTCTGTACAATCTGGTAGAAAGTATTGCCATCGGCGCTTCTTTACTTGAGCCGTTTATGCCTTCTACCGCAAAGAAGATTGCACAGCAGCTCAATACTTCCGTCAGAAGCTTTGAAGACTGTGAGAAGTTCGGTCTTTATGAAAGTGGAAATAAAGTAACTGCGGAACCGGAAATCCTTTTTGCAAGACTGAAGGTTGAGGAAGTAATGGAAAAGGTCAATGCCATGTATGCAGAACGTAAGGCACAGACTGCCGGGGATAATGGGGAAGCAGAAGAAGAAAACGTGATTGATATCGAACCGAAGGAAGAGATTACCTTTGATGATTTTGCTAAAATGCAGTTCCAGGTAGGAGAGATTATCAAGTGTGAGGAGGTTCCGAAGTCCAGAAAGCTTTTATGCTCACAGGTACGGATCGGCAGCCAGGTAAAGCAGATCGTTTCCGGCATCAAACAGCACTACAGTGCAGAGGAGATGGTCGGCAAGAAGGTGATGGTTCTGGTGAACTTAAAGCCTGCGAAGCTTGCGGGAGTTCTTTCAGAAGGAATGCTGCTTTGTGCAGAAGATGCAGAGGGTAATCTGGCACTTCTGACACCGGAGAAGGATATGCCGGCAGGAGCGGAAATCAGCTAAGGATATGCCGATATAATCAGCATTTCCCTAAAAATCAGGTTGCGGGGGCGCTTATGGTTAAAAAAGAAGAGTTTTTATTTGATTCAAGGGATGGAAAATCCAGGATTCACGCAGTGCGCTGGGTTCCGGAGGGCAAAATCTGCTGCATCTTACAGGTTGTCCACGGAATGGCGGAGTTCGTGGAGCGTTATGAGCCGATAGCCATGTATCTGGGGGAGAAGGGGATCATGGTTACCGGAGAGGATCATCTCGGACATGGAAAGAGTGTCGGGGAAAACGGGAAATACGGGTTTTTCTGTGAACAGGATCCGGCAACGGTTGTTGTGCGGGATGTGCATCGTCTGAAAAAGATGAATCAGGAAGAGTATCCGGGAATTCCGTATGTGATCTTAGGACACAGCATGGGCTCCTTTATCACCAGAAATTATCTGTTCCGTTATGGAACGGGAATTCAGGGAGCAATTATCTGTGGAACCGGTTCACAACCGAAGGCTTTGGTGAAGCTTTGTCTGATGATTGAACGTGTACAGCGGTTTTTCCTCGGAGCAGATCATGTAGCGAAGGGAATTGATCGGCTGGCATTTGGTAATTATAATAAGAAAATCGTGGAAGCAGCAACAGATTTTGACTGGCTTTGTACGGATGAAAAGGAAGTTAAAAAGTATATGGATGAACCGATGTGCGGTTTTACCTTTACGTTAAACGGCTTCCGTACGTTGTTTACTCTGCTGGACCGCCTGAACAAGGAAGAAAATCTAAAGGAGATGCCGAAGGATCTGCCGGTTCTGTTTATTGCAGGATGCGATGATCCGGTCGGAAATTACGGTGAGGGCGTACGCAGGGCGCAGGAGGACTTTAAGAAGGTCGGAATGAAACGCACTTCCTTAAAGCTGTATGAAGGCTGTCGGCACGAAATCTTGAATGAGCCCATAAAGCAGCAGATTTTTGATGATATCTATGCATGGATTATGGAGCGCGTAGAGGAGTATTAGTGAAAAAGTTTTTCTTATGTTTATTATTTGTCCTGATGCTGGGAACAGTGGGCTATATGGCCGTGCTTGGGCAGCGTTATACGGCACGGAAGGAAAGCTCTTCCGTGGATTATTCTGCGGCCGTAGGAGAAATGACGGGCCAGTTTGGACAGCTTGTGAAGAACGTGGATGCGGATACCGCGAATCAGGTGCTTGATTTTGTTAAGGACAAGATTGACAGTGGAGCGCTCAATTCACAGGAGGGTCTGAAGGATGCGCTGCAGGAGGGCAAAGAGCAGTTCGGCGTGGAAATCAGTGAAGCGGATGCACAGAAAATTGTGGATACGGTAGATCAGCTCGAGAAGCTCGGCCTTTCATCGGACACTGTGATTGATGAGGCAAGGAGCCTTTATGAAAAGTATGGGGAAGACTGTGTGGATCATGTGAATGAAGCCGTGACGAATGCAGTGAAGGATGCTGCAGCAAATGCGGCAGAGAGCTTTGCAGATTATCTGAGGGACTCTGTGACAGATACCCTGCAGGGAATTTTTAAGTAAAGGCAGGTTACGGTTCGCTTGTCGAAGTGATAGTACCAAAGAACTAGACGCATGGCTGTAAAAGGACTATAATATGAGCAGGGAAAAGGATACATCCTATGAGGTTCGTTTTATCAGACAGAACGAGTGGGATGATGCTATGGCGCTGGCCTGGAAAACGTTTTTAAGGTTTGAGGCTGCGGATTATTCAGAAGAGGGAACAGCGAATTTTAGGGACTTTATCACCGATACGAATCTCAAGAGAATGTTCGACAGAGGGATGTATCAGGTGATGGGAGCCTATGACGGAGAGCATATGGTCGGCATGATTGCACTCCGGAATGAGAGTCATATATCGCTGTTATTTGTAGATAAGGAGTATCATTATCGGGGAATCGGACGAAGCCTTGTTATGGCAATGGACGATTATGTAAAACAAGAGCTTGGTAAGACTTCAGTGTCGGTGAATGCATCACCGTACGCTGTTGAGTTTTACCACAAAATCGGGTTTCGGGATGTCGGACTGCAGACACACAGTAAAGGCATTATCTATACCCCAATGAGACTAAAATTGTAAAGGAAGTAACTGAGAAGGTACTGAACAGTTACTAAAGGAAGAAAAAATGGGACGTTTTTTTAATTTGGACAGTCCGGTCATGGTTGCATTAACCAAAATGGCCGATCTGATTATTGTGAATCTCTTGGCATTTTTCTGCTGTCTGCCGATTATTACGGTGGGGGCATCCATGACGGCATTGCATTATGTGGTGCTTAAGATTGTACGTGATGAAGAATGCTACATAGTAAAAGGTTTTTTTAAATCTTTTAAAGAGAATTTCAAGCAGGCAACGGGAATCTGGCTGATTGAAGTTGTATTAATCATCGTTTTCACGGCGGACTTCTGGATAATCCGGAATGCGGAAAACAACCTTCCGTCCTTTATGATCCTTCTGTTAATCGGTGTAGCTATTTTGGCAGCACTTGCATTGACGCTGGCTTTTCCGCTGCTGGCGAAATTTGATAACAGTGTAAGGATTACGCTTAAGAACTCTGCACTGATGGGGATTATGATCCTTCCCAAGACCATTTTAATGGCAGCGTGCTGGGCTCTCCCCCTGATTATTATTTTCTGGGTGCCGCAGATCATGCCGGTTACCTTCTGCTTCGGAATGTCAGGTCCGGCACTGTTGAATGCACTTTTGTATAATAAGACCTTTAAAAAGTTTGAGCCGGAACAGAATTTGAAGGATGCCGATGATTGGACGGTACCGGTAGAGGAAGGCGAAGAAGCTTTGGAGGCAGCAGATGAGACGGATCGGGAAGAGAAGAGTGAAACCGCAGAGGATGGTTCTGTTGAGAAATAAGTAAACAGAAAATCATAAAAATCAAAGGAAATGACGGAAGAGCAGGGATAGCTGGAATATTAGGAACGGGGAAGGTATAAGAATAACTATCTGTTGTGTATGGGGGAATATCATGAAGAATGAAGGGAAGAAGATTTTATTCCGATGGATCTGCCTGTTAATTGTTTTGTTCATTGTGCTGGCTGTGCTGCTTGCTAATTTTTCCAAAGAAGTAAATACGGGAGTTGCAAGTAATTTTGAGCAGAGTATGCAGAATGAAGCAGTTCTTTACGCAGTAAAGCTTGAGCATGAATTTGAAAAAATCCACACGGTTGGGGAAATGATCTGCCCGATCGCATCCTACGATACCGGACAGACCGGAGAGGTAAAGGAACTGCTGAGCCTTGCAGTCGGACAGACCGGAGTTTATGAAGCACTGGTGTGCTGGCCGGATGGCAGTGCTGTTCTTCATAATGGCAGGATGATACAGCTTAAGGATGCTGATTATTATGAGTGGGTAAGCGAATCGACCCGGGTTTCCTACCGTTATGTGACCGATGACGGGATTGACGGAACAGAGGCGGTTTTAATGGTTGTTCCTGCGCAAGAGCAGGAACAGAAGGTAGTGATGTATTATCCGGTTCAGAAAATCCGCAACATGATCCTTATGCAGGATGCTTTTGACGGTGAAGCATTTACAGCGCTCCTGGATGAGAACGGACAGGTGATTGTCTCTACAGATGAAACCTCTGCATTCTTTAAAAGCAGAGATTTCTGGGGAAATGCGGATAAACAGTATCTGACTAAAGCAACTGTTGCCGGACAGAAGGCATGTTCCGGTCAGACGGGATGTCTTACAGTTACCGCAGACGGAGAACAAAGAACGGTTGTTTATGCGCCGGTCGGTAAATGGTCACTGGTGGCAGGAGTCCATCAGAGTTATGTGGACAATATGGAACAGCGTCAGGCAAAGAAACTGATATCAAGTCTGGGAGAAATTATCTTTGCCATAACGATCGGAATTCTGCTGATTGCGGTAATTAACTTTGCGACCCATATTACTGCTGCAAAGAGAAACAGGCAGCTTAAGGAAAAAGCAGAAAGTGACCTGCTTACGGGTCTTTTCAATAAGTTAGCCACAGAACGCAGGATCAGGGAATACATGACCTTTTATCCGGATTCCTTGGCAGTCATGTTTGTGCTGGATATTGATAATTTCAAGAAGATCAATGATACGATGGGGCATGCTTTCGGTGATGAGGTGCTTCGGGAACTCGGAAAACAGATTGGCGTGAACTTCCGTGTGACCGATATTATCGGGCGTACCGGCGGTGATGAATTCACGATCTTTTTGAAGAACCTCAAGGATGACAGCAATACAATCCGTGAGGCACAGAAGTTGGAATATTTCTTCAGGCATTTCCAGGTTGGGGATTACGTGAAGTACTCTGCAACGGCCAGTATCGGTGCAGCCGTATTCCCGGCAGACGGCACTGACTTTGAAACTCTGTATAAGGCAGCCGATGCAGCTCTTTATAAGGCGAAGAAGCGCGGCAAAAACCAGCTTGCATTCTTCGATGACCGTGACCGGAAATAGTGCATATACAATCTGTCTATGAAAAAAGTACTTTTTTAGTCAACTTGCTGTTACGAAGGGAAATCGACTTGGAAATTCAACACTTTTTACAATGTGGGAGAAAATATTTGTGGAATAGTGGCATAGTCAAAAAGTACAATTTCATGTATACTGAATATAGCTTTTAAAGACGTGACTAATTATTAAGGAGGCAAATTAAATGTCAAGTTTATCATTGAAGAATATTTGCAAGGTTTATCCTAACGGATTCGAAGCTGTTAAGGATTTTAATCTTGAAATCAAGGATCAGGAATTTATCATCTTCGTAGGACCTTCAGGATGTGGTAAGTCTACTACTCTTCGTATGATTGCAGGTCTGGAGGATATTTCTTCCGGTGAATTAAAGATCGGTGACCGAGTTGTTAACGATGTAGAGCCTAAGGACAGAGATATCGCGATGGTATTCCAGAACTACGCTCTGTATCCTCATATGTCTGTATATGACAATATGGCTTTCGGTCTTAAGTTAAGAAAAGTACCGAAGGATGAAATTGATAAGATGGTTAAGGAAGCAGCTAAGATCCTTGACTTAACTCCTCTTCTTGATCGTAAGCCGAAGGCTCTTTCCGGTGGTCAGAGACAGCGTGTTGCTATGGGACGTGCAATCGTACGTAATCCTAAGGTCTTCCTTATGGATGAACCTCTTTCCAATCTGGATGCTAAGTTACGTGTACAGATGCGTATCGAGATCGCTAAATTACATCAGAGATTAGGTACAACCATCATCTATGTAACACATGACCAGACAGAAGCTATGACTCTTGGTGACAGAATTGTCGTTATGAAGGATGGCGTGATCCAGCAGGTTGATACTCCTCAGAACTTATATGAGAAGCCGACCAACTTATTCGTAGCAGGTTTCATGGGATCACCTCAGATGAACTTCTTAGATGCTACTGTAGAAGTAAGTGGTGATACTGCAAGCCTTAAGGTTGCAGGAAACAGCATTCCGCTTCCTCCTGCTAAGTCCAAGAAGCTGATCGAAGGTGGTTATGCCGGTAAGACAGTTACATTTGGTATCCGTCCTGAGGATGTATATGATTCCGAAATGTTCATCGAAACATCCAAGTGTGTATTCGAATCCACAATTAAAGTATACGAATTACTTGGTGCTGAAGTTTACTTATACTTTGATCTGGCTGAGTTCCCGATCACAGCAAGAGTTGATTCCCGTACAACAGCTAGACCTGGCGATACGGTTAAGTTCGCTTTCGATGTTGAGAAGATTCATGTATTCGATAAGGAAACCGAACAGGTTATTACAAACTAGGCCGAGGCTTTTTGATCCGTGCAGCCGGATTTGCAGACAAGCGAATAGGCTAGTTATTTTGTAAACGCTGTACTAGTATGATGTATAAGAGAGGGATGCCTTATGGCATCCCTTTTGTGTAGAGCACTTAGTGAGAGAAAATATGTAACTATTCAGAGCCAAGCAAATCCTGGCAAAATATGAATGGAATGCTTGCATTCCAAGTCATATTTGACAGGATTTATATGGCGAAGTAACCACATGAGTAAAACACAAGCTGCGTTAGCAGCAGTTTTACGAATGGGGTTCTGAATAGTTACGAAAATATAAAGGAGTAAAGAGATGATATCTACTCAGGTTTTGGCAAACTGCATTGAAGAACTTCATAATATTACCAAAGTAGATCTTTGTATTTATGATGCGGACGGAATCGAGGTAGTTTCTACCTTTGATAATGAAGAAGTTACGGGAGATATGATCCGGAATTTCATTGCTTCTCCTGCGGACAGTCAGGTCATCGGAATTCATCATCTTTTGAAAGTATCGGAAGAAGGGGAATTACTTTATGCCTTGGTCGCACGTGGAAATGGCGATGAAAGCTACATGGTCGGGAAGATTGCAGTCAGTCAGTTACAGCAGCTGCAGAGTGCTTATAAAGAACGTTTTGACCGGAACAATTTCTTTCAGAATCTGTTAATGGATAATTTGCTGCTGGTTGATGTGTATAACCGGGCGAAGAAGCTTCATGTAGAGGTTGCTGTACCACGTGTTGTACTTCTGGTAGAGGCAGACAAAGAAAAGGACAGCACGATTGCAGAATTGTTACGCGGTATGTTTTCTTCCCAATCGGGGGATTTCGTTACAGCGGTAGATGAGAACAATGTGATCCTGATTAAGAGCTTAGAGCCGGGAGAGGGCTATGAAGAAATTCATCAGGTGGCACAGAGTATTGTGGATACGATCAGTGCGGAGGCCATGACGAATGTCCGTGTGGCATACGGCACTATTGTGCAGGAATTAAAGGATGTTTCCAAGTCCTATAAGGAAGCGATGATGGCGATTGATGTCGGCAAGATTTTCTATGCGGAGAAGCGTGTAAACTCCTATGCGACACTTGGAATTGGAAGACTGATTTATCAGCTTCCGACCAACCTTTGCAAGATCTTTATGGAAGAGATCTTCGGAGACACGGATCCGGGCAGTCTGGATGATGAGATTATATCCACGGCATATAAGTTCTTCGAGAACAATCTGAATGTATCAGAGACCTCCAGACAGTTATTCATTCATCGTAACACACTGGTATATCGTGTTGAAAAACTGCAGAAGGCAACCGGACTGGATGTGCGTACCTTCGATGATGCACTGACCTTTAAGATTGCTATGATGGTCTATGATTACATGTGCTATCTCGATGCGCAGAATCAGATTTAAGTGCAACATTCCAAAAAGAACAGGGAAAGATTTCTCCATACAATGAATATAGTAGTACAGACTATAATCATTGTATGGAGATTTTTATGTTGGTAAGAAAAAATTATTATCTTTATGAAGAAAACGACGAAAAACAGCCGGGAAAACTCAAATTGCTGGGAAGTGTCAGGCTCACACGGAACGGAGAACAGTGGACAATGGAAATCCAGTGGAGGAATGAAAGCGAAGCGGAGGTATTTGTTTCAAAAGCCGGGGAAGGAGAAGTGCAACTGCGTATCAGGGAGAAGGAAATTATTCTGGGACAGTGGAGAAGCAGCTTAAGCAACAGGCAGGATCAGGAGAGCAACACGAGAATCATCGAAGCACAGTCATTGACAGAAGAGCTAAAAGAGATAGAAGAGAAAGAAGAAATAAAAGGGAAAGAAGAAATAAAAGAGAAAGAAGAAATAAAAGAGCTAAAAGAGATAGAAGAACGAAAAGCTGCAGATATAGACAAAGCTGCAGAAATAGATAAAGTAATCGATAAAGATATAGAAAAAGACATAGATCAGGAATGGGAGCAGGTGCGCAGATCCTGTCACAAGGTAGAGGCCTGCAGGGAGCTCGGAGAAGCTTATCGCGTCAATAAAGGGGACTTTGCAGTACTTCCGGAGTCAGTTAAACATATTCTGCAGAACAGCTTTTTGGTGCACGGACTGATGAATTATGGGTATTTGCTTCTGTTTTGTGCAGATGAAAAGCTGAAGCAGCTTGGAGTGGGAGTTCCTGGTGTGTATTACGAGAAGGAGAAGCTGGTTGCGGAGATGTTCGGCTTCCCACAGTTCTGGTGTGATGGCAAGTCAAATAATGGAAAATTTGGTTATTACTTGCGAATTATGTCGTAAAAATGTATAATGGAAATAGGACAAAAGAACTACTTCACTATAGAGGGTTTGTTATGAAAATTGCGGTTATTATGGGTGGAATCCGTTTTGACAGTCAGAAGCGGATTCTGAACGGAATTATCGAGAAGGCGAAGAAAGACCAGACAGATGTCTATGTATTCAGCTGTGATGCATGGTCTTATTCCACAACGCAGTTTATCACCGGAGAGATGGAAATTTATAAGCTCCCCGATTACAGGAGTTATGATGGTGTCATTATTCATGGTGATACCTTATATAATGCAGAGACAATTGCGAATATTGTTCAGAATGTAAACGAAACCGGAGTGCCTTGTGTGAATCTGACACTGGAGGTCGAAGGCATGGTGAATCTTGGTATGGAAAATGCCAATGGTATCACATTACTGGTTAATCATCTTGTTGAAAAACATGGAGCGAAAACAATCAACTTTATCTCCGGCCCCCGGGGGAATTCTGACGGAGAAGGTCGCCTGAACGCCTATAAGAAAGCTCTGACGGAGCATGGAATTGAAGTTGAGGAGCATCGTATTTACTTTGGTGACTATCATCCGAAGAGCGGTATGGAGGCTGTCGAGTTTTTTGCGGATAGTGGATTGCATATGCCTGATGCCATAATGGCAGCGAATGATGAGATAGCACTGGGGGCATTATATGAGCTTGAAAAGAGGGGATACCGTATTCCGGAAGATATTATGATTACCGGATATGATAATATTTATGAGGCACAGAATCATGCACCCCGTATTACGAGTGTACAGCGTCCGGAGGAGGAGCTTGGGCGTAAAGCATACACTTATCTGATGGACGAGATTGCCGGCAAGCCGAAGATTGGAAATGAGCAGCTGCTTTCATGGCCGGTGTTTGCAGAGAGCTGTGGGTGTAAGTGCGATACGAAGAAAGATTTTGCTGAACTGCGCAGGAAGCTTGCACAGGATCGTGTTGAAACTACAACCTTTACTGAGATTATCAGGGCATCCTCCGCAGACTTTGTTGGTGTGGAAACACAGAAGGATCTGTTTGAGAAGATTCGTAAATATGTTGCCATGCTGGATCCGGAGGAGTTTTATCTCTGCCTGGTATATGATACCAATTCGATCAATACGGATGTTATGTCTCAGCTGAACACAGAGGCTGCAAATATGAATTTACTGACCTATCCGAAGGATGCGACGGTTCCGATTGCCTATCGGAATGGACATTTTGAGACTTATGGACGCTTTCATGTGAATGAGTTACTTCCGGAGAAATATAAAAAGCATGATGGCGGCAGGCTTTATACTATTGTGCCGGTACATTATCAGGAAAGAACCTATGGATACTGTGTATTGGGAAAGAGCCGTCTGTTAATTGACAGTTCCTGGTTTCACTTATTCATTATGAATATTAACAATGCATTAGAGAGTGTGCGGAAGCAGGAGGTCATGAATGCGATGGTCGAAAGACTGAATCGTATGTGGGTCTATGATACCTTGACCGGCATTTTTAACCGTGCGGGATTTTTCAAGTTCTCTTCTGCAATTGTTAATGAGGCACAGGAGCGCGGCAAGTCTTTATTCGTACTGTTCCTTGATTTGGATGGTTTGAAGAAGGTCAATGACCGCTATGGGCATGATGAGGGCGATGCCTATATTAAGGCAATGGCGAATGTACTGAATCAGGTGCGTAGGCATGGTGAACTTCTGATGCGGTACGGCGGAGATGAATTTGTTATTTTGTCCAAGGGATATACGGATGCGGACGCGAAGAATTATATTTCAAAGATTCAGGCAGGAATTGAGAATTATAATGCAACCTCGAATCACGAGTATATACTGGAAGCAAGTATGGGCTACACCATAGTGGAGCCCACTCCGGATCTGGATATTGAAGAGATTATTGAAGCCGCCGATCAGGAAATGTACAAGATGAAAAATGCCAAGAAAGCGGCGCGCAGAGGTTAAATAAGTTCTGCATAAGCAAAAGAAACCGTGGATTTTGTCCATAAGGAACTGCTACGCGTTACCAAAGCAGTTAACTGAGATCAGGCACCCTTACGGCACATGGAAGGTTCTGCTTAGTGCTGCTTTGTTCCCAACCTGACACGGTTCGCAGTTTCCATTGCGTAAGACCCAATCGTTAGCGCCACTTACTCTGGGCAGCCATAGCAGCTCCTTACAAACAAAAGCTGCACGGTTCAGACTTATTTAGTATAGGTGTTTTTTGATTTTTTGTCAATGGGAGTTAGTAACTGTTCAGTACCTTCACAGTTACGGGAGTTATACTATGTTAATCAGTGGTTTAAATAAAACAACATTATTGGATTATCCTGGAAGAGTTGCAGCAACGGTATTTACCGGAGGCTGCAATTTTCGTTGTCCGTTCTGTCATAACGGAGGACTGGTATTAAGTCCTCTGACACAGGAGCATTATACGGAAGAGGATATTCTTCGTTTCCTTAAAAAACGGAAAAATATTCTGTCCGGTGTCTGCATTACCGGTGGAGAACCGACAATTCAGGAGGATCTTCCCGACTTTATCCGGAAGATCAGGGAGCTGGATCTGGCAGTAAAGCTGGACACAAACGGTTCCCATCCGCATATGCTGGAGGAACTGATTACAAAGAAGCAGATTGACTATGTGGCAATGGATATTAAGAATGCACCGGGGAAATATCAGGTAACGACAGGACATACGGGAAAGGGAACGATAACAGAAGCATGCGGAAATGCTTTCCCGGTGAAGGCTGTGCGGCAGTCTGTGGAACTGCTTAAAAATTCCGGTGTTCCTTATGAATTCCGGACAACCATTGTGAAGGAGTTTCATACCCTGCAGGATCTTCGGGAGATCTGTATGTGGATTGCCGGATGTCCTGCCTATTATCTGCAACAGTTTGAGGACAGTGGACAACTCATTGCAGAAATGGATGAAGCTGTGGAAAAGGGCATGATTTTTCATGCCTATGAGGAAGCGGAGATGAAAAGAATTGCGGAGAGCCTAAACCAAATTCCGGAAATGGAAGGGAAGATTCATCTGCGGGGATTGAGCGGAATATAGATGCAGGTATTTCATCAGATTTTGCATGACTCTGAACAGACAATAGGAGATTTTTGTGAACACACAATTAACTGAGCAGGAAAAATATATGAAGGAAGCGTTGCGGCAGGCAAAAAAGGCCTATGCGTTGGGTGAGGTGCCGATTGGCTGCGTGATCGTATATGAAGGGAAAATTATCGGAAGAGGATATAACCGTCGCAATACGGACAAGAATACGCTGGCGCATGCAGAAATTACTGCAATCAATAAGGCAAGCAAAAAGCTAGGGGACTGGCGGCTTGAGGGATGTACGCTGTATGTGACGCTGGAGCCCTGTCAGATGTGTGCCGGAGCGATTGTACAGGCAAGAATCGATGAAGTGGTTATGGCGAGCATGAACCCGAAAGCGGGCTGCGGAGGATCCATCTTAAATATTCTGGAAATGCCCGAGTTTAACCATCAGGTGAAGGTGACAAGGGGAATTCTGGAAGAAGAATGCTCCCATATGCTGACACAGTTCTTTAAAGAGCTCCGAATCCGCAACAAGGAAGAAAAGGAGCTCCGTAAAGAACAGGAACAGCAGAAGAATCCTGATGTGGATTCAGCATCCGATCAATAAGAATTTACAATATTCTGCAGCCAGACATTACTCTTAATCATAAAGAAGCCGATGATGACCTTGATGATTTCAGTAAAGCTGACGAGGAAAAATACCGTTGTGATAGAAAGCGTGGTAAAGTGTGACAAAACAAAGGCATAGGGAATCATGACCACCCAGGTATAAACACTGTCAAACAGGAAGGTAATGATGGTTTTGCCACCGGAACGCAGGGTAAAGTAACTGCAATGGGAGAAAGCACACAGAGGCATCGCCATTGCGGAAATAATAATAAAGTTCTTCGCAAGAGCCTTGATACTGGGCTCTGTCTTATAGATTTCAGGGAAAAGACCGCCGAGCAGGATCATGATGACCGAAATGCAGGCACAACATAGCACATCAAAGAAGATGATCTTATTATCGGCATCCTTGGCCTCTTCGAGCTGACCGGCTCCCAGCTTTTGACCAACTACAATCGAAATACAGTTTCCCAGCTGTAAATAAACAATGTTAAACAGATTGGAAATCGTCGAGGAAATATTCTGTGCGGCAACCACTTCAAGTCCCCGCACGGCATAGCATTGTACGATCACAGCCATACCGACAGCCCACAGCATTTCGTTAAACATTAAGGGCAGTCCTTTGCGGAAAATATCGGCAAGAATGGATCCGGGGATGCGTAATCCTTTGTACACGCCAACAAGATAGGGGTTCTTATCCAAGTGGCGGTGTGCCCAGATCACGACAATCAGACATTCCGTGTAACGGGCAATGACAGTGGCAATGGCAGCTCCTGCGACTCCCAGCTCCGGGGCTCCGAAAGCACCGAAAATCAGGATATAATCCAGCACCAGGTTGGTAATAACCGCAACAATACCGGAGATCATCGGTACAAAGGTCTGTCCGGTTTCGCGGATCGTGCTCACATAGGTCTGGCAAATCGCAAAGGGGAGCAGGCCAAGGATCATAATGGCGAGATACTCTTTACCATAGGACAGGGCAAGCTGTGTATTACCGACAGAACCCTCGTCACTTAAATAGAGGGAGATCAGCGGTTCATCCAGAAAATAAAACAGCACACAGGCAATCGCAGTAATCAGCAGACAGGCATATAATTTGAAACGGAAGGTATATTTCTGTCCCTCGTAGTCTCCTTTTCCGAAAAACTGTGCACTGAAAATACCAGCACCGGAGACGCCTCCGAAGATGCAGATATTAAATACGAAAAATAACTGATTCACAATGGCAACGCCGGACATGGGTTCCGTTCCGATCTGTCCGACCATAATGTTATCTATGAAGCTGACAAAGCTTGTGATTCCGTTCTGAACGATCATCGGAAAGGCGAGGAAAATCAGATAACGGTAAAAGGCTTTATCTCCAATAAATTTCTTCTTTGCTTTGGTTAAAATTCCAGTCTGACTCATAAGATACTCCAATTGTATAATTTTGTGCATTTACTCTGTTTTCGTAGTGGAATCCGTCCAGTGGAGACGGTGAAGCTCTCCGATAAGCTGCATGCTTTCAAAGTTCTGCTGACGGAGTGCTTCGTATAAAACGATCGATACCGAATTCGATAAATTTAAGGATCGGATCGTGGGCAGCATCGGGATACGGATGCACGTATCTGGATATTCTATCAGAATTTCCTCCGGAATACCAGCACTTTCTTTTCCGAACATAATATAATCGTCCGGACCGAAAGAAACATCCGTGTAGACGTGCTGTGCTTTCGTGGTGGCCATCCAGATCCTGGCGTCGGGGTGTTGTGATTTGAAATCTTCGAAGTTAATATAACGGGTAACGTTCAGGTGTTCCCAGTAGTCCATGCCGGCACGCTTGATGGACTTCTCGTTAAGCTGGAAGCCAAGCGGCTCGATTAAATGAAGATCGGTGCCCGTAGCGACACAGGTTCTTCCGATATTTCCGGTATTTGCCGGAATTTCCGGCTGATGTAAAATGATATGCATGTCTGTCCTTCTTTCTGTAATGAATCGTAAATAGGGTACTTTATGATCTGCGCACAGAGGTTAGTCTTCGTCTTCTTCATCCGGGGTAACCGGTAGGGTAAAAATGAATTCCGAACCAACTCCTTCCGTGCTGATGACGTTAATATTTTCACCATGGGAACGGATGATTTCTCTCGTAATGGAAAGGCCTAAGCCGGTTCCCTTCTTGTCCTTGCCACGGGACAGGTCGGACTTATAAAAGCGTTCCCAGATCTGCTTCAATTCGTCCTTCGGAATACCAATTCCGCTGTCTTTTACAGAGACAAATACTTTGTTGTGCTTCTCGGTGGTTTCAATCTTAATGATGGAATCCTCATGGCTGAATTTGATGGCGTTGTCGAGGAGGTTATATAATACCTGCTGGATTTTGCCGACATCAGCTTTGACATAAAGCTCGTCCCCGGTAAGGATAAGTTCGATCGCAATCATTTTCTGCTTGCAGGTGCCCTCGAAGGAAGCAGCCGTATTACGGATGACTGTATTGATGTCGAAGCGGCTGATATCTAACAGCATTCCTTTCGTGTTCAGGTTATTTAAAGTAAGCAAACTGTTCGTGAGCTTGCGAAGTCGTTCGGTTTCATTCAATACAATGTTCAGATACTTCTCATAAAGCTCCGGTGGAATCGTGCCATCGAGCATCGCTTCCAGATATCCCTTGATGGAGGTTAGCGGAGAGCGGAAGTCGTGGGAGACGTTCGCTACGAACTTTTTCTGATCATCCTCGGAACGGGCAATTTCACCTGCCATGTAAGAAATCGTTGCACCCAGATAGCCGATTTCATCTTCACTGTCGATCTGGAATTCATAGTGCATGTTACCGGAAGCGTACTGCTCGGTTGCCCTTGTAATCTTGCGAAGGGGCAGATAAACCAGCTCGGTAAAGAAGATCAGAATAATCAGCGACAGTAAAAACAGAATGATGAGCATGATATAGGAAATGTTCAACAGACTGTTGCAGGATGCCGTGAGATTGCTCATCGGATAATGGATGACCACGTAGCCTCGCACCTTGAAATCAGAGGTGATCGGAGCAAAAACGCTCAACTGTTCCTCGGTAAAGGTGTCAAAGAAATCTCCAATGGTGTAATAGGAACCCTCCGTAATGGTCGGGTCAAAATTGTCGATGACGATTTCGTTTTCCACATTGATCGGTTCCTTGGAGCAGAGCACCAGACGTCCGGAGGGGTTAATGATCCACAGGGTAGCCGAAAGGTAGGTATCCAGTGCATCAAGCTGGTTTTTCACGCTTTCCAGAGTGGTTTCATTGTTGTAAAGGTCGGAAGCATAGGTGTTGGCAATCAGTGTTGCTTCCTTGTATAATGCATCTGCTTTTTCACGTTTCAGATGCTCCATGGTCATGCTGCTTACAAAAGTGGCGACGACCATGAAGCCAAAAAATCCGAAGATGATGTAAGCCAGAATAAATTTCAGATAAAGTGTTTTTTTCATAAATGCCTCGCTGCTTATCATCGATAAGCGTTCATGGATTATTTCGTCTCGAACTTGTAGCCGATGCCCCAGATGGTCGCGATCCGCCAGTGCTCGTGATCGTTGATCTTTTCGCGAAGACGCTTGATATGTACGTCAACGGTACGGGTATCACCGATGTATTCATATCCCCAGATCTGGTCAAGAAGCTGTTCACGGGTAAATACATGGTTTGGGGAGGAAGCAAGGAAGTACAGAAGCTCCAGCTCCTTCGGCGGCATTTCAATCGTGCGTCCCATATAAATGACGGAGTAGTTGGTCTGGTTGATAATCAGATCCGGATATTCCACACAGCGGATATCCGCTGCCTCCGGTGCGGCAGCAGCCGGTTTGTAACGGCGCAGTACAGCCTTGACACGAGCCACCAATTCCTTGGAGTCAAAGGGCTTTTCCATATAGTCATCGGCACCGAGCTCCAGTCCCAGAACCTTGTCAAAGATCTCACCTTTGGCAGAAAGCATGATGATCGGAATGGATGACTTGGCACGGATTTCACGGCAGACCTGATAACCGTCGATGCCCGGAAGCATGAGGTCAAGCAGGATCAGGTTGGGTGTAAAGCTGTCGGCCAGCGTAAGTGCGGTTTCACCGTCTCCTGCAATCATGGTCTCAAAGCATTCCTTTGTAAGATAAAGGGAAATCAGTTCTGCGATATTGTTGTCATCATCTACAATTAAAATTTTCTGTTTAGCAGCCATAGATCATTCCTACCTTTCCTTTAATGATTCATCTCATAACTCCTGATAAATCATAAAAATAAATAGTTCCAATTGTTTCGTATTTTTAACGTTATTCCTTAAAGGTGACGATGGTGACACCGGCATCCCCTTCTCCATATTCTCCGAGCCGGTAGCTCTTCACATATTTAATGCGCTTCAAATGGCTCTGTACGGCACTGCGGAGAGCGCCGGTTCCTTTGCCGTGTACAACACGGACGGACGGGAGGTGGGCAAGGTAGGCATCGTCCAGATATTTGTCAAGCTCGGCAAGGGCTTCGTCCACGGTTTTGCCAAGAAGATTGATTTCAGCGGAAACGTGCATGGACTTGGACATCTTCACACTTCCGGTATGGCTTCTTTGTAAAACCGGTTTCTCAGGCTCTGCTTTGGCTTCCCCGTAAGCAAGATCTTTGACATTTGCCTGGGAGCGCATGATACCGCACTGTACAAACAGATTTCCCTTGTGGTCGGGAAGGGTGCTGACGGTTCCGACAAGTCCCATGGAGAGGATTTTTACGGTATCACCGATTTTGAGATCCTCAGCCCTGACCTTTTTCCCGGATTTGGTGGGAGTGGTTTTCAGCGCCAGTTTATCATTCTTCTTACCAATTTCGCCACGGAGCTTTTCCCGTTCCTTTTCCAGTGTTTTCAGAGAAGCATTGGGGCCGGCTTTCTGGAAAATCCGGATAGTTTCATCGGCGGTTTCCTTGGCATCCTGTAGGATTTCACGGGCCTGCTCATTGGCTTCACGCAAGATACGGTCCTTTGCCATATCAATTTTTTCATTCTTCTGCTGCAGCTTTTCGCGGAGCGCTTTGATTTCTTCCTTGTAAGAAGCAATTTCACGGCGTTCTTTTTCAATGGTGATCCGGCTTTCCTCAAGATCGGAGAGCAGCTCCTCGAAGCTTTTATCCTGTGTACCGATCTGTGCGGTTGCTGCCTCAATGATGTGATCGGGAAGCCCAAGCTTTTTGGAAATGGCAAAGGCATTACTTTTTCCGGGAACACCGATTAACAGGCGGTAGGTCGGAGAAAGGGTATCCACGTTAAATTCACAGCAGGCATTCTCCACAAAATCGGTAGAAAGTGCATAGACCTTAAGCTCACTGTAATGGGTAGTAGCAACCGTGCGGATGCCGCGCTCATGCAGGTAGTTCAAAACGGCAATCGCAAGGGCAGCACCTTCGGTCGGGTCGGTTCCGGCACCAAGCTCATCAAACAGGCACAAGGAATCGGCATCGGCCTTTTGCAGAATGGAAACAATGCTGGTCATATGGGAGGAGAAGGTACTGAGGCTCTGCTCAATGCTCTGCTCATCGCCAATGTCTGCAAATACTTCCGTAAAAATAGAAAGCTCGCTGCGGTCCAATGCCGGAATATGAAGGCCGGCCTGTCCCATGAGGGTAAAAAGTCCGATGGTTTTCAAGCTGACGGTTTTACCACCGGTATTAGGGCCGGTGATGACCAGAAGATCAAAATCCTTTCCGAGATGGATGTCAATCGGGACTACCTTTTTCGCAGGAAGGAGAGGATGACGTCCCTTCCGGATTCGGATATAATGATCGGTATTGAAAACCGGCTTCGTTGCGTTTAAGTCAAGTGCAAGGGAAGCCTTGGCAAAAATAAAGTCAAGCTGTGTCATTAACTGCTGGTTGCGTGCCAGCTCTTCGGTATGTTCGGCGCAGAGCTGACTTAAGGAAAAGAGAATGGCTTCGATTTCTTCCTTTTCCTGAATGGAAAGCTCCTTCAACTGGTTGTTGAGGTTGACGATGGCTTCCGGTTCTATGAAAAAGGTAGAACCGGTCGAGGACTGATCGTGTACCATCCCCTTGACCTGTCCTTTGTATTCAGACTTTACCGGAATGCAGTAGCGGTCATTACGCATCGTAATAACGTTGTCCTGCAGGTAAGTCCGGTAGGAGCCGTTCACCATACTGTTTAACTGGGAGTGAATTTTATCTCCGGTTAAGACAATGGAACGACGGATGGATTTCAGCTTTGGGCTGGCATCATCTGCAATTTCCTCCTCGGACAGAATACAGTGGCTGATTTCTTCGGATACTCTGGTAAGCGGTTCCAACGCTGTAAAGTAGGGCGTCAGAGAGGTGTCAGCATCCTCCTCGCGGGCTTTGCGTCCGTAGGATTTGATGCGGGCAGTATTCTGGAGAAGCCCTGCGATGCTAAGAAGCTCCGGAATGGAGAGTGAAGAGCCTATCTCCAGGCTCTTGATGGCAAACTGCAGATCCTTGTTGCCGCCGAAGGAAGTGGAACCCTTGGTAAGCAGCATGGAGAGCGCATCGCCTGTTTCCTGCTGGGCTTTCTCAATCGCAGATAAATCCGTGGAAGGAGTGAGCCTGCGGCAAAGTTCCCGTCCGGGATTGGAGGTTGCTTTGTCTATGAGTAATTGAATTATTTTGTCGTATTCTAGGGTGTGTAAAACTTTGGTGTTCATAAAATAATGTTTCACTCCTTAATATTGGGGTAAGTGCGGTAGTTTTGTGCCATTATGGGTAAAATGGACAAGAATACTATTTATGGCATAATCAACTAAAGTATAACATATTTGAGGAGGAAATAGTTATAAAAATATATCATCGCAGACATGCGTCGTTTTCTACTCGATCCGCGCGCTGATTAGCCGGCATTTGACCCTGCTCATTTGCTTTGTTTGATGTGTTTTTCTGTGCAATGTGACGAAAATACAGTAAATGTATTGACGCTTTGAAAATTGTTTTCTATAATGCAGACAAAGCATACAGTTTCTATGAATCAGGTATTAAGGATTGCATTTTTATCCTTTCTTACATGCATCTGTCCATCAGACAGAAGGCAGCCCTCTTAATTTTCAGAAAGTCTATGCTTTACCATTTCACTTTATTTCACAATAACGGGCAGGGACTTTTCGGAATGTTAATGGATATTCAGATATTCGATTGACGGATGGGCTTTCGGGTTTTCAGAAGGTTTCTGCACACAAAGGAGAAACCGTATGAACAACAACACGTATGTAAAACAGAAACTGGATGAACTATACGGTAAGAACCGGCTGTGTGGAAGAACCGGGTATGAACTATAAGGATGGTGCACAGACAATCTTCCTCTATACGAAGGGAACCGAAGGCAATCCACCGGAACGACTCCGGAAGCTGCTGCAGTACATTGATGGAAGCCGCTCGGAGGAAGAGCTTGAACCGGATGAAACAGAAGCCCTGGAAATCGCCCAGATGGTTGACCAAATCAAAAAAGATGCAGAAGTGACGGTGAAGTATATGAAACAATGGGAGAAGCTACAGAAGGTTTACCATGATGGACAGCGAGAAGGAACAGCACTTGGAGAAGCAAAATCTATCTTAAAGTTATTAGAAGATTATGGAGATATTTCAGAAGAACTTCAGGAAAGAATTTTTAGTGAACATGATGAAAATATACTGAATAAATGGTTAAGACTTGCGGCTAAGGTTTCGAGTATGGATGAATTTGTTGCAAAGATGTAGTAGAAGGAAAATTACGAATAGTTGGAGTGTGAAAAGACGGTCAGGTATTTTGCCTGACCGCCTTTGCTTACAACTCAATTATGCAATTTTTACTCATACAGTGTTGTTTATAGAAATTACTGTAATAAGGAAAGTACACCCTGATTGGACTGGTTAGCCTGAGCCAGCATAGCCTGGCCTGCCTGAGACAGGATATTGTTGTTGGAGTACTTAACCATTTCTGTAGCCATATCGGTATCACGGATAGCTGATTCTGCGCTGGTAGTATTCTCTACAACGTTATCCAGATTGTTGATGGTGTGCTCCAGACGGTTCTGGATAGCACCGAGATCTGAACGCTGCTTAGAAACTGTTTTGATTGCTGCTTTAACCTCAGTGTTCAAAGTAGCATAGTTATCTGCTACGCTTGCATCAGCACTCATTTCAGTTATAGCTAATGTATCAATGTCCATTGCTTCGATAGTAAAATCAATATGCTGTCCACTTTCTGCTCCTACCTGTAAAGAGAATGTACCGGCTCCATCGCCACCGGTTCCATCCAACAACTGCTGCTCGTTAAAAGTAGTGGTATCTGCTACACGATCAATTTCCTCTCTTAACTGATTTACTTCTGCTGCAATGTAATCTCTGTCATCCTGGGTTAAAGTTCCATTTTCACCCTTTACAGCTAGTTCATTCATTCTCTGCAGCATATCATGGACTTCATTCAGAGCACCCTCTGCAGTCTGAACCATTGAGATACCATCCTGTGCATTAGCAGAAGCCTGTGTCAAACCTCTTACCTGTCTTCTCATTTTTTCACTGATGGAAAGACCAGCTGCATCATCTGCTGCACGGTTGATCTTGTAACCGGAAGATAACTTCTCAGTGGACTTAGACTGTGTCTTGGTTGTTAAGCCTAACATTCTGTTAGAGTTCATTGCTGTTAAATTGTGTTGTACTACCATAATATTACCTCCTTGTAATACTGGCACAAATCCGTTTGTGTCAGTTGCTTTGTGAATAGTTTCTTTTTGTTGCTTTATAGTAACCGGAAACCCGAACTTCAAAGACGGGCCCTGACTTGTGATATTCAAAGCTCCCGGCTATTACCGATGTTACTGATCCAGATTGCCGTGAGAAATTACGACTCTGGACTTTTTCTTCTTTAAATACTTGGGATCCGTTTCGGGTTCTGCATAGTATTTAGGAAGATTTGCTTTTTCTTCCGGATCGGTGATCTGCTTCTCCAGTGTGGAGCTTCGTATGATGTTTACCTCTTTGGGGGCATCCACCATGATTCGAAGATGATTCTTTGTACCTCCAAGGAATACCACTTTGATATTGTCACCAATCATCAGATACTCTTCTGTACTTACCGTTAGTCTTAACATAGAAACCTCCTGTTTCCTCTGAGCCTCCTGGCTATTTCCTGATGCAACACTTTGTAATCAAATGTTGCATCCTGAACCATGCAAAAAGAAAATTTCAAATAGCCG